>CAYLPI010000037.1:0-22812 GCA_964385505.1 uncultured Bordetella sp.
CTGTTGAGTGGCTGCCAGCCGACAGGGTCCCCGCCGCCCGGCGGCATGCCGCCGGCCGAGGTGGCCGTGGTCAGCGTCGAAACAAAGAGCGTTCCGGCGAGTTTCGAATACGTCGGACAGACCGCCGGCTCGCGCGAAGTGGAAGTGCGCGCACGCGTCACCGGCATCCTGCAAAAGCGCAATTACCGCGAAGGTGGCAGTGTCACACGGGGCGAATCGATGTTCAGCCTCGACACTGCGCCCTTCGAGGTCGCGCTGGCACGCGCCGAGGCCGCCGTCGCCAGCGCCGAGGCGAAACTGGCCCAGGCCAGGCGCAACACCCAGCGCCTCAAGCCCTTGTACGAAGCCAGGGCCGCCAGCCAGAAGGATTATGACGATGCGGCTTCCGCCGAGCAGGTGACCGATGCGGATGTGAAAACCGCGCGCGCCAACCTCGCCGATGCGCGTCTCAACCTTGGTTACACCCGGGTCGAAGCGCCGGTATCGGGCATTGCCGGCCGCGCGCAACGTTCGGAGGGAACCTACGTGTCCGGCCCTGATGTACTGCTCACCACGGTGTCGCAGATCGACCCCATCTACGTGCTGTTCGGCATTCCCGACGAGGAGCGCCTGAAGCTGGTGCGCGAATCCGAGGCCGGCCGGCTGGTACTGCCCAAGGACGGGCAGTTCGAGGTCACCATCAAGCTTGCCGACGGCGTGAACTACGCCCGGTCGGGAAAGCTCAATTTCGCCGACGTGCGCGTCTCGGGCAACACCGGCACCAGCGAGACCCGTGCCGAACTGCCCAATGGCGCCGGCTTGCTGCGTCCGGGCCAGTATGTGCGGGTCACGCTCAAGGGTGCGCAGCGCCCCGACGCCATCCTGGTGCCGCAACGCGCCGTGCTTGACGGCCCGATGGGCAAATTTGTTTACCTCGTCAACGCAGAGAGCAAGGCGGAAATACGGCCGGTCAGCGTGGGCGACTGGGCTGGCGAGGCTTGGATAATCAACTCGGGCCTCAAGGCCGGCGACAAGCTGATTGTTGACGGCGTGATGAAAATCGGCCCCGGCGCGCCGGTGCGCATCGCCGATCCGAATGCTGCGAAAGGTTCCCCGGGTGCGCCCGCGGCGCCCGCCAAATCCGGCGAGGGCGCGGGCAAAGCGCCGGCCAAGAGCTGAGGGGGCGCGCCATGTTTTCGCGTTTTTTCATAGACCGCCCCATATTCGCGGTGGTGCTCTCTATTTTTGTCGTGATCGCCGGGCTCGCCGCGATGCGTGTGCTGCCGATCGCGCAGTATCCGGAAATCGCCCCGCCGGTGGTGACCGTTACCGCAACCTACCCCGGCGCGTCCGCCTCGGTGCTGGAGCAGACCGTCGCCGCGCCGCTGGAGAACCAGATCAACGGCGTGGAAAAAATGCTCTACATGAGCTCGAACTCCTCGTCCAACGGCGTGGTGCAGATCCAGGTGACGTTCGATATCGGCACCGACATCGACAAAGCCGCGCTCAACGTCAATAACCGCGTCAAGCAGGCCGAGGCGCGCTTGCCGCAGGAAGTGCGCCGTCTCGGTGTAAGTGTTGAAAAGGGCTCGTCGTCATTTTTGCAGGTGATTGCCTTTTCCTCACCCGACGGGCGCTATGACGACTTGTTCATCAGCAATTACGTCACGCTGAACGTGCTCGACCAGTTGAAGCGCATTTCAGGCACCACCAACGTGCAGATTTTTGGCGCCAAGGATTACGCCATGCGCATCTGGGTCAAGCCCGACCGGCTGACCCAGCTCAAGCTGACGCCCTCAGACCTGATCGCCGCGCTGAACGAACAGAATGCCCAGTTTGCCGCCGGCAAGGTCGGCCAGTCGCCCTCGGGCGGACCGCAGGAGCTCGTCTATACGGTGACGACCAAGGGCCGGCTTGCCGATGCGCGCGAGTTCGAGAACATCATCATTCGTGCCAATGCCAACGGCACCACGCTGCGCCTCAAGGACGTCGCCCGCGTCGAGCTCGGCTCCAAGGATTACGACTTCATCGGTCGCGTCAACGGCAAATCCGCCGTGCTGGTCGGTATTTTCCTGCAGCCGGGCGCCAACGCGCTTGATGTCGCCGACGCCGTCAACAAGACGATGGCCGGCATGGCCGAGCGCTTTCCCGATGGCATCAACCAGGCGGCGGTGTACGACACCACGCGTTTTGTCGCCGTGTCCATACGTGAAGTGGTGAAGACACTGGGCGAGGCGATGCTGCTGGTGTTTCTGGTGGTGTTCCTGTTCCTGCAGAACTGGCGCGCGACGCTGATCCCGTTTGCCGCGGTACCGGTATCGCTGATCGGCACCTTCGCCGGCTTGTACCTGCTCGGCTATTCGATCAACACGCTGACGCTGTTCGGCATGGTGCTGGCGATCGGCATCGTCGTCGATGACGCCATCGTCGTACTCGAGAACGTCGAGCGCATCATGCACGAAGAGCACCTGTCGGCGCGTGAATCGGCGATCAAGGCCATGACCGAGGTGACGGGACCCGTGGTGGCCATCGTGCTGGTGCTGTGCGCGGTGTTCGTGCCCATCGCCTTCCTTGGCGGCCTCACCGGCGAGTTGTACCGCCAGTTCGCGGTGACCATAGCCATCGCGGTGGTGATCTCCGGCATGGTCGCGCTGACGCTGACGCCTTCGCTGTGCGTGCTGATCCTGAAACGCGAGCACCGCGCCCCGGGGCGCTTTTTCACCTGGTTCAACGGCTGGTTCCTGCGCGTCACCGGGCGTTACGCCAACGGCGTGGGCTGGATGATCCGCCGCGGCGGCATCGGCCTGGTGCTGTTTGCCGCGATGGTGGCGATTACCGCCGGTTTGTGGCGCAGCACACCGGGCAGCCTGGTGCCCGATGAGGACCAGGGCTATTACATCGGCGCGGTGATCCTGCCCGATGGCGCCACGCTCGAACGCACCGACAAGGTGGTGCGCGAAGTGCTCGACATCATCAAGTCCAATCCGGCCAATCGCGACGCCATCGCTTTCACCGGCTTCGATTTCCTCGGTGGCGGCTATCGTAACAACGCGGCGACCATATTCGTCACGCAGCAGCATTGGGACGAGCGCAAGGTCACGGCGAAGCAGCTCGTTGGTGAATTGTTCTTCAAATCCGCGCACATCAAGGAAGCGCTGGTTCTCGCCTTCAACCCGCCGCCCATATTCGGCCTCGGCAATGCCGGTGGTTTCGAGTATTACATCCAGAATCGCGGCGAGGGCGGCTCGCAGCGGCTGGCCGAGGTGATGGGGCAGTTCCTGCAAAAAGCCAACAGCGATCCCATGCTCGGTGGTGTGCAGACCCTGTGGCGCGCCAGCGTGCCGCAATTGGCGGTCGATGTTGATCGGGACAAGGCCAAGGCGCTGGGCGTGCCCATAGACAGCCTGTTCGCAACCCTGTCGGCGACCATGGGCAATTACTATGTCAACGACTTCAACCGCTTCGGCCGTACCTGGCAGGTGCTGATGTCGGCCGAGCCCTCATTTCGCAAACGCCCCGATTCGATCGGCGACGTCTATGTCCGTTCCGACAAGGGCGAGATGATTCCGCTCAGGGCGCTGGCGAGCGTGCGCTTTTCTTCCGGCCCGGACTCGCTTGACCGCTTCAACAACCTGCCGGCGGTGAAGCTGTTCGGTCAGGGCGCGCCCGGCGTGTCCTCGGGACAGGCCATTGCCGAAGTCGAGCGCCTGTCGAAAGAGGTGCTGCCTGCCGATTTCAGCTTTGACTGGGGCGGTGCGTCCTTTCAGGAGAAAAAATCCAGCGGCACCTCGGGCCTCGCCATCATGCTGGCGGCGATCATGGTGTTCCTGATCCTTGCGGCGCAGTACGAAAAATGGTCATTGCCGATGTCGGTGATGCTGGCGCTGCCCTTCGGCACCTTCGGCGCGCTCGCCGCGGTGTGGCTGCGCGGCATGACCAATGACGTGTATTTCCAGATCGGCCTGGTGACACTGCTCGGCCTTGCCGCGAAGAACGCCATCCTGATCGTCGAGTACGCGTCGATGAAGCAGCATGAAGGGCTGTCGGCTTCGGCTGCGGCGCTGGAGGCGGCAAGGCTGCGCTTCCGTCCCATTCTGATGACCTCGCTCGCCTTCATTCTCGGTGTCGTGCCGCTGGCTTTCTCGTCGGGCGCCGGCGCCGGCCAATCGGTCGGTACCGGCGTCATGGGCGGCATGCTCGCGGCGACTTTCCTCGCCATCTTTTTCGTGCCGATGTTCTTCAAGGTCATCACCGACAGGCGGCTGGGCGAAAAGCGCTCGACCACCGAACTGCGGACCGAGATCGATCATCACAAGACGCTGATGACGCAATCGGTGCAAAACCCGCATGTGGCGCCGAAACAAAAGGAGGACGGAAATGCTTGAGCGCATATCTGTCGCACTTGTACTATCGACCGGCGCAGTCCTGCTGCCCGGATGCGCCGCCCGGCCCGATTACGTGCGTCCCGCCGTCGATCTTCCCGCCGCCTGGGCCGCACCGGCCGGCACCGCTGCAGCCGGCGGCCAATGGTGGAAGATTTACGGTGACGCCGCGCTCGACCGTCTGGTCGAGGAGGCGCTGGCCGGCAATGCCAACCTGACGCTGGCGGTGGCCCGGGTCGATGAAGCGCGCGCCCAGGTGGGCCTCGCCCGGGCCGACCAGGCACCGACTGTCGAAGCCGGATTCAACCGCAGCCGGCAGCAAAATTCGCGCAGCACCGCCACATCCTTTCCCGGCGTTCCGCGCGAGTACAACGATTATCGCGCCGCGCTCAGCGTGTCCTACGAGCTCGATCTGTGGGGGCGGCTGCGCAATGCCACCGCCGCGGCGCGCGCCGACCTGCTGGCGAGCGAATCGGCAGGCGAGACGGTGCGCATCACCCTCGCTTCCGACGTCGCCCAAGCCTACTTTGCGTTGCGTGCCTACGATGAGCAGATCGCCGCCAACCGCCGCTCGCTCGCATCGCGCGCAGAGTCGCTGGGCTTGCAGAAAAAACGCCTCGACGTCGGTGCGATTTCCGAGTTCGATTATCGCCAGATCGAGGCCGAGGTCGCGGCGGCGAGCGCGCAACTGCCCGTGCTCGAGCGCCAGCGCAGCCAGCAGGAGAGCGCGCTCGCCGTGCTGCTAGGTCGCAGTCCCAGGGCCATTTACGAGGGGGCGATCACACGCACCAGCGGTTCGGGCGGTGAGCCGCCGGCGCTGGTGGTGCCGACCGGCCTGCCCTCCGAGCTGCTGCTGCGCCGACCCGACCTGGTGCAGGCGGAGCAGCGCATCGTTGCGCAGAATGCGCGCATCGCCGCGGCTCGGGCCGCCATGTTCCCGTCGATTTCGCTGACTGGCCTGCTCGGCAGCCAGAGTGCTGTGCTGAGCAACCTCTTCTCAGGACCCGCCGGGCTGTGGTCTCTGGCTGCGGCGATAGCCCAGCCGATTTACGCGGGCGGCAGGCTGGAGGCGGGCGTCAATGCCGCCGAGGCGCGCGAGCGTCAGGCTCTGGCGCAGTACCGGCAGGCGATCCAGAACGCCTTCAGGGAAGTGCGCGATGCCATCGTCGCGCAGACCAGGACTCGCCAACAATTCGATGCCGAAGACCAGCGCGCCGTGGCACTGCGCCGGGCGCTCGGCCTGGCGAAACTGCGTTACGACAACGGCATGGCAAGTCAGCTCGATGTGCTCGATGTCGAGCGCAACCTGCTCGCCGCCGAGCAAAGCCGCGCCGACAGCCTGCGCGCGCAGCGGGCGGCGATTGCCGATTTGTTCAAGGCTTTGGGCGGCGGCTGGGCGCAGGGCTCGTAAAGCCGTCCCGCCCGAACCTGCCGTCGCATCAGATGGGCGGCAGCGCCCGGTTCAGGGGCGGGAGATACGCCGGCGCCGCTGCACTGTTGCAGATGTCGTGACGGGCTGGCGCGCAGGGGTGCGCACCCGCGGCCGGTGCGGCGCAACTGCGGCGCGTGTCCGCAGGCCGTCAATGTAACTGTCGATGAGCGGTTTTGCGGCGCGGGCGAGCGGAAAATAACTCGGATCGAGCAGCCAGTTCATGATCAGGCCGTCAACCAGCGCATGCAGGCCGATGGCGGCGTGGCGCGGATTCACAGCCGCAGCCAGCAAACCTTTTTTCGCTGCATTGCGCAGGCCGCGCTCGATATGGCCGAGGAACTCACCGCGGCAGTCGATATGCCGTTCACGTAGTTGCAGCATTTCATCGACGTACTCGACCTTGTGGCAGCAGATTTCAAACACGCGCTGGCATTGCGGGTCGCGGGTGATCTGGTCCAGCACCGACAGTGCGCTGTCGCGCACGAGGGCGAGCGGATCTTCGGTGTCCGGCCCGCCGCCCGTCCTTGCCAGCAGTTCCATCGGCAGCACGACGCGGTCCATCATGGCCTGGAACAGGTCCGCCTTGTTCTTGAAATGCCAGTAAATCGCGCCGCGGGTCAGACCCGCCGCGCCGGCGATGTCGGCAAGCGAGGTGCGCGACACACCCTTCTCGAGAAACACCTGCTCGGCGGTGTCGAGAATGTGGTGACGCGTCTCCTGCGCCTCTTCCTTGGTGCGTCTGGCCATTGCCGCCTTTTGGCTTATAAGTGTGTACGCAACGCTTCGGCAAACCCGGCTGGCACCGGGTTTGCTTTACATTCATGAGCGTATGTATGTAGTATAGCACTCGTTTACACGCCGCTGAAGGCGCAAGCGCGTCGCCGCCCCGGTTGCGTGCGTTCCGCCCGACCATCGTGCGCTTCGCCCCCAACGACCAGACGGATGATGTTTCCATGGCCTTCCTTTTTTCTGTGTTCTCCCCGGTCGCCTACTTGAACCGGCGGCTTGCCGCGCTGCTTGCGGTGGCAGGCACGGCGATACTGCTCGCGGCTTGCGGTCCGGGAGGGCAGGGCGGGCAGGGTGCCGCACCCGCACCAACACCGGCCGCTGCGCTGCCGGTGGCGATGCTGCAAGCGACCAAACAGCGCCTGCCGGTGCTGATCGAGGCGGTGGGACAGGCCGAGGGTTCGCGCGAAGTGGAAATACGCGCCCGCGTCTCCGGCATCGTGCAAAAGCGGCTTTACCAGGAGGGGGACACCGTGCGCGCGGGCGCCGTGCTGTTCCAGATCGACCGCGCGCCGTTTGAAATCGCGCTGGCCCAGACAAGGGCGGCGCTGGAACAGGAGCGGGCAAAAAACGAGCAGTCCCGTCGCGAATCGACGCGGCTCAAACAACTGGCCTCGGAAAAGGCCATCAGCCAGAAAGAGTACGACGACGCCACCTCAACGCTGAAGCAGTCGGATGCGACGCTGATGTCGGCCGAGGCGAGGGTGCGTGAAGCCGAACTCAATCTGTCCTACACCGCAGTGACCGCGCCCATAGGCGGGGTCAGCGGGCGCGCACAGCGTTCCGAGGGCAGCCTAGTCACGGCCGGCACCGACAGCGCCTTGCTGACGACGCTGTCGCAGAGTGATCCGATCTGGGTGCGCTTTTCCTTTTCCGAGGCCGAGTATGCACTGCTGCGCAGCTCCCCGAAAAAGGCGGAAGTCCGGCTGATCCGGCCCGATCGCAGCGTACTGGCGGCCAACGGCCGTCTCAACTTCACCGCGTCCACCATGGACGCGCGATTGGGCACGGTGCAATTGCGCGCCGAGTTTTCCAATCCGGGGCTGGCGCTACTGCCCGGCCAGTTTGCGCGCGCCCAGGTGCTCACCGGTGAGCGCGACGCATTCCTGGTACCGCAGACGGCGGTGCTGCAAAACGACCAGGGCCGTTTTGTCTGGACGGTCGGCGCCGAGGGCAAGGCTGCGGCGCGGCCGGTCGAAACGGCGAACTGGTCGGGCAAGGACTGGGTGGTGCTAAAGGGCCTCGCCGACGGCGACAAGGTCATCGTCGACAATTTGCTGCGCATCCGGCCCGGCATGGCGGTGCAGGAGCGCCTGCCCGGGGTACCAGGGGCGCCTGGTGCGCCTGGCACTCCCGGCACCCCCGGGCAACCTGGCAAGGCCCCGGCCGCGCCGGCGCCTGCCCCGGCCAAAGCCGGCTGAGGACAAAGCATGTCCCGATTCTTTATTGAGCGGCCGATTTTTGCCAGCGTCATCGCCATCATCATTGTCATCGCCGGCCTCGTCGCCGCCAAGGTGCTGCCGATTGCGCAGTATCCCGAGATTGCGCCGCCCACCGTAACGATCACCACCAATTACACCGGTGCCAGCGCCGAAACCCTGGCCAAATCGGTTGCCGCGCCTTTAGAGGAGCAGTTGTCGGGCGTCGAGCGCCTGCTGTACTTCAGCTCCACCTCCGCCTCCACCGGCACGCTGACCATCACCGCCACCTTCGAGGTGGGCACCAACATCGACCAGGCCACCTTTAACGTCAATAACCGCGTGCAAATCGCCCTGCCGCGGTTGCCCGATGAGGTGCGTCGCAACGGCGTCATCGTGCAAAAGCGCTCCAATGACATTCTGCTGGTGGCGACGCTGACCTCGCTGGATGCCAGCCGCGATGCATTGTTCTTGTCCAACTACGGCAGCCTCAACATCGTCGATGACCTCAAACGCCTGCCCGGCGTTGGCGACGTCTCGGTGTTTGGCGCACGCGACTATTCGATGCGCGTCTGGCTCAAGCCCGACCGCATGGCCCAGCTCGGTGTGACGCCGACCGACATCGCTGCGGCGATCCGCGCGCAAAACGCACAGTTCGCCGCCGGCAAAGTCGGCGCCGAACCGGCACTCGAGGGACAAAGGCTCGTCTACACCGTCACCGCGCGCGGCCGTCTCATCGATCCCGAGGAGTTTGGCGAAATCATCGTGCGCGGCGCCGGCCCGGCCGGCGCGCTCAAGCTCAAGGACGTCGCCCGGATCGAGCTCGGCGCGCAGAACTACGATTCTTTCAACAACCTCAACGGCCGCCCCGCCATCGGCCTGGCGGTGTTCCTGCAGTCCGGCGCCAATGCACTCGGTGTTGCCAACGCCGTGCGGGCCCGCATGAGCGAGGCCAAGCTGACGTTTCCGAAGGGCGTCGATTACCTCATTCCGTTCGATACCACGCGCTTCGTGCAGTCGTCGATCGAAGAGGTGGTGAAGACCATCCTCGAGGCGGCGCTGCTGGTGGTGCTGGTCGTGTACCTCTTTTTGCAGTCCTGGCGCGCCACGCTGATCCCGATGATTGCGGTGCCGGTGTCCCTCATCGGCACCTTCGCCGGCCTGTGGATGTTCGGTTTTTCGATCAACACGCTGACTTTGTTCGCGATGGTGCTGTCCATAGGCATTGTCGTTGACGATGCCATCGTGGTGCTGGAGAACGTCGAGCGCCTGATGCGCGAGCAGGGCATGGGCGCGAAAGAGGCGTCGATCGAGGCCATGCGCGAGGTCTCCGGCGCCATCGTCGCCATTGTGTTGGTGCTGTGCGCGGTGTTCGTGCCGGTGGCTTTTCTTGGCGGCATCGCCGGCCAGCTGTACAAGCAGTTCGCCGTCACGGTGGCGATATCGGTGGTGATCTCGGGCTTTACCGCGCTGACGCTGACCCCGGCGCTGTGCGCGGTGCTGCTCAAAAAGGGCGAACATGGCTCGCGCCTGTTCGCGCCCTTTAACACCGGTTTCGCCCGTTTCACCGCGGGCTTTCTCGGCGGCGTCAATTTCTCGCTGCGCCGGCGTTTTGTGTCGCTGCTGATTTTCATCGGTGTGCTGGCGCTGTCGGCGTGGATGTTCATGCGCATTCCCGGCAGCTTTGTCCCCCCCGAGGACCAGGGCTATGTCTTTACCTCGGTCTCGCTCCCCGACGGAGCAACGCTGCAGCGTACCGGGGTCACCGGCGAGCAATTGCGTCAGATGGTGACCACCAACCCGGCGATCGAGAACATGTTCGTCATCACCGGCTTCGACCTGATCGGCGGCGGCAACAAGACCAATGCCGCGACCATGTTCGTGCCGCTCAAGCCCTGGAATGCGCGCGAGGCGACGGCGCAACAGGTTGTCGGCGACATTTCAAAAAAGGGTGCCACACTCACCGACGGCATCGCGTTCGCCTTCAATCCCCCGGCCATCCGCGGCCTCGGTGCGGCCGGCGGCTTCGAGGTGTTCGTGCAGGGCCGCGGCGACGCCGACCCGAAAAAGCTGTCGGCGGTGGTGCAGGAGTTTGTCGGCGCGATGCAAAAGCACCCCTCGTTGCAGGGCGTGAACACTTTTTTCCGGCCCTCGGTGCCGCAGTTGCTGGTCGAGGTTGATCGCGAAAAGGCGCTCGCCCTCGGCGTGCCCATCACCGATGTGTTCGACGCCTTGCAAAGCACCATGGGCGCGCTCTATGTCAACGACTTCAACAAGTTTGGCCGCACCTACCGTGTGCTGATGCAGGCCGACGCCGCCTACCGCGCGCAGCCCGAAGACCTTGGCAATGTGTTTGTCCGTTCCGCCTCGAGCGCCCAGATGATTCCGCTCAAGGCCATCATCAGCACCCGCAGTGTGGTCGGTCCGGAGCAACTCGATCGCTTCAGCGGCTTCATCGCGGCCAAGGTGGTCGGCTCAGGTAAGCCCGGCGTCAGTTCGGGCGACGCCATACGTGCGGTTGAAGAGGTCGCTGCGAAGACGCTGCCCGAGGGCTATGCCATTGCCTGGACCGGCCAGGCCTACCAGGAAAAGCGCACCGGCAGTGCCTCGGTGTTCGCCTTCGGTTTCGCGCTGGTGATGGTCTATCTCATCCTGGCGGCGCTGTATGAGCGTTGGCGCCTGCCTGCGGCGGTGCTGCTGGCCGTGCCCTTCGCCATCGCCGGCGCGCTCGGATACGTGTACCTGCGCGGCATGGAGAACGACATTTACTTCCAGATCGGTCTGGTGGTGCTGATCGGCCTTGCGGCCAAGAACGCCATTCTCATTGTCGAGTTCGCGCAGCAGGGCTTGCTTGCCGGCAAGCCCGCGATCGAGGCCGCGGTGGACGCGGCGCGCCTGCGCTTTCGCCCCATTGTGATGACCTCGCTCGCCTTCGTACTGGGTGTCACGCCGCTGGTGTTTGCCAGCGGTGCCGGTGCCGCCGCGCGCCGTTCCATGGGCACCGGTGTGTTCGGCGGCATGCTCGCCGCGACCTTTATCGCGACTATTTTCGTGCCGCTCTTCTTCACCCTGCTGGCGCGCCGGCCCAAGCCCGCAGATGACGCGACGCCGCCGGCGGAAGGCGGCATCAAGTGAGCGCGCAACACCAGCCGGTTGCATCGCTGGCCCCAAGCTTGGGCTTGGCCCTCGCCCTGACTTCGGCGACAATGCTGGCCGGCTGCGCGGCTGTCGGCCCTGATTACGCCCGTCCCGACCTGACGCTGCCCGGCGCCTACGCCGACGCAGGCCAGTCAGCGGGCACGGCCGCCGCGCTGCCGGCAAACTGGTGGACGCTTTACGGCGACCCCACCCTCAATGATCTTGTTGCCACCGCGCTGACGCGCAATGCCGACATCCGTGTCGCCGTCGCGCGCATTGAAGAGGCCGATGCGGCGCTGCGCGAAACCGGCGCCAGCCTGTTGCCGCAGGTCGACCTTGGCGGCAACGCGTCCCGCTCGCGCGTCAGCACGCTGACTGCGACCCCCATTCCGGCCAACGCGGCCGTGCTCCGGACCGACCTCAGGCTCACCGCGGCGACCTCGTTCGAGTTCGATTTCTGGGGGCGGCTGCGCCGCATTGAAGAAGCCGCGCGCGCGCAGGCCCTCGGCACGCGCTATGCCAGAGACGTGGTCGGCCTCACCCTCGCCGGTGCCACCACGCAGGCGTATTTTGCGCTGCGCTCGGCCGACGCGCAGATCGCCGTGGCAACGCAGACGCGCGCCGCGCGCGAGGAATCGCTTGGCGTGGTGCGCAGCCGCGTGCGCGGCGGGCTTGCCTCCGACCTCGAACTCAACCAGGCGCAGGGCGCCCTTGCCGATGCCGCGATACAACTGACCGAATTGCAACGCCAGCGCAGCGTGCTCGAGCACCAGCTCGGGGCGCTCTCCGGCAAGCCCGAGCTCACGCTTGCCGCCGGCGACCTGCGCAGCATGCCGCTGCCGCCGCTGCCGCCCGCAGGCCTGCCCTCGACCCTGCTCGATCGCCGTCCCGATGTACGCCAGGCCGAGCAAAGCCTGGTCGCCGCCAATGCGCAAATCGGTGTCGCCAAAGCAGCGCAGTTGCCGACCTTCTCGCTGACCGCCTCCTACGGCGGGCAAAGCGCGGCATTCAGCAACCTGCTCAAAAGCGGGGCCAACATCTGGTCGCTCGGACTTGGCGCGCTGATGCCCATCATCGACTCGGGCAAGTACGCGGCGCGCACCGAGCAGGCCGAGGCGCGCCAGCGCCAGTCTGCGGCAAGCTACCAGAAGGCGGTGGAGACGGCGTTCCGCGAGGTCGCCGATGCGCTGACCAATGTGCAGCAGACGACGGCGACCGAGGCCAACCTGCAGACACGCGTCGATGCGGCGCGCAATTCGCTGCGTCTCGCCGGCCTGCGTTACAGCGCCGGGTATTCCGGCTATCTTGAAGTGCTCGACGCGCAGCGCAGCGCCAATGACGCCGAGCTCGCGCTGGTCCGTAACCGCCAGTCGCGCCTCGCCTATAGCGTTGACCTGATGAAATCGCTGGGCGGCGGCTGGACCCCCGACAGCGGCACCACGGCGCGCTGACCCTCCGGAGCATGGCGCATGGCGCTTTTTTGTGCGCCAGGCCGGAAAAATCGATGCGGTTTGATCCTGGTCAAAACGCCACCCCCCCGGTACTGCCAATCTGCGGTCATGGTAGCGGTCTGCAAATCCGCGCCGACCGATGGTCAGTCACCCGAGGAGAGTGCGATGAGCTACAAGAGCGTATTGGTCCATCTTGACGACGACAGGCACTGTGATTCGCGCGTCGATATCGCTTCGCGCCTTGCGCTCGATTTCGGCGCCCATCTTGCAGGGCTTTACGTCATGGCCCAGCCCGATCTGCCGTATTACGCCCGAAGCCGCATGGGTGCCGATCTGTTCCACGACAGAGTGGCAGGCTTGCAGCGCGAGCAGTCCGATGCCATGAGCACGCGTTTTGGCGAGCGTAGCGCCCGCGCCGGCATGCCCGGCGCAGAGATGCGCGTCTCGCACAAGAATCCGGTCGAGGTGCTGACCCTTCACGCGCGCTATGCCGACCTGGTGGTCATGGGCCAGGCCGACCCGGAAGAAGAGCAGGCGATGATGAGCGCGGATTTCGTCGATCAGGTGCTGCTCGCCGCCGGGCGGCCGGTTCTTGTCATACCCTATGCCGGGTCCTTTCCGGTCATCGGCAGAAACGTGATGGTGGCCTGGAACGCGACGCGCGAAGCGGCGCGCGCCGTCACCGATGCGCTGCCGCTGTTGCAGCGCGCCGACCACGTCACCGTGTTTGCGGTCAATCCGAGCAAGACCGGCGACCATGGCAAACAGCCCGGAGCGGACATTGCGCTCTTTCTCGCGCGCCACGGCGTCAAGGTTGAGGCCGCCGCCAGCGAATCGGGCGGCATGGAGGTCGGTCCATGGTTGCTGTCGCGTGCCGCCGACCTTGGCGTAGACATGATGGTGATGGGCGGCTACGGCCACTCGCGCCTGCGTGAACTCGCCCTCGGCGGCGTGACAAGAACCATGCTGCAACACATGACCGTCCCGGTGCTGATGTCCCATTGAGCTCACGCTGACCGCCAAAAAAAAGCGGACCCGGAGTCCGCTTTTTTCATCGGGCGATGTGCGGCGCGTAAGCGTCCGCCCCATCGCCCAAACGTAATCCGGCGCGGCGAAGCCGCGTCCGGCATTACTGCTTGTTGAACTCCTTCCACGGATCCTTGACGTTCGAAACCGTGTCGATCTCGATGTTCATGTTACGGCCGCCGACCTTGCGTGTTTCGCGGATGTAGATGTTCTGCACGATGTCGCGCGTCGCCGGGTCGATCGAGATCGGACCGCGCGGGCTGTTCGCGTTCTTGTAGTTGGACAGTATCTTCATCGTCTGGTCGCCGTTGACATTGCCTTTTTGCTCGCGGATGGCGGTGTAGATCATGTCCATCGCGTCATAGGCGCCGACGGCGATAAAGCCCGGCGGCACCGCCTTGCCGTAGTCGCGCTCCCACGCGGCGACAAAGGCCTTGTTGGCCGGGCGCTCGCCAGCCATCGAGTAGTTCCAGGCCGAGATGTAGCCAAGCGGTGCGTCGCCCATGTTGACCAGTTCCTCCTCGGTGACCGAATCGCCGGTGCCGATGAAGGGAATGCCGGCCTGGCGCAGGCCGAGGTCGCCGTAGGCTTTCTGGATGGCCGTCGAGGGCGCGCCGGCGGTGACCATGTTGAACACCACGTCGGGTTTGACGTCCTTGGCTTTTTGCATGAAGGCGACAAAGTCGGGGTTCTTGATCGGCATGCGCACGCTGCCGATGATTTCACCACCGCCGTCCTTGAAGCCCTTGATGAAGGCGGTCTCGGCGTCATGGCCCGGCGCAAAATCGGTGACCATGGTGTAGGCCTTCTTGTACTTTTTCGCCGCCCATACGCCCATCGGGTAGCCGCTTTGCCACAGTGTCAGCGAGGCGCGCACGAAATACGGCGAACGCGTCGTGATGACGGACGCCGCAGCGTTCATGATCACCAGCGGCGTTTTGGTTTCGGTGATCATCGGCGCCACCGCCATGGCGTTGGGCGTCCAGATGAAGCCGGTGAGAAAGTCCACCTTGTCGCGCGTCAGCAGTTCCTGCGTCAGGCGCTTGGCGTTGTCCGGGTTGGGGCCGCCGTCATCGCGCACGATCAGTTCCACCTTCACGCCGGGCGGCAGCTTGCCCGCGTTCTCTTTCATGTACAGCTTGACGCTCTTGTCGATCTGGTCGCCCAGGGTTGCAAACACACCCGAGGTCGAATTGACCATGCCGATCTTGATGGTCTGCGCCATGGCGGCGCCGCTGCTCAGTGCAATGGCACAGGCGAGCAGCCCGGCCAACAAGCTTGGTTTCTGGTACGACATGGTGACTCCTCCTTGGATCAAAAAAATCGCTTCTATTCTCTCGTGCTGCGTATTCTATCGATTCCTGCTGCTGCGGTGCCATGTCTGTGCATGGCGACGCCATTTTTTCGATGCTTCGAT
This sequence comes from uncultured Bordetella sp., assembly GCA_964385505.1. Taxonomy (GTDB): domain Bacteria; phylum Pseudomonadota; class Gammaproteobacteria; order Burkholderiales; family SG8-39; genus CAITSH01. The sequence continues at coordinate 15,030 of CAYLPI010000037.1, forward strand.
CGTTCTGGTTCGATGATTCGATGGTGCGCTGCAACGTAAAACGTGTTCTTCGGCGCGTTACTGCGCGAAGCGGATGCGCGTTTGCGCCGCCTTCAGGCGCGGCGACGGCGGCGCGGAAATACCCCAGTGGTCAACGCGTCCGGGCAGCCATTTCCAGTCCTCGGGCTTGCCGGCAACATAGCTGTCATCGACCTGTTGCACCTCGGCGGTGTATTCGATGACCACGTCCTCCGGGCCGATGAAGTAGGCGAACACGTTATGACCCGGGCCGTGGCGCCCGACCCCCCATTCAATGGCAAAGCCGGCGTCGCGCAGGCGCCCGCCGCCGGTCATCACCGACTCCCAGTCGGGCAGCATGAAGGCGATGTGGTTGAGCGTGGTCTCTTTGGCAAAGGCAAAGGCGATATTGTGATGGTCGCTGTTGCTGCGGATGAAATGCATCATGCGCGTGGTGTCCGACAGCGTGAAGCCGAGCGCCGAGACAAAAAAACGCATCGCCGCGTCGGCATCGCTTGAATTGAGCACCACGTGGGCCAGCCGCTCCGGCCGGTCGGCGACGCGTTTCGCGTCGGCATGGCGGCTGTCGCCGGCGACAATGCAAAAACGCCGGCCCTCGGTGTCGCGAAAGGCAAAGCCGTAGCCGCCGCCGGGTGTGCGGATAGCGGCCGCCGCGGACTCGAGCGTGCCGCCCCCCGCGGTGACGCGCTGCGCCAGCGTATCGACCGCCTCGCGCGAGGCGGCGTTGAGCGTTACGGCGAGCAGTTCTGCACTGCCGTGCGGATGCAGCGACAAAATATGGTGTGGTGCGCCGGTGCCGCGCAGATAGACTGCATCGCCGTCGCGTGCCGCGACCGACAGGCCCCAGGTGGCGGTATAGAACGCCTCGCTCGCCGCCACATCGGCCACACCGAGCTCGACGCTTCTCAGGCCTGAAATCAACTGCGACTGCATGCGCGTTTCTCCAGGGGTGTCATTCAGAGGTGTCATTTTTGCAGGCTGCATTTATACCGCATTTCCGCAGAACGCCCGTGCCATGCTATTTTGCGCCTTCGCTCATGCGGGCTTCGCGCCTGCAGGCAATCAAAAACAGACAATCAGCGCCGAGGGAGTCAAAGTGAACAAAAGTGTGTCGTCGTTGACGCGGGTATTGCTGTGCGCCCTTGTCGGCTGTTTTGCCACGGCCGCGCCGGCGCAGGACTACCCGGTCAAGCCGGTGCGCCTGCTCGTGCCCAATGCGCCGGGCAGTTCCATCGACACGCTGGCGCGCATCCTTTCCTCGCGCATGGCCGAGTTGCTGGGCCAGAACATCGTCGTCGAAAACCAGGCCGGGGCCGGCGGCACGTTGGGCATGGACATCGGCAAGGCCGCCGCGCCCGATGGTTACACGCTGATCGTCGCCTCGGCCAGTTCGATGGCCAGTGCGCCGCTGCTGCAAAAAGCCGTGCGTTACGACCCGCTCAATGACTTTGCCTTTGTTTCGCTGTTCGCGGTGCTGCCCAATGTGCTCATTGTCAACCAGGCGCTGCCGGTCAACAGCGTCAAGGAGCTGATCGCCTACGGCAGCGCCAATCCGGGCAAACTCAACTTCGCATCAGCCGGTCCGGGCGCGGCTAGCCATCTCGCCGGTGTGCTGCTCACCTCGCTCGGCCGCTTTGAGTCGCTGCATGTGCCCTACAAGGGCGGCAGTCCGGCCATTGCCTCGGTCGTCGCCGGAGAAACGCACTGGTATGTCACCCCGGCGCCCAATGCCATGGCCATGGTCAGGGGCGGCCGCGTGCGCGCGCTTGCCCACAGCCTGCCGCGGCGCACCGCGCTGTTGCCCGACATGCCGTCCATCGCCGACACCGTGGCCGGCTATGACTACAGCGGCTGGGCCGGCCTCATCGTGCCCAAGGGCACGCCGCCGGCGGTGATCGAGAAGGTGCGCGCCACGCTGCTGCGCGCCCTCACGCTGCCGGCGGTGCGCGAAGCCATGGTCGCACAAGGCGCAGAACTTACGACCAGCACCCCCGAAGAGTTTCGCGCCTTCTTGCAAAAAGACATCGCCAACACCGCAAAGGTGGTGCAGGCGGCGGGCCTCAAGGCAGAGTAATAAAAGCGATATTTCACAACATTCATTTTTATAAAAGAACGCCGGACGGGGGTTTCAAGGCGATTGTGGTGACAAATTTGTCACCTTTGCCGTGATTTCACCGTAGCTGCGGCAGGCCGTTCCTGCACTATTGCACTGTTGCACTGTTGCATGAAGAACGGCACACACCAGGAGGAACTAAAGATGGCAATCAAGGTACTTCGCAACCGGCTTCGGCCATTGGCGCTGCTGGCTGCAGCGCTCGTATTCAACTTCGGCCCCGGCGCATCGGAGCTCTTGGCGCAGGGCGCCTGGCCCAACCGCCCGCTGCGCATCATCGTGCCGCTCACCACCGGCGGCGCCAACGACGTGCTGGCGCGCATCATCGCCGACCGCCTGACGCCGGCGCTCGGCCAGCCGGTGCTGGTCGAGAACCGGCCGGGTGCGGGCGGCATTGTCGGCACCGACTACGTTGCCAAACAGCCGGGCGACGGTTACACCATCCTCATCGCCTCGGCCTCCCACGCCTATCAGCAGTATTTTGTCAGCAAGCTGCCTTTCGATCCGGTCAGGGATTTCGAGCCCATCACGCTCGCCGCCATCGTGCCCTTCGTGCTGACCGTAAACGCCGAGCTGCCGGCGGCCACTGCAAAAGACTTCATCGCCCTCGCGCGCTCGCGTCAAAAGGGACTGACCTTCGGCACTGCGGGCGTCAGCTCGCCGCATCAACTGGGCGCCGAGTGGCTGAAATCGATGACCGGCGCGAGTTTCGTTCACGTGCCGTACAAGGGCGCCGCCGGCATTGTTCCGGCGCTGCTGGCCGGTGAAATCGACTTCACCATCGGCGCGATCAACTCGCTGCTGCCGCATATTCGCAGCGGCAAGCTGCGCGCGCTGTCGGTGGCGAGCAACAAACGCACGCCGCTGCTGCCCGATGTGCCGACCATCGCCGAGGCGGTGCCGGCGCCCGGCTACGGCATGGACGTGTGGGTCGGTTTTTTTGCGTCCAAGGGCACGCCGAAGGAGGTCATCGCCAGGCTCAATATGGAGATCAACCGCATCCTGCGCGACCCGCAAATCGTCGCCGACAAGCTCACGCCGCTGGGCATCGACGTGGTGACCAGCACGCCCGAGCGCTTTGCCGAGGTCCTCAGGTCCGATCTCGCCTTATACGAAAAAGTCATCAAGGACGCCAACATCAAGCCCGAGTAGGGCGCGGACTGGGAGCCGGGAGTTGTGACCTGGGGCGGGCTCAGGCCTTGAGCGGATGGTGGACGCGGTGCTTGCCGGCTTCGCGCTCCACCGGGTCGCGCAGCCTGAGGGTTTTTTCGTGGCGTTTGCTGACCATGCGGTAATGCCGCGCCGCGTCGATGGCCCAGCCCACATCCCAGCAATTTTTCGGATTGGTCACCCATTGCTCCGGGGTGAGGCGGCGCAGGTCAAAGCCGGCGGAATATTCGCGCAGGGTTTTTTGCGCGCGGCGATTGGCGTATTCGTGAAAATAACTCATCGCCAGTTCGCGCAGGCTGCGGTACACCGGGTCGCGCCACCTGAGGTAGGGCCCGTTGGTCTTGGAGATAGCCCCCCAGCAGCCGTTGCGCCGGAAGAGGGTGACGATGTGGTCGTAATCGCGCGTTGCGCGCAAGTCCATGATCAGCGGCGGCTCGCCATTGACCCACAGCGCGGCCGCAGCGAGCATGGCGCCCTCTATGCATAGCGCGCGCTTTTCGCGCAGCACGGTGCGCACCGACAGGCAGGTCTCACCGCCCAGTTCCCAGTTGTGCGGAATGGCATTGACGAAAGCCTGGATTTTTTCCGGCGTGTTGAGCCGGCGCAGCACGGCGAATTCAGCCGGCGTGAGTCCAAGGTCATCGCGCGTCGCGGCGCGTTTGCGTAGCAATGTGTTTTTAGCCATGCGCCATTGTGCCATTAGTGCCGCCGCGATCGTACGGCGGCTGGCTTTTTCCGGCAGCGATGGCTGGAAATACCCGCCTGGCGGGGGTTTCCAGGCTTTCTCTGGACTACACCTTTCGCCTATGCACCGGTGCTGGAGTTCTTCATTGTGTGGGCACAGAATGCGTGAAAGGCAGGTGAAAATCTGTCAACTAAAAGTCAACTAAAACAAGTTGAACTAAACCGCCCTCGGACGCGCGCCATAAACCCGGCGCGCCGGTGGGCGCTACGTTATACGGTGCTTGGCGCCGTCGCGAATGGAGACAAAAGGCACACAGTCGCTTGAACTGGTCTGATGAAGCCGTTTCGCCGGAATTCCGAGAAAAACGAGTCGCTCAAGTCGGCACGCGGAATATATTTTGAAAATGTCGTTGTATCAGTGGAATCGGGCGGGCTGCTTGGCTTAGTAGCTCATCCCAATCAGGCTAAGTCAAAAAGCCCCGCCAGATAAGGCTTTCCAGCCGATTGCTGCCACCGGATGGCCGTTGTCTGACGCCCGCCTCATGCCGGCTGCTAGAATCGGCAGACCATCCGGAAGGTCGCCATGAACCAATTCACCCGCAGGAAATTCATCCAGAGCGGCGCGCTTGCCGCCGCCGGCAGTCTGATTGCGCCGTATGCGCCGGTGTTCGCCGCGAGCGGCGCCGCGCTCGATGCGCACCGCCTGCGCAAGTTCGTCGATGAGTTGCCGCGGCCGCGGCGTATTTCCGGCGCGACGCTCGATCTTGCCGTCACCGAGTTCCGCCAAAAGCTGCACGCCGACCTGCCGGCTACGCTGCTCTGGGGTTATGACGGAACGTATCCGGGGCCGACCATGGAAGCCGAGCGCGGCAAGCCTTTGCGCGTGCGCTTTCGCAACGAATTGCAGGGGCAAACCCTCCTCGCGTCCCTGCCCATCGACCAGACGCTGCATTGGGCCGACCCGCTCGGGGCGAAGCAGGGCATGCACCAGCAACATGGCGGCGGGCCGCGTGAGCGCTATGCCGGGCCGGCGCCCATCATCACGCATTTGCACGGCGGCGAGGTGCACGCTCAGAGCGACGGCCACCCCGACGCCTGGTACACGCCCGGTTACGAGCGCAAGGGCGTGGCGTTTGCCAGCGAGTGGCACGATTTTCCCAACGCGCAACCGGCGGGCACGCTGTGGTACCACGACCATGTCATGGGGGCGACGCGCATCACCGTCTATGCCGGCCTCGCCGGGTTTTACCTGTTGCGCGAACCCGAACTCGAACGCGCGCTGAATCTGCCCGCGGGCGAGTACGACCGCGAGATCCTCATCCAGGACCGCAGCTTTGATGTCAAAGGTCAGTTGCGCTATCCGCAGCGCGGCAATGACCCTGCCGTCCATCCGTTCTGGAATCCCGAGTCCTTCGGTGATGCCATTGTCGTCAACGGCAAGGCCTGGCCCTACATGAACGTCGAGCCGCGCAAATACCGCCTGCGCCTGCTCAACGGGTCCAATGCGCGTTTTTTCCGGCTGCGGCTGTCGGACGGGCGTCCGTTCGTGCAGATTGGTGCCGACGGCGGTTTCATGCCGGCCCCGGTCGAGGTCAAGACGCTGATCCTCTCGCCGGGGGAACGCGCCGACGTGATCATCGATTTTGCCGGCCTGGCGCAGGGCAAGTCCCTCATCATGAGCAATGATGCCGCGGCGCCCTTCCCGAAAGGCGATAAAACCGATCCGCGTTCCACCGGGCTTGTGATGCAATTTCGCAGTGTGCCGCTCATCGCCGCGGACACCAGCGCCATTCCGGCCAAACTGTCGGCAGCACCCGCGCTCGGCACGCCGACTGTGACGCGAACCCTGACGCTGGATGAACATATCGGCCACAAGGGCCCGCATCAGATGTTGCTTGACGGGCGCGCCTGGTCCGACCCGGTGAGTGAAACGCCGGCGCTGGGCAGCACCGAGTTGTGGGAGATCGTCAACCTGACCGAAGACAGCCACCCGATTCACCTGCACCTGGTGCAGTTCCAGGCACTCAATCGCGAAGCGATTCGTGTCAAGGCCTACACCAGGGTGCTAAAAGAAAAGCGGCAGTTGGCGAAGTTCCTGTCAGGCAAGCCGCTTGCACCTGACGCCAATGAGCGCGGCTGGAAAGACACGCTGCGCGCCAATCCGGGCGAGGTGACGCGCTTTCTGGTGCGCTTTGCCCCGGCCTCGGGCGGCGTATTTCCGTTTGACGCCACGGCCGCGCCCGGCTACGTCTGGCATTGCCACGTGCTCGAGCACGAAGACAACGAGATGATGCGGCCCTTGGCGCTGCGCGCCTGATCGCCCCCGGATGTGTCAATGCGGCGCCGTCCGCGCGCGCAGACCGAAACCGTACCTTACCCGCTGCTCTGGCTGCGTGCGCGCGCAACGCTTTTTGAATATTGACGCCGGGCCGCGCCCGCCCGCCTGCCGTGAGTTCGTCGACCCGCGGCGCGCCAGACCGCAGCCCGGCGGGCCGTGGTGGCAACGTCGTGGTGTTCACGTGTCAGGGCCGATTTCGGCAACACAAAACGCCCGCAGTCACAGTGTTCAGGTGGCTGGAAAAGGCCGCCAGTCGGGCGTTTCCAGCCGCCGGCCTGCGGGTGCACCTTGCGCCTGCAGCGCCGGCACCGCGCACACGCAGCATCGGCGCCACCGCGGTCGGATAACCGTCGGCGCCAAGGCCCCTGATGACTGCGGTCGCCGCCGATGTCATCATTGAGCCGTGGTAAATCGCTTCGCGTCTGTGGACGGTGGCAATGTGCAGTTCAATAATCGGCTGCGGAAATATCTTGAAAGCGCAGAGGATGGGTATCGACCGAACGGACGCAAAAGTGCGATGCTTGACGGGCGCTCCCGCAGCCACGACCTGAAAGGGCAAACCCATGGCAAAAATAGAACAGCGTCTCGCAGCCCTTGGGTTGCCCTTGCACCAAGCCGTCCAAGCGCCTGCCGGCGTCGTGCTGCCTTTTCAGTTTGTGCGCGTCATCGGCACGCGCGCTTTCATTTCCGGTCATGCGCCGACCCTTGCCGATGGTTCGATTGCGGGGCCGCTTGGCAAGCTCGGCCGCGAGCTGACGGTGGAGCAGGGCTATGCCGCGGCGCGGCTGACGGCCTTGTCGGTGCTGGGCAGCCTCAGTCGCGCGCTGGGCGACCTTGACCGTATCAGCGCCTGGACGCGGGTGTTCGGCATGGTCAATTCGGCGCCGGGCTTCACCCAGCAGCCGGCGGTCATCAACGGCTTTTCCGATCTCATCATTGAATTGTTCGGGCCGGAGATTGCCGCCCATGCGCGCAGCGCCGTTGGCATGGCCGAGCTGCCCTTCAACATTCCGGTCGAGGTCGAGGCTGAAGTGGAAATCCGCGCCTAGGCCCGCAGCGTCGCCACCACACGGCGGCTTTTGCGTCGTCGCAGAGGCCGCGTCACCGCGATGCCGACGTGATCGCGATGTTCGGGGCGCTGGATACGGACCTCGGCCAGCTCGACATCCTGTTCAGCAACGCCGGTATCCAGCGGCCGCAGGCCATCACCGACATGAGCGTAGCGGACCGGGACGCTATGATGGCAGGGCATTTGCGCGGCGCATTCCCGGCTTCGGACGAAGCGCGCCACTCCTACGGGCAGCTGCCGCATCCGAACGGTGGCGAGATCATGCCCTGAGTGCGGCAGCTTCTGAAGTCAGGAGGGGTCGAAGGGGAACCGAGGGGTTCCCTTTCATTTACCGGTCGGGCAGCTGCCGCATCCGAACGGTGGCGAGATCATGCCCTGAGTGCGGCAGCTT
>CAYLPI010000037.1:22912-28128 GCA_964385505.1 uncultured Bordetella sp.
CTGAAGTCAGGAGGGGTCGAAGGGGAACCGAGGGGTTCCCTTTCATCTACCGGTCGGGCAACTGCCGCATCCGAACGGTGGAGAGATCATGCCCTGAGTGCTGATTTGTCATCCCGAGTGTAACGAGGGATCTGCTTCTATCCGCTGACAGCAGATTCCTCGGTCTGCGCCCTCGGAATGACGTGCTGTGTGGGAATTTCTCAAGTGCTCGCTTCAATAGTGGGGATGGCGCTTTTTCCTTTATCCCCGACCCTTCTCCCGGCGTGGGAAGGGAGATACCCCCCTCTTTCTCGGTGAGAGGGTTGGGGTGAGGGAGATTTATGAATTTAGCCCTAGAACAGATGCACCGACAGCGGCGCAAAAAAGCCGATCAGGCAGAACACCACCGCCGCAACGCCCTGCGCCGCCGATCCCCACATCAGCGCGACGACGCCGGTGATCACCTTGGCCGAGACGAGCACGATGGCGATTTGCGTCGCTGCCGACGCCAGTTCGTAGTGATGATAGGCGGCGAGGCTGCGGTCGCGGCTTTTTTCCGCAGCCTTGGCGCGCGCCGCGAGCTCCTTGCGGCCTTCCTGTGTTTCGGGTTCGCTGTCGTAACGCGCCGAGGTCTTTTTCCATTCGTCGATGCGCTTTTGCAAAGCCTCCCGTGCTTGCGCACTGCTCGCCCGCGCAAGTTCCAGTTCGGCCGATTCTGCGGCGGTACGCAGCGTCGTCATGCGGATGGTCTTGGCCTGGAAGAACGCCCAGTGATTGGACGCCTCGATGTTCAACGACAGCGCCAGCGTCTGCGCGCTCTTGCCGAGGGTCTCCGAGAACGCCAGTACCACGGCGAGGATGGAGATGAACATGGCGATTTTCTTGTTCGACGGATCGAGATGCGCGCCTCCGGACATGGGGGCCCCTTGGCGAGGTGGAATGGGCGCAATGATGCCATTGTTTTGTTGCCGGCCGGCGTTGATGCAGGCTGCGGGCGACGCGCCGGGGCTGCGGTCGCGGGGCGTGCGCTCAGGCGCTGGCGCGCCGCCTGCCGCCGGCGGATGCCGACTGCTGCAGCAGCCGCTCGCGCAACACTTCTCCCAGCAGGATCAGCGCCGGACCGTCGCCGGTCTGCGCCGCCAGAGCAGGCAGTGTTGCGAGTGTGCCGTAGCGCGCGGCAAAGGCCGGCAGCGAGACGTTCTCGAGGATGGCGACCGGCGTGGCGCCGGACAGTCCGCGTGCTACAAGCGTCGCGCTGATCATGTGCGCCTGTCCCGCCCCCATGTATATCGCGGCGGTGTCGGCGGCAAGGGCGCTTGCCGCCCAGTCGCCGGCGCGTTCGGCGTCACCCACGCGCGGCGTGACAAAAGCGACGTTGCGCGACAGGCCGCGGCGCGTCAGCGAGGTGCCGATTTGCGCGCTTGCGGCGAGGGCGGCGGTGATGCCGGGCACCACCTCAAACGCGACGCCGGCCGTCACCAGTGCGTCGATTTCTTCCTGCGCGCGACCGAACAGCATCGGATCGCCACCCTTTAGCCGGATGACGATGGTGTGTTTTTGCGCGGCATCGACGAGGCGCTTGTTGATGAATTTTTGCACCGTCAAGTGTTTGCCGCAGCGTTTGCCGACGGCGATTTTTTCCGCGCCGGCGGCGAGCGCGAGGGTGCCCGGGTGTACCAGCGCATCATGGAACACGATGTCTGCTGCCTCAAGCAGGCGCGCCGCGCGCAGCGTCAAGAGGTCCGGCGCACCCGGACCGGCACCGACAAGATAGACGGTGCCGCTCATCTCCACCCAAACCAGGATTTAAACAGCATGATCAGGCCGCCAGCCGGCGCCGGAACAAGGGCTGCGGCCGCTCCACCGAGACCTGGTAGGCCTCGGTGAAATCCTCGAACGCGGAGAGCGCCGCCTCCGCGTCCTCGCCATCGCGCAGCGCAATGGCGTCAAAACCGACGCGCGACAGGTAAAAAACAGTGTCGCGCTGCACATCGCCGATGGCGCGCAATTCGCCGCTGTAGCCGTAGCGCTCGCGCAGCAGTCGCGCCGTGGAATAGCCGCGACCGTCGGTAAAGGCCGGGAACTGCACGGCGATGAGCGGCAGCACGGCAAAGTCGGTGGCCAGCGCGGCCGGATCGTCGTCGGGCTTTAGCCATACACCGGTGCGGCCGACGCGGGCGATCAGGGCGTCGCGCTTGGCCTGCCACAGTGACAGCGGCACGATGACGTCCCCGGATGCGGGAAAGATCCCGCCCTCCTGCAGCAGCTTCCAGGTATCGGCGGTGAGTTTACGCTGCTTGATCAGTGTGGGCATGTTTGCTCCTCAGGCGAGTCAGGCTGGTCACGCCAGCGCCACGGCGTCGGTATCGGCGGCGCGGGCATAGACGTGTTGTTTGAATGGCTCCAGTCCGATGCGGCGCACAGTGTCGATGAAACGCTCCTCATCGCCTTCACGCCGTGCGATATAGCAGTCGATGAGCTTTTCGACCACATCGGGAATCTCGTCCTGGGCGAACGACGGACCGAGCACCTTGCCGAGCGACGCATCAACGCCCTGCGCACCGCCGATCGACACCTGGTACCACTCCTCGCCGGCCTTGTCCACGCCAAGGATGCCGATATGGCCGACGTGGTGATGGCCGCAGGAATTGATGCAGCCGGAGATGTTGAGATCGAGTTCGCCGATGTCGTGCAGGTAGTCGAGGTCGTCAAAGCGGCGCGTGATGGCGTCGGCCACCGGCAGTGACTTGGCATTGGCGAGCGAGCAGAAATCACCACCGGGGCAGGCGATGATGTTGGTCAGGAGCCCGATGTTGGGCGTGGCAAGGCCCAGCGACTTCGCTGCTTCCCAGACCGCCGCGAGGTCGGCCCGGCGCACATCGGCGAGGATCAGGTTTTGCTCGTGCGACACGCGCAATTCACCGAAGGAGTAGGTTTCGGCGAGCGCGGCAATGGCATCCATCTGGTCTGCCGTGGCGTCACCGGGCGCGACACCGGTCTTTTTCAGCGACAGCGTTACTGCGGCGTAGCCCGGCACCTTGTGTGCGTGCACGTTGCGCTTGACCCAGGCGGTGAAGCCCGGGCGCGACAGCAGTGCCGCGCTGTAGCCGGCATCGGTGGCCGGCAGCGATTCGTAGCGCGGGCGGGTAAAGCGCGCCTCGATACGCTCGACTTCCTTGGCAATAAGCGTGGCCGGCCCGTCCTCGAGGTGGGCCCATTCGGCTTCGACCTTTTGCGCAAACACCGCCGGACCCAGTTCCTTGACCAGGATCTTGATGCGCGCCTTGTACTTGTTGTCGCGGCGGCCGTAGCGGTTATAGACGCGCAGCACGGCATCAAGGTAGCTCAGCAGGTGCCGCCAGGGCAGGAACTCGCGGATGAAGTGGCCGATGATGGGCGTGCGGCCGAGGCCGCCGCCGACCAGCACGCGAAAGCCGGTTTCACCCTGCGCGTTCTTTACCGCCTGCAGGCCGATGTCATGCACTTGTATCGCGGCGCGGTCATGCGTCGCGCCGGTCACGGCGATCTTGAACTTGCGCGGCAGGAAGGCGAACTCCGGATGCAGCGTGGACCACTGCCGGATCAGCTCGCACCAGACAAAGGAATCGACGATCTCGTCGGGCGCGACACCGGCGAAATGGTCGGTGGTGGTATTGCGCACGCAATTACCCGAGGTCTGGATGGCGTGCATCTGCACTGCAGCGAGCTCGGCGAGAATTTCGGGGGTGTCCTCCAGCCTGGGCCAGTTGAACTGGATGTTCTGCCGTGTGCTGAAGTGGCCGTAACCGCGGTCGTACTTGCGCGCGATGTGGGCGAGCTTGCGCAACTGCTTTGCCGACAGCAGGCCGTAGGGAATCGCCACGCGCAGCATCGGCGCATGACGTTGTATGTACAAGCCGTTTTGCAGGCGCAGCGGACGGAAGTCGTCCTCGCCCAGTTGGCCGGCGAGATAACGCCGTGTCTGGTCACGGAACTGGCTGAGGCGCTCGTCAACGATGCGCTGGTCTATGTCGTCGTATTGGTACATAGGGTCTCTTTGCCTGGTCGGGATGCGGCGTTTGCGGTGTTGCACAAAAATCGCATCGGGTGCTGCACATTCAGGACGCAATCGTAATAAACTTCGCTTATTAGTAAAAAGAATAACTAACAATTTATATATAATTTTTAATCATATAAAGCTTATAACACTATGAATTTCCAGCAATTACGATATGTGCGGGAGACGGTTCGTCAGGGTTTGAATTTGACCGAAGCCGCCAATGCGCTGCATACCTCGCAGCCTGGGGTGTCCAAGCAGATCAAGGAATTCGAAGAAGAGCTGGGCGTGGAGATTTTCGAGCGTCGCGGCAAGCGCTTTGTCGCGCTGACCGAGCCGGGCGAGGCCGTGCTCAAGATTGTCGAGCGCATGTTGCAGGAAGCGGACAACCTCAAGCGCGTCGGCAGTGAATTCCAGGACCAGCGCGCCGGCACGCTGACGGTGGCAACGACCCACACCCAGGCGCGTTATGCGCTGCCGAAAATAGTCCGCGAATTCAAGCAGCGCTACCCCAAGGTCAAGCTGACTTTGCAGCAGGGCAGTCCATCTCAGTTGGCGCAAATGGCGCTGGCGGGCGAGGCCGACATCGCCATCGCAACCGAGGCGCTCGATCACTACCCGCAGTTGCTGGCGCTGCCGGCGTACACCTGGCATCACTGCGTCGTGGTGCCGCCAAAGCATCCGCTGACCAAACTTGACCGGCTTACCCTCGAAGCGTTGGCCAAGTACCCCATCATCACTTATGACGCGGCGTTTACCGGGCGTTCGCACATCGACGAGGCTTTCACCGCGCGCGGCATCGCCTTCGACGTAGTGCTCTCGGCCATTGACGCGGACGTCATCAAGACCTATGTCGAGCTCGGCCTCGGTGTCGGCATTGTCGCGGCGATGGCCTTTGACGCCAGGCGCGACAGCCACCTGCGCGTCATCGATGCCGGCCACCTGTTTCGCTCCTCGACCACGCGCGTGGCCTTGCGCCGCGGTGCGATGATGCGCGGGTACGCCTACGAGTTCATCGAGTTGTTCGCGCCGCAATTGACGAAAAAGACCATAGACAAGGCGATGTCCGGCGGGCGTGACAACTATGAATTGTAGGCAGACGAATCGCAGGCAAGCGGCGCAGCGGACCCGGGGCACCGCTTGCTGTGCGGACGTGGCGGGGAATTGCCGCGGAACGTGACTTGTTTCACATCTGGGCAAG
>CAYLPI010000038.1:0-27997 GCA_964385505.1 uncultured Bordetella sp.
TCAGTTTCACCGCACCACCGGATGCCGTGACACCGTTGGTCGCGCCGTTGCTGCCCGCGACATACGCCGCCACGGTATTTTTGACCGTATTGCCTGAACCGGACCCCGCTGCCGAACCGGCGAAGCCGCCACCCGTTCCACCGGCGCCGGCCACTGCGGCGCCAATGCTCAGCGTCGCGATTACACCCGTCTGGTTCGCCGTCAGTTCAACCGAACCGGCTGACGCCACCTTGGAGGTGTCGACGTAGGCTTTGACCTCATTCTCGATAACGTTGGTCGCAGCCGCGGCGCCCAGCGAACCGGAAACCCCGCCGCCCGCGCCGCCGGACCCCGCACCGGCGAAGCCGCCGGCAATCGCGCTGAGCGTGCTGCTATCAGTCGCCGCCAGCTTGACCGAACTGCTACCGCCCGTCGTGGTGACCACGCTGTTATTGCTGATATAAGCGAGCGTCTTGTTCTTGATCGTATTGCCCGAGCCGGCACCGGCGAGCGCAGCTGCAGCCCCACCGCCGGTACCGCCAGCACCGGCGACCGAACCGCCTATCGTGACAGCGTAAATGCTCGCCGTTTCGTTAGCAGACAGTTCGATGTTGTTTCCGGCATCGCTTACCGTAGCACTGTCTATATAGGCGCTGGTCGTATTCGCGATATCGTTGGTGGACACCGAAATGCCGACCGAGGCGCCGACACCGCCGCCCGAGCCGAATGAACCGCCAAACCCCAAAGCGCCGGCCCCCGCCATGATGTTGACGTTGTCCGTTGCGGTGAGGACGAGCTTGCCGCCATTGGCCGTCACGCCTTTGCCGTTTGCGGCAAGGCTGTTTCGAATGGAGCTCGACACGGTGTTGCGGACGGTATTGCCCGAACCCGCACCCGCACCCGACCCGGCAAGTCCACCGCCACCGGTTCCCACCGCCACTGCGACACCAAAGGTAAGCGCCGCGATGGATGAGGTAGAACTGGCGCTGATCTCGACACCGCCGGCGGAAGTAACCTGAGAATCCGCTATATAAGCTGTAATCGTGCCGGTAATTTCATTGGACGCCGCCGCGACACCGGCGGCACCGGAGCCACCTGAACCGGTGGCAATGGCGATGCCAACACCGCCAGCCAGAACCCAGATGTGCGAGCTATCCTGGGCTTGCACCAGCACACTCTGCGCTAAGGTCCCGGTGGTCGTAAGACTGCTCGCGCCGGAAATGTGGGCATCCGTGGTGTTGCGAATCTTGTTGATCGACACCGAACCGCCAAGCGCAAAGCTGTTACTCGACGATCCGGCGGCCGCACCGGCGATGGTGATGTTGTTGATCTGGCCGTTGTAGGTGGCCGTAACGACGACCTGTCTTGCCTTGATGCTGCCGGTGACGTTCTCGATCGAGGCGCGCACCACGTTATTACTGGTCGAGGTCGGATTGTTCGGGTCCCCGCCGAGGTAGTTATAGGCGACAGACGCGCCGACGGCGCCGGCCGAACCCTTGGCGCCAATGCCGGCAATAGCCACCGCCCCGGCCAGGGCATTGATGGTCGAGTTATCGCTCGCGGTTACGCTGAGCTTGCCGTTGACCGCACTGACCTCGTCGCCGGACTTGATGTTACCGATATTGGCAACCTTCGCCTCGACGGTATTGCGCACCCAGTTAAGTGCCGCTGAACCGGCGCCGGAGAACGTTGGTCCGCCGCTACCAGCGATCGCCATCGCAGCGATTTGCACATCAAGACCCGGAGGAAGGGACGTCGGCTTTCCAAACGTCGCATCAACAATAATATCGCCGGTGGAGGCCGCGATGGTCGAACCATCAATGATCGCAGTGACGGTGTCCTGGACGCTGTTTACCGCGAAAGCGACGCCGACGGCGGCAGTTCCGCTGAACGACACACTGACATTGCCGGCGAGCGTGGCGATCGATGCCGTGTCTTTGGCAAGCACCGATACTGTACCGTTGGCGCTCACATCAGAAGCCGTCGAACCGACGGCCTTGATGTGAGCATCAACAGTGGTCTTGATATTGTTGATCGCAAAAGACCCGCCGAAGGCGTTGCCGCTGCTCGATCCCGCGCCACCGACCACGACATTGATAATGCGCGCGTCCTCGGTTGAGCCGACCGTCACATTCCCGGCCGATGACGACACTTTCGCGCCATCTATACGTGCCACCACCGAATTGCGGATGTCATTCACACCGACCGAGGCGTTAATCGCAGTGCCATTGCCTAGAGAAAGGCCCAGTGCCCCCGTGCCGGAGTAGATCCGGGAAACGTCATTTGCGAGGACGCTGACATTGTTTGCCGCGGTTACCGACTGGCCCGACCCGGTGTTCGAAATATGCGCATCAACGTTCATGCGCACGAAGTTAAGCGAAACCGCGCCGGCGCCGCCGGCGCCCTTTCCACCCGCACCGGCCGCCGTAACGCTGATAATCTGCCCACCCTGCTGCGTGCCCAGGTCTACGGTTATGCCTCCGGTGCTGAACGAGCCAGGCCGGGTTTGCAGGCCCTGCGACGAGCCGGTACCCGCCGATGTCAGCAGGATGGGCCGCTTGGCCGTGGCGGTGGCATCACTCAGGGTCGTGGCAAGACGCACATGGGTGCTATCAACATTGATGACGTAGTAAGTTTCGCCCTCAGTGAGGCCGCCTATGCTGCCGCCGCCGCCATTGCGATAGACCACCGCATCGCCGGTTGCCATGCCGTGATTACTGCTGAAGACAATGGTATCGGCCAGAGGATCATCTACTTTCACCGCAGAGGACGCTACAGAATATGTCGAGCCGGACGTAGTGGCGTGCAACGACTGCAGGTTATTGCCGGTTGAACCGAGATTCTTCGCGATGCCTGCCAATGCATCGTCCTGCGAGGCCGCCAGCTTGATGGTATTGGCGTCGACCTTGATGACGTAGTACTTGGTTGCACTGCCCGAAGTCAGCCCGCCTATGCCCGCGCCGCCACCGTTGCCGTAGTCAACCTCGTCACCGGTATTCAGGCCATGACCGGCAATGGTCAGCGTATTGGCCGTGGTAACCACGGTGGAAGTATCCAGCGGCTTGGTAGCCCCCAGGGCCGGGCTGCCGTTTGCCTGCTTGGTCGGGTCGTCAAAACCCGCCAATACCGAAACCTTGCCGCCGGCTGTGACCATCGACGCATCGATATAGGCCTTGACGTTGCTTGCGGTCGCCGTATCTGCATCAGCCACTTGCGCCGACTTGGTTCCGGGAGCGGTGCCGTCGGCCAGGGTGATGACATTGGGGTCGGCGGCGTCGCCGGTGGTGCCGACGTAGTT
This sequence comes from uncultured Bordetella sp., assembly GCA_964385505.1. Taxonomy (GTDB): domain Bacteria; phylum Pseudomonadota; class Gammaproteobacteria; order Burkholderiales; family SG8-39; genus CAITSH01. Next base: position 3,278 of record CAYLPI010000038.1, read on the forward strand.
GTAGGCGAACAGCGCGCCTATCGCCCCGCCGCTCGAACTACCACCTATGGCAAACGCAGTCACCACCATGCTTGAAGCTTCGCTTGCCGTCACGGTGACATCGCCGGCGGTCGCGGTCACAGTCGAGTTGGCGATGATGTGCGCGTCTACGGCATTGGCAATCGAGTTGATGGTCAGCGCGCCGGCACCACCCGTGGCCTGAGTGCTGAATCCGCCAGCCGCACCGACCCCGACCAGAAACGGCGTTGATACGGCCAGCAGGTTGACCGATCCGGTCGTTGACGTGACCGTCGAATTCTCAATCGACGCGGCTATGCCGTTGCTGACGCGGTTCCAGCTGATCGACACACCCACGCCGCTTGCCGACCGCCCGACGCCGAGCCCGCCCGAAACGGAAATCAGCGTGGCCTTGTCGATGGCGTTGACAGCAATCGTTCCTCCGGCAAGCACCGTAGAACCCTTGATATGCGCGTCAACCGTGTTGACGATGGCGTTGATCGCGGACGAACCGGCGACAGCCGATTTTTCCGACCCCGCTGCGCCGATCGCCACCGAAACGATAGTTGCCCGCTCAGTAGCCAACACCGTGGTTTTACCGGTGGTGCGCAGCGTTGAATTTTCGATGGCGGCGCTGACGGTATTACCGACCGCATTGAGGCCGACCGCAATGCCGTAGCCGGCACTTTTGCCCACGGCAAAACCACCCGAAAAAGCGTAGATGGCGGCATTGTCATCGGCGGTAACACTGACGTCGCCGCTGGAGTCCGTCGTGGTCGTGGTGTTGCGGATAAGCGCGGAAACGGTGTTCCTGACCAAATTGACTGATACCGTGCCGCCCACAGCCGTGGCATCGGGCGAACCACCGCCGGTAGCCACACCAACCGAACCGGTTACGTTGGTGATTGTCGCGTCGCTGCGCGCGTTGACCGTCAACGCACCGGTGTGCTTCAGGCTGGAAACATCGCTGATACTCGCCGTGACGGCGTTCGAAATATTGCCGAACGAGACGCCGACGCCGTAGCCGCCCTTGCCGCCAAACGCGCCCGAACCGCCGACCATGACGATGTTGGTCCCGTCCCGGGCGTCGACAGTTACCGCACCGGTCACAGTGCCAATGGTATTGGCGAGGCGCGCGCTGGTGGTGTATTGCGTCCAGACGACGCCGATGGAACCGGAGCCGGCACTGCCGTTCTTGCCCGTCGCGCCGCCAACCGCCGCGCCCATCGACACAATGGAGCCGCCGCGTGTGGCCGTGATATCAAGCCGTGTGGCAGCAACTGACGTCGCGCCATCGATGAAAGCTTCGGTCGTCCCCATTGCAAAATTGAATCCGAGCGTTCCGCTCACCGCCGAGGAAGCCTTGCTCGGATCGCCGGGGCTGGTATAAGACACGGCACCGGCCAGTGAAACGAGCGCCGTGTCGTTGCTGGAATTGACCGTTACTTTGGCGGCGCTGACCGTACCGGCATTACGAATATAGGCGCGGGCATTGTCGATCGCGATATTCACCGTGACCGAGCCGGACATGGCAGAATCCTTTGAGGGTTTGGCCGTATCCGCGGCCGCCTCGGCGGTTTGCGCCGGCGCCTTGGCGGTTGAATCGCCGGCCGGGTTCTTCTTGCTGGCCATTTCCGCCAGAACCGCGGCGAAATTCCCCTGCCAGGAACTGAGTGCTGCGTTGCCCTGCGTCGTGCCATCAGAACCCTGGGTCCCTCCGGTGCCGGCAGGCTTGGAGGGCGGCGTTGGCGGCGGCGCTGCCGGAGCGCTACCCCCGCCTGGCTTGCTGGTGGCAGCCGCCCCGGCGATGGCAAAACTGCCAACAAAGCCGCCGTTCGAAGCATTGATTTTTACGTCACCGCTGGCGGTGACCGATCCGCGCGTGCCCACCACGTTGTCGCCGAGCCGGCTGCCGATCAGCGCCTCGGTATCGCGCACCAGCGTGTTGACGGCGAAGGACACGCCGGTACCGGACTGCTCCGATACCGATACCGACCCTGCGATTGATATAGCGTAGGCCGTATCCTTGGCGCGCACGAGCAGCGAGGCGCCGGCGGCATCAGGGTCGCTAAGCACCTTGCTGCCGACGGTAATCACTGCGCCATTATCGATTTGCGCCAGCGTGGTGTTGACGATGACGCTGGCGGCCAGCGTGCCGGTGAATGCAGACTTGTCGGCCTTGCCACCCGAGGCCGCCAATACCACCGCAAGGTCGAGCGTGTCGGCAGTGACCTTGAGGCTGTCGCCGTACAGCGTCACACCATCTTCTATTTTGGCCGTGACATCGTTGCCGTACCAGTAAAACCCCAGCGCGCCGCCGGCTGCGGACCCGTCCCGCGCTGACGACATCCCCAACCCTGGTGACGAATAACTGCCGCCCTGCTTCCACTGCGCCGCCTCGGTGCCACCAAATGAAGGCGTCTTGAAATTACCGACCAGGTTGACGGCCTGGTTGACGCTGGAGGCGGAAACGACGACTTCCTGGTTACCGCTGCGGAAGTTGTCGGTACCGGTCACACCGTCGATGTCCTGATTGACCTGCGCGCTATTTTTGATGATGGCGCTGGCCTCATGCACCAGCACCAGCGCGGTGAATGAACCGGCTTTGGTCTTTTTCTGGCCCGAAGCCGAGGACTGGCTCCAGGAGTCGACAAGGTTATCGTCAAGACCAAGGTTGTCGTTGAGATAGCCGGTCAGATTGCCGGCAAATTCGTCCTTGATTTTCTTTTCTTTGCTACCCAAGTCCTTCCAGCGGGTTAAATCGGTGTAATCCTCTGCACCCAGATTGATGCTGATCGTCGGGGTGCTGCCGAGGTACTGGTACCAGTTGCCCTTTTCGCCCTTACCCTGGTCGTGCCCATCCTTGACCTCGATCGTGTCGCCGTTGTGTACAGCGACGAAGCCGGTCTCTGCGGTGGTGTGCGTGGCATCGGTCTTGCCGAAAGGCGAGATGAGATTGGCGCCCCATAGAGAAGTCGGATCAATCTGGTTGAGCGTATTGGCGCTGACCGTAATTTTGCTCTTGCTGTCGACATCGGCATCGCCGGCAATGGTCGCGCTTGCAGTATTCATGTACACGCCAAAGCTGACCGAAATCGCGCCGCCGTTTTTAGCCTCTTCGGCAGTGGCCTCATAGCCCTCTTGCTTGGAGCCTTCCTCAAAAGGACCATACAGCGCATCGTTGCGGGTTTGCGCCGAGTTGATCGACTTTGCCACTGAGGAAACATCCGGGCGCGCTTCGACTTTCGCGGTCACCGAAATATAGCTGTCGGCCTCGACATCGGTTCTGCCATTGGAGGTGACGCCATCACCGATGCGCGCGTCGGCATTGTTGGTGTCGATTGCACCGGCGAACGCACCGGACACATCATAATTATTGCTGGTGGGCGGTCCGCCCAACTTGAATTTTGCTTTGAGTGCGTCAACTGCCGCTTTTTTCGCGGCATTGAAACCGATGAGGGACTTCTGCAGGTCCTTGGCCGTTGCCTGTACGTCCTCGACGAAGTCCCCGGTAGAATTCTGCCCGGTTGCCGAGTATGCCTTGATGCCCGATACCAGCTGCGGAATGCTCGCCACCACCGTCGGGATATACCCGATCTTGTTGAGCTTGAGCTCGACTGGCGTCTTTTTCGTCGAGGCATCGACCTCGATGAAACCGGCGACGTCGGCCTTGCCGTCAAGGTGCGCATTGGTGTTGCCATGTTCAAACGCCAGCGCGAATGAGATAGCAACCATGCCATCAAGGCCGGAAATGGCATTGGCAAGGGTGCGGTTACTGTCCGTGGTCTCGCTCTTGACAAACAGGTTGCCGCCTACCGTGACCTGTCCGGTATCCGAGATCACCGCATTGGCGTTCGAATTGATGACGCTTACCGCAGCTGCGACTGTAAAGCCGGCGATCACCGAAGGCCGTGAAACCACATTGGCGACATTGATCGATGTCGCGCGCAGCGTCAGATCACCAGTAGTCGTGATAGAGCCGTCGACCTGCACCCGCGCCGTGGTTTCGACGATACCGAGCGCAGCCCCGAACACCAGCGCGACCGTCGGCATGGGAGCAACCCTGCCGTCGGCGGTGGCGTGGGCGACAAAATTCGCCGCTTCTACAATCGCCGCCTTGCCGATATCAATGGTCGCGATGGAGGTGGAGTAGGAGTTCGCCGAAAACAGCGAGAAACCTTCCACACCGCCAACGATGCTCTGTACCAAATCATCAAAGCCGCCGCTGAGCCATTTAGCACCGGCAAGCGGCTTGACGTTGTCAACGTCATAGCGCAGCACCTTGGCCGTCGCGGTAACCGTGACGTTGCCGCCTTTGATGGTCGCGCCATCGCTACTGGATGCGCCACCTATCTTGACTGTCGTCTCGTTGTATTCGCGATTAAAAAAACCAAGCCCGGTGAACAAGTTGCGGTCGTCAGCCGCGGTGATGGTGATATTGCCGTCGGTGCCGCCCGAATCGGCCTTGGCGAGCACCTTTGCGCCCTGGTCGATGACGATGTTGCGGCCCTTGAGCGTTATATTGCCCGCGACGTTGCCGATGTGAGAATCAATGGTAAAGCCGTTCAGGTCGATATCAGTCGCTTTGATCGTGATATTGCGACCATTCGTGGAAATATTCTCCTTCAGGTCGCCATCGGTAAGTTCGATGTCCGCGAACCCGGCCGACCAGGTGATCCAGTCCAGATCGGACTGGTGTATGCCAGAGGTGCCCAGGATGGTGACCACGTCACCAAGGCTGCCGCCGCCGATATCGACGGTAACGTGATCCGTGCCTGACACCAGACCGGTAACGTCGACCAGGAAAGTGTCGGCGAACGACGTGCCCTTCAGCGTATCGGCTCCACGACCGGAGACCAGTGTGACCGAACCGAGCGTGAAGGCCGATGCGTCCAGGGTTTCGGCGTACGCGGTACCGGTGAAATACGCATGCTTGATCCCGGACAGCGTGTCCGTACCCTCGCTGCCTATTATCAGACTGGCGTTGGTCAGTGTGAAATTCGTCGCAGCAGTGCCGGTCGCGCGCGATTCGATCAGTGTGTCGTTGCCACCGCCACCGGTAATGTCATCCGCGCCCGCGCCACCAATGAAGATATCGTCGCCTGTAGTACCAGTCAGGGTGTCGTTGCCGCCGCCGCCGTCAAGGCGCACGTGCCCGCCTACCAAGGCATCGCCAGTCAGCGCCGTCGTCGAACCAGTCTTGAGTATGCCCAGGTCAGCCGCCGCAGTAGACCCGTTCAGGGCGCTAACTTGAATCTGCGTCGTGCCGCCCAGATCATCCGAAATGAGGATCGCCGTGCCATTCGGGTTCAGAATGGCAGTCAGGTGGGCGTTGGCAGCATGGATTGTGTCGAACAACTGCTGTAAGGTATTCGCAAACGTGATGTCGACATCGACGGACACGTTATTGGACATCCGGATGCGCAGTTCCGGCAGACTCGCGTGATCCGCGACGCCCCTGCCGTTATTGAGGAAGCCCAGGTCACTTCCCGCGCTGATGCCACTGAAAGCGCTCGCAACGATCCTGTTGCCCAGAGCGCCGCCGGTCAACTCGGCCAACTCTATTCCCGTGAGCGTTGCCGCGTCCGTGCCTATGGTCAGCGTCGAATTGGTCAGGGTCATATCGACATTGCCCGAACCGAAGCCGATCGCAGTGTCCACATCGCCACCGCCGTTGATGAGGTCCATACCACCACCGCCACCATTACCGGTAATCCTGTCGTTGCCTGAGCCGCCGTTGAGGACGTCGGCAAACGCGCTGCCAATGAGGGTGTCGTTACCGGCGCCGCCGGTCAGCGTAACCGAACCACCGAACGCCGAGGCATCCATCAGGTTGTCACCGATCCCGCCAATCAAATCCGCCTTCTGGATATTGGCGAGCGTATTGTTCGCCACCGCGCCGGCCATGGCGGTCGCGACCGTAACGCCGCCACCGGTGAGGGCCTGGATCGCGGTAATTGCCGAGATCGGCTTACCACCGAGGTTGCCGGTGAAGGTGATGGTCCACACGTTTGCGGCCTTGACGACGGAAACGTCGGCGGTGCCTATGCCGGACAGGCTGAGCAATTCATTCTTGACCAGTTGCGCCGATGCGTTGTAGCGGATGGCCCCCGTCGTCTGGCCTTCATAGGTTAGCGTGAAAGAACCCGCAGTCACTCCAGCACCAAGCGTGACCGTCTGCACGGCGTTGGTGCCTTCGGCCATGTCCAGCGTCGTGCTGGTCAGGATAAAGCGATTGTTGCCAAATTCGCGCACCGTATTGTTGGTTCCGCCGCCGCCGTCGAGGGCGTCGATACCATCCCCGCCGGTAAGAATGTCATCTCCCGATCCGCCCTTGAGCGTGTCGTTACCGTCACCGCCGTCCAGAGTAACCTTGCCGAGCGTGTACAGGTGCGCGTCAATGATGTTGTTGCCATCCCCGCCGGTGATACGCGCGTTGGTGATGCCGGTCAACGTGTCCTTGCCGGTCTGCGTGCTGGTACCGACCGTGAACATCTTCAGGTCACCGTCTGTTAGCGTGAAATCAGCGTCCCGGTCCTCCATGACCGTATCAACACCGCCGCCGCCGACCAGAATGTTGTTGCCGGCTCCGCCGCTTAGTACGTTGTCGTTGGCGTCACCGGTCAGCGCGTCGTTGAATTCGGACCCCGTCACATTGCGGAAACCGCTCACAAGCGAAAACCCGGTCGCAGAACCGGACGCGAGATTGACACTCACGCCGGCTGAAGCACCACTAGTCGGATAGCCGGCGTAACTCAGAACATCCAGAGTCGAGCCTGCAGTGATGGTCTGGATCCCGCTGAAGCTGACGGCGTTGACATTGCCGGCGTTGGCGCCGGTGATGTTCCAGGTGCGCTCGCTACTGACGCCAATAAGGGAATTGCCGCCGAGGAGGCCATTGAGCTGGCTGCCGATGATTGAAGTCGCACCGACCACGCCGGCGGTGCCGCTCGCCGTCTGCGCCTGCAGATTGACCGTCACCGCCAGGGCGTAAGCGCTGTAATCGAGGATGGTCTGACCACCGTCGGTGCCGGTGATGGTTCCCGCCAGCCCGCGCGTGCCGAGGAAAATGTAGCGGTTGCTGCCAGAACCGCCAATCAGGTTTTCAACATTGCTGGCCTGGACAACGTTGAGCGGATTGCTGCTGTCGACCACGACAATGCTGCCATCGTTGTTGATAGTGAAAACGAGGTCGTGATTAACGGCGGAGAAATCGAGTGTGTCGGTGCCCTCGTTGGTATTCTCGCTGACCGTGTCGCTGCCGAAATCATCAAAAAAGACGTAAGCGTCGTCTCCTGTCAGGCCGATCAGCGTGTCGCTGCCCGTGACGCCTTCGGCGATATCACGGCTGGTGCTGGCAAGAGAATCGGCGAACACGGAGCCGAGCTGGATGTCCAGTGTGTAGTCATAGCCGCTGAGCGCGTCGGCGGAGAACACCGGCTGCGTCTCTACCGTGCCGGTGCTGTATTCGAGATTCCAGTCGCCGCCGACGGCGCTGCCGCCGGTGCGGTCCGAGGAGGCCGCAACATCGGCGCCGGTCGCGTTGGCAAGACTGCCAACGAAATCCATACCCGCTGCGCCCTGTGCCAGATCGCAACCATAGAGCAGGATATCGCCGCCGGGACGAAGCGCCGTGCCCCATGTTGCGATACGGGCTCTGTCGAGTTCGAGCTTGCTGTCGTTGAGAACGGTGTTGCCAAGTCGCAAGGCGCCGCTGGCACCGTGCGACAACACCTGCACCGCAGCAAGCCCGTGATAGGCGGACAGCACGTCAGTGATCTGGTCTACGCCGTCGAAACGCGAATCGAGAACCACCACCTCGATGTCGCCGTAGCGAGACACCAGGATTTCAGGGGCCACGGCAGCGACGGCTGTACCAGACGCCGGCGCGGCCCTGACCGCATCAATCGCGGGGAGGGCGGTTTGCACCGGCGCAGCGGACTCGTTCCCTGCACCGCTCGTTTGCAGGTGCGCATCCAGTAGTGCGGCCTGATCATGGGCACCGAAACTGGCAATACTGCGTACCAGGGCCTCGTAGTTGGTAACGGCCGCATCAACAAAAATCACCTGGTTTGGCGCCGGCTGGCTTTGCGCGTACGCGGCATACGACATCAGCGCCATCCGCTCCGGCGCCACTGCGACTGCCGGAGCGAAGAGCACCTGCGCCGCAGCGGGTGCGAGGACCTCGGATTGTACCGCCGCGCCGTCTGACGTCGCCGTCCCGCTTGTCGCCTGTCTCGAGGCTGCAGCATCCGTATCAGTTGAAGTAGCGAAACTTGTAAGAGCTGCCGTACCAGTCTTCCCCGCCGGAACGACGGCCCCGGCTGTTTGCATGGTGGTATCGATCTGCACGATCGAAGGGGTCGTGGCAAGAATGCCACCCGGGTCGGATTCGTCCAGGGCGGGGTCGGCCGCCGATTGCTGTGCATCACCTCCAATCGAATATTGCGCCGGCACCGAGGCCGCGCTTATCGGCACCGACTGGGCGCCGGGCAGGGTCACCAGCGGCATTTCGATCGCCGGCAGCGGCTGCGCCGGCGGCGGAGGCGGCGGAACGGGGACGTCCGCAGACAGCAGGAAACGCTGCTCCATCGGCTCAAACAGCGCCTTGCGCTGGCCGGGGGCCTGCAATTTTCCGGGCGTGCGGAAAACCCTGGCCACAGATGCCGCCAGAGTCGTCAATGCCGTCGAGAAAGAGCTACGCGCCAAAAAAGAATCCTTGTTATAAAACCAAAACGACTCGATGCGGTGTGATGTCCACCCCGCTTCGGTTTCCGGGCATTACTTCATCAGACTGCTGATCGCGGCGAGATCCTCTTCGCCGAGCGTCCCCACCGCCTGTTTCAAACGCAACTTGTTTAGCAAAAAATCGTAGCGTGCCTTGGCGGAATCGCGCTTTGCAGCATAGAGGTCACGTTCGGCATCGAGCACCTGCAATACCGTTTCAAGCCCGGCCTTGAGGCCCTCGACCTTGAGTTCGCGCGCGCTCTCGGAAGAAACCACCCCCTGCGCCAGCGCCGTGACCCGCACAATGCCGCCGGTCACACCCTGAAACGCGGCACGTGCCTGGCGCTCGGTCTGGCGCGAATCGCGCTCGAGGTCCTCGAGCGAGCTGTAATAGCGTTTCATTGACTCGCCGGTCATCGCCGTCGGCAGGCCGCCCGCATACAAAGGCACGTTGATGCGCAGCATCAAGTCTGTCGTCTCGACGTTGCTGCCGCCGCCGAACAGGCTGCCGCCTGTCGCCTTGCGATTGTTGGTACCGACAATGTCGACCACCGGGTAGTGCGCGGCGCGCTGACGCTCGATTTCCTGGCGGGCGATTTCCACCGTTTGGCGGCGCGCCTCGAGCAACAGGTTCTGTTTTAGCGCCGACTCGACCCAGTGGCTCATTTCCGCGGGCTCGGGCTTGCCCAACGGGATGGTCTCCGGGAGCGCCTTCAACGACGAAAACACCTTTCCGGTCAGCTCACGCAATGCCTGCTGCTTGTCATCAAGATCGTTCTGGGCGGCCACGACATCAGCCTCCTTGATGGCAAAACGCGCCCTCGCTTCATGCAGGGCCGCGATCGCCACAAGGCCGCTGGAAAAGCGCTGCTGTACGAGGTCGAGCTGACGTTTGATCGCATCGCGCTCGGCCCCGGAAAAACCCAGCCCATCCTGGGCCGCCAGCACGCTGAGATAGGCCGTCGCCACACGAAGCATCAAATCCTGTTCGGCGGCGGCAAAGGTCGAGCCCGCCTGCTTGACCTTGGTCTTGGATTGTTCGTAACCACGCCATGCAGAGAGCTTGAATATCGGCTGCGTTATGGTGAGCGTCTGGTTGTCGCTCGCATATTTGGACATCCCGGTCGCATAAACCGCGTTTGCACTGCTCAATATCTTCTGCTTTGTTTCGATGGTGCCGTACTCGTAGGTCGCCGAGGGCAGCAAGGCGGCAAGCGCCTGCGGCTCGGCAAAAGCGGCCGCCTCAAAATCAAAGCGCGCCGCCCGGTACTTCGGATCGCTTTGCTTGGACAAGGCATAGATTTCTGCCAGATCCTCGGCCCAGGACGGCAACGCCAGCCCCCCGAGGAGCAAAGTCGCGCCTGCCAGCATCAAACGTCCGCTTTTACCGTAGCTGCGCATGTCCCAATCACCCACCCAAGTGTCAAAGCCAACTGTCACAGCCATATCACATCGTTCTACACGCCGGCGGCCCATTCATGCCGGGCGCGGATTCAGGCCTCAGGCCTCAGTGCTTTTTCTTCGAAGCCGTAGCCCGCGACGTTGCGGCTGCGGGTGCATCGGTCGCGGCCGGCGGCGTCTCGCCCGCAGTCGTTGCAGCCGATAGACGCGCGTCGAGCCGGGCCGACAGACGTTGCACGTTACCTAGCGACATCAGGTGCGCATAGATCCAGCTGAGGTAACCATTGCGCGCAAGGCCGAGCAGATCGGCATCGCCGAGCACAGCCAGTTTTTCCTCGTCAACCACGCTGAAGCCCTGCAGCACCAGCGGTTCGGCGTTGCTGCGGACGACCTCGAGCACCCTCGGGACCAACAGGTTGAGTTCCTGCAGACGCTCTACGAACATGCGTGTGCGCTTGATCTCGCCCTGGTAGGTGCTGAGGAATTCCAGCGCCTGCTTGAGCATCGGCGTCTGCTCGCCATCATCGGTGAACAGTCGCTCGCCGTCCTGGGCATTGAGGCCCGGGTAGGACTCGTCAAGGTAGACGTTGAAGTCTTCGGCATCCTGCTTTTCAGCCAGCACAAAGGGATAACGGCGCACAAACGCCGGAATGTAGGTCCCGTCCCAGCGTCCGTCCTCGCCGACAAAAAGATTTTCGTTATGCCGCACACCGAGCAAGGCGATCGGAAACAGGGCGCCGGCGTTCTGGCCGGTGAACGCGAGCGGATACTCACGCGCGGAATCGAAAAACTCCACCGCCGCCAGAGGAATGGAATTAGTGCTGGCCGAGAAACTGTAATTCCCGCCAAGGGAGCCGAGGCGTGACTTCAGATGGACATCCGCATTCAAGGGCACTGGCTTGTCGTAGAAAAGCAAGGTAGGCATTTGATTTTCCGAAGTTATTTTTCTGGCAGCAATACCGCAACCGGGACCGCATATGTACGCTAGACCACGCTGAAGAATAAGGTATTGCCTGCTGCAATAGAAGTGTTTGGCACGAAATATGTTTCTTGTTTTTTGGCCGCGACTGTGAATTTTGTCACATACCGGAGATCAGGCTTGTTAGTCGCCAACAGCGTGCAGCCGCGCATCACCATGACATTGGCATTATCAGAATTTCCGCACCGCAACATTTACTTCCCACCACCTGCACGGCAGCGCCATGACGGTCAATGTAAGCGCTCGCTAACACAGCTAATAACGCAATAATAATAAATTAATACATCATACTAAATAAATATCAGCCCGGCCGCGATGCAGCCAGGAAGGCGATTCCACCCGTTGTAGCCAATCAGCATAATTTATTGCATCGCAATATTTTTATCTGAAATTTCGTCGGAAAATTGCGGGCCAGGCGTTTGCCACCGATTCGCACGCCACTCGCGACCGTCGGCCGGCACGCGCGGTCAGCGCGGAAAAGGGACCAGACGGTCGGCGTGATCACCGAATTTGCCGGTATACGCCGTGTTGAGGCCGAGGCACTGCTGCGAGGCACATTGTTCGCGATAGACGCACTGGTGAAAGCCGTTGCGCATGAACTCGGTCCAGAAAGCCGGATCAACAAGCAACTTCGGCTGGTGGTTGTACAGCGCGTCACGGTCACTGCCGAGCAGGCATTCGGGAAAATTCTTCACCTCAATGCCCCGCCCCTGCGCCCGCAGCAGCGCAATCGATTCACGCAGGTAGGGCAGGGCTTCGAGGTGCGAGGCGATCAGGTCCTTGTCGTCTTTTTCTGTCATCGGAAAATAAAACCAGAACTCCATCTGCGCCAGGCGCCGCAGCGGCTGCAGTTTTCTCACCAGCGCCGGCAGGTCGCGAAAGCTGCGCGACGTGACGACAGAGTTGGTGATGGTAAGGACCTCGTCGAACTCATCGAGCACCTCGAGGCCGCGCACCGTTTTGTCAAAGGAACCGGGCACGGCGGTAATGGCGTCATGGCTGGCCGCGTCAGCCGAGGTGATGCTGATGAAAAACTCGTTGACGCCGGCGGCGATGAGTTCTTCGCAGTAGGTCCGGCTGGCGAGGCGCATGCCGTGCGTCTGGATGCGCACGCGTTCAAAGCCGCTGGCGCGCGCAAGCCGCGCCCACTCGGGCAGGTCGCGGTGCAGTGTGATCTCCGAGCCGGTCAGAATGAGCCCGGTCCACTGCCGCGTCCTCTGGTTGTGCGCAAGCACCTGGCGAAACTGCTCGAATGTCTGCGGCGCCAGCCTGTCCATGGTGCCCTCTATCATGCAATGCACGCACTTGAGGTTGCAGCGAAACTCCATGGTCATCGACACATAGCGGTCGTGATCAAAGCGCCCCAGCGCCGCGGGCGCCGCCGGGCCGGGGTCCGCCCCGGGCGCGGGCTTGCGGACAAAGGTGAGCGGCCGGACCGCCCCTTCAGAAGACGCCATAGTAGGCACTCTTGAGTATCTTCAGCTCGCCGCCTTCGAGGCGGTAGTCGTAGCCCACGTCATAGAGCAGGTGATCCAGCCGCCCGCGATTTTGCTCGACAAAACGGATGTGCTGCTCAGGATAGGCCAGGCGCTTGAGGAACACCAGCAACTGCACCACATCGATGCGGGAAAAGTATACGCCGTCGCGGTCCGGCTTGTTCGAAACCACAATGGTCTGGCAATCGCGCAACTCCGGCCAAAGCACCCGCGCGACATCAAAGGCCTCGTCGCCGATATAGGCCGAACTGAGCACCTTGTCCTCGATCTGCTGTGCTTCGCGTTTTGCGTCAAAGAAAAAATAGAAATTCTTCAGCCGCCTGGCGTGGCGCGACACCGCATAGCAGATGCCCGAGGACACGCTGCTGCCGATGTTGCCGATGTACATCTGCACCTCCTCCAGCGGCTTCCTGCCCTCGACCAGGTCGGCGTCAAGGTCGATGGAAAACATGAAGTACGGGTACTGCTCGCCGACCTCGACATCGCAGGCGATCCAGGGTCGCACCGCCTCGAGCAGGCGCGTCACCGAGCGTTCGCGCTGCAATCGGTCGTAGTCGTAGAAATACAACTCCCAGTTGATACGGCCGCCCTCCTGCTTGACGCCCCAGACGGTGCGCGAAGCGCCGAAGGCGTCGCGAATCGCCGTTACCACCTCGACCGCTTTGGCGCCCATGCCCCCGGCGGCAAAAGAATTCATCAACTGGTTCACCGAGCGCAGCTTGCCGGTGGCCGGTGCGCGCGACGGATAGTTCCACAGACAGAAGTCGAACAGCGCCTCGCCCGGACCGACCACTTCCATGGCGCCCTCGCGCAGCAACATCGCCGGCGTCAGCGGGCTCATCTGGAGGCGGTGATCAGCATGAAGGGCATTTCCAGCATCACCGTCTCAACGCGAATGTCGCGAAAGCCGATGCGCTGCAGGCGGGCGACATAATCCGCCGCCGGACGATAGGAGCGAAAGAACAACACCACCGGAATCAGCGAATACGGCAGCTGCCCCTCCCCTTGGGCGCCGAGGTCAAACGCCCCGCGCTCGAATATCAACAGCCTGCCGCCGGATTCAAGCGCAGCGTGAGCGCGTGCGAGAAAGGCGTCGGTCTGCGCATCGGGCCAGTCATGCAGCATCGACTTGAATGTCACCAGGTCAAATCCCCGCGGCAGGGCCGCCGGCTCCCGTCCGGCCCGCAGAAAGGAAATCCGGCCCGCCTCGGGCTCAGCGCCGACATGCGCCGCACCAAAATCGCACACCAGCGGCAGGTCGCACACCGTGGCTTCGAGCGACGGGTGGCGGCGGCAGACCTGCAACGCGAATTCGCCGCTGTTGCCACCGATGTCGAGCATGCGGCGGAACGGCGAAAAATCATGCCGGCGCAGCACCACCGGCGCCTCATGGCGGGTCAGGGCGGTGGTGATGCCTACCCAGCGCGCAGTCATTGCGACGTTTTCAGGCGTGGCGTCAAAGCAGCGCTGGTAGGCAAACAGCTCGAACAGGCGCGCGCGCTCGAAAAACGCCTGTGGCGCGGCGAGCAGCGTGGTGAAGAGCTCAAAAAAGTCCGGCGCGACGAGGCGGCAAAAATCAAGCTTCGCCTCGATCAGGTCGCGAAAGCGAAGCGCCGCCGTAAATTCCGCAGAAAAACAAAAATCCCCGTCGCCGTCAACGATGAGCACGCCGTTCGCGCGCAACATGCCGAGCAGCAAGCCGAGGCCGCGGGGCTCCAGCCGCAGGCGCGCGGCAATATCGGCGGCGGCACCGGACTGCAGACGCAGCAGGTCGTCGACAAGGCCGGTTTCAAACGCACTCGCCAGGGCCCTGGCGCCAACCGCATCGGCCATGAAGGCATCGACGCAAAGGTAGTCGCATTCGTTGTCGCGTCCGCTTTGCCCGAACTTCGCCATGTCGTTCACGTGTTCCCGATGCTTCAGATGTGGAGGTGTCCGGCGGAAGCGTTGCACCGTGCGCGGTGCACACAGGTATTTTGCGTGCAATGCCGTGGTGCGCGCGCCTGCTGTTGGTACTATTGCGCTTATGTCCAATAGTATCAAAAGCATTCTGATCGTCGGCGGCGGAACCGCCGGATGGATGACGGCGCTGTACCTGAACCGTTTCCTCGACCCGGCCAAATGCCGCATCACGCTGCTCGAGTCGGCGCAAATCGGCACCATCGGTGTCGGCGAGGCGACAGTGCCGCCACTCACCGGATTCCTGCGCCTGATGGGTATTGCCGAGGACGAATTCCTGCTGCGCTGCCACGCCACCTACAAGCTCGGCATCAAGTTCATCAACTGGCATCGCGGCGAGGAGTCGATCTGGCATCCATTCGGCCATGTCGGCGCCAGCCAGGTGGAGGGCCTGCCGCTGTTCCACCACTGGCTCAGGCACCAGCGCCTCGGGCACAAGGACGGGCCTTACACCGCCTACTCGCTGCAGGCGACCCTCGGCGATCTGGGGCGCGCGCCGCGCGAGCTCACCCGCGGCTCGGTCGTGACGCAGCAGGGCGGCTACGCCTTTCACCTCGACGCCGGCGCTTTCGCCGCCTTCATGGCCGAAACCGGCAAACGCCGCGGCGTGCAGCACATCGTCGACGAGGCGGGCGAAATCAAACTTGACGAGCGCGGCTTCATCAGCGCGGTGGGTACGGCGCAACACGGCGCGCTCAGTGCCGACCTCTATGTCGATTGCAGCGGCTTTTCCGGGCTGCTGATCGAAAAGGCGCTCGGCGACCGCCATGTGGACTGGTCGCGCTACCTGTTTTGCGACACCGCCGTGGTGATGCCGCTGCCGCGCGAAACGACGCCGCCGCCCTACACCCGCGCCACCGCGCTCGACGCCGGCTGGGCCTGGCGAATCCCGCTCACCAACCGCACCGGCTGCGGCTATGTCTATTCCAGCCGCTTCATTTCCACAGAAGAGGCGACGCGCGAGTTTGTCACGCATAGCGGCGCCGACCCCGCGCAGTGCGACCCGCGCCACATCAGCATGCGCATCGGCCGGCGCGAGAATTTCTGGCTGCGCAACTGCGTCTCCATCGGCCTCGCCGCCGGTTTTCTCGAACCGCTCGAATCCACCGGGATGTTCCTCATCCAGAAGGGCGTGGAGCAGTTGCTCGACCACTTCCCCGACGCGAGCTTCGATGCGGCGCTGATCAAGCACTACAACACCCGCATGGCGGCGGCCTTTGAGGAAGTGCGCGACTTCATCATCCTGCACTACGCACTCAACCAGCGCGAGGACAACGGCTTCTGGCGCGCCAACCGCAATGCCGCGCTGCCCTCGTCGCTGTCGCAGACGCTGACCTACTACGAGCACACCGGCATGGTCGACTGGGCGCGGCACATGCTGTTCCAGGAGGCGAGCTTTTACGCCATTGCCACCGGCTTCGGCCGCCTGCCGCGCACCCACCACCCCATGGCCGAGTTCGCCGACGCCAACAAGGCCTGGCTGGCGATGCAGGCGATCAAGGCGCAGAACCTCGCCTTGGCGCAATCGATGCCGGCGCACGGTCCGCTGCTCGAAGCACTCGCACGCGAACACGCCCGCCAACGCGGTGAAGCCGGGCGCTGATCAGCGCGCGTCAGTGGCGATATTGGCGTTGAAGGCCATCGACCGGCGCTCGCCGCCGCCACTGAAGGGCTCGGCGCCGTGCAGCAGCCAGCCGGGGAATACGTAAAAATCACCGACCTGCGGGCGGAAGCTGATCAGCGATCTTGCAAAGCGCTGTTTGCCGCCGATGATGAAATTAATGCAACCGGCGCGGCGGCCCGAAATATAAGTCCTGGCATCCTCGCGTCCATCCACCTCGGGAACCTTGAGGTAGAGCACGCCGGAAATATCGGATGAATGAAAATGCACCGGGCTCGGTGTGCCGGCGTACTGGCTGACCACCCAGAATGACTCGAAATCGACGGCATCGGGAAGCTTGTCGAGGGGCGTGTGTTCAACCGTTGCGACATAGCGCCGGATGAAGGCGGCCACCGCGCTTGCAACCGAGGGCTCACCCGTGAACACCACGGACTCGGGCAGCACGAACTCCATGCTCCTGTCCGGCGCAATCACAGTGTCGGCATGGGCGTTGAGGCGTGCCACCAGCGCGTCCGGGAAGCGCGTTTTCGCGATCAGCGGGCCGAAGGGCGAGTAAAGATCAAGCGGCGGATCGCCCTCGACGCGGACAAACACGCCGTCGTCGGCCTCATATTTTTTCAGCAGACGGGTCTTGGTCTGCGTGCTCATAGCCATTGTCACCTCCAGGCACACCACCTCGAAACCCGCGCCAGTCGGGCGTTTCCAGACGGTTGCCGCATTTACTCGGGGCAGATGCGCAAGAAGTGCCGCCCGACGTTGCTCGCCACCAGCGACGCGCTGGCGGCATCGAACTCTCGAAAATGCGGCGTCTGCCGATGCGCTTCGTAAGCCGCCCGGTCGTCGTAGAGCTCATACAGAAAGATGTGCGCCGGATCGTCGGCGACCACAGATACATCGAACTGCCGGCAGCCCGGCTCGTCGGTGAGCGAAGCCCTGGCATTTTTGAGCATCGCAACGCGAAACACCTCGACATGCTCGGGTTTGGCGATGAAATCGACGGTGACTACGTACATGACTGAACTCCTGGATGGTTGTGCGCATTCTAGCCGGATAAGCGTGCGCTCAGCCGGCGGTGAGCCACATCATGAATCGGGAAAGCGACGGGATATAGGTTATGAGCACCAGCACCACCAGCGTCGCGACGAAAAACGGAATGAGCGCGCGCGAAATGGCGCCTATCCCGGCATTGGCCAGCTTCGCCGCCACGAACAGGGTGCCGCCAACCGGCGGCGTATAGAGCGCAATGGCCAGATTCGCCGTCATCACGACCCCGAGGTGCACCAGGTCGACGTTGAAGACCTTGGCCAATGGCAGGAACAGCGGCGCCGTTAACAACAGCGCGGGCAGCGGTTCGATGAAGATACCCAGTACCAGCAGCGACAAGTTCACCAGCAACAGGAACACCCATTGCTGGTGCGCCACTTCCTGTACCCACACCGCAAGCTGCGCCGGCACCTGCTCGACCGTGAGCAGCCAGGCGAGGCAACCGGTGGCGCCGATCACCACCATCACCGTTGCGCTGGTCTGAAACGCCGAAAGCAGCAGGCGCGGCAGGTCGCGCCAGCCGATATCCCTGTAAAGAAACATCGAGACGCCAAGCCCATAGACCACCGCGACGGCGGCAGACTCGGTCGGGGTGAAATACCCCGACCAGATGCCGCCGATGATGATAACGGGCATCAGCAGCGCCGGTCCGGCGTCCTTGAAAGAAGTCCATATCTCGCGCAGCGACGATCGCTCCGAACCGTTGTCGCAACCGGTCTTGATGCCGTGCCAGACGCAAACGCCGATCAGCGCGATGGCCGATATGATGGCCGGCACCAGGCCGGCCATCGACAACTGCCTCATCGATACGCCGGAGATGAACGAGTAGACCAGGAACGGAATCGACAGCGGCATGAGCAGCGCCAGCGTTCCGGCCACCGCCAGCAAGGCCGCCGCAAAAGCGCGCGAGTAACCACGCTGCACCATGGTGGGCACGATAAGCGAACCTATCGCTGCGGTATCGGCGATGGCCGACCCGGACACCCCGCCGAACATCAGGCAGGAAACCACGGTCACCACGCCCAGTCCCCCGGGCAGGAATCCGAACAGCGTGCGCGCGAACGAAACGATGCGCTTGCCGACGCCGCCTTGCGACAGCAACTCGCCGCCGAAAATGAACAGCGGCACGGCGATCAGTATGAAGGGCTCCACACCGGAAATGTAGGACAGGAAAATCGTCTCGAGCGGATGCGACATCCCCATCGCCCAGATGACGCCGACCGTGGTGACCAGCAAGGCGTAAACCAGCGGGACACCGGCGAGCGCGACGCCGAAAAAGACCGAAAAAATGATCAGCGTAAGCATCGCTTATGTCCCATAGCGCTGTTCCCGCGACCGTCCGCATGCGATCTGCACCAGATCGAATAGCACAAATACCAGTGTTGTCGCCGAGCCCACCGGCAAGGCGAGGTATTGCCATGCCATCGAGATTTCCAGCACAGTGAGGATGTTTCCCCAGCTGGAACGGACGATACCGATGCCGTACCAGACGAGCATGGCGAGTACGCCGGCGACCACGCTTTGTATTACCGCATCGGCCCAGCGCCTGCGCCTCTCCGACAGCATGTCAAGGAACTCGGTGATCGACATGTGGGCGCCGCGCCGCGCCGCCGAGGCCGCTGCAAGAAAGGTCACCCAGACCATCAGCATCTCGCAAAATTCGGTGGTCCAGGCGATGTCACGGTCAAACACATGAAACAGCACATTGCAAAACACCAACACCACCATCACCGCACCGATGCCGACGACCGTCCAGTCGACAGCAGCGCCCAGTGCCATGATTGGCGCCGGCGCGACCGGTTGCGACGGAAGCATGTTTCTTGACATCACGGAACTCCCTGCGCCGGGCCGCCTGCGCCCGGCGCCTGCTTACCTGCGTTTGCTTATTTCGCCGGTAGCGCTTTGCGCACCGACTCGGCGTCCGCAAGAATAGCGTCAACTTCGGCGCCATACTTTTCCTTCGCCTTGACGTAGACGGGGGCGACGGCCCTGCGCCAGGGATCAATGGCCGGCCGTGCCACCTTGGCGCCCTTGCCTTCCATTTCCTTGAGCAGGCGGCTGTCGTTGTCGCGGATTTCGTTGCGACTCCAGGTGGCCGCCTCGACTGCCGCCTTTTTCACCGCATCACGATCGGCCGGCGAGAGCTTCTGCCAGGTCTTTTCCGAAATGGTCAACGGGATCGGGCTGTACACATGCTGTGTCAGTGTGACGTTGGGTGCTACTTCGTAAAACTTGTTCGCCGAAATGGTGTCAATCGGATTCTCCTGCCCGCTTACCGCGCCCTGCTGGATCGCCAGGTACACCTCCGGCAGCGGCATGATCACCACGTTGAAGCCCATGGCCTCAAGTTGCCAGCGCATCATTTCATTGGGAAAGCTTCGCAGCTTCTTGCCCTTGGCATCATCGGGCGTCCTCAGCGGATCCTTTGTCGTCATACTGCGAAAACCGGCCTCAAACGTGGACAAATGGCGAAAGCCCTTGGCCGGCCCCAGGTCAAACTGCGTTTTCATCCACTTCGATTCGTCATACAGCTTCCAGCCCTGCTCGTAACTCTCGATGATGAAGGGCAGCGCCGTCAGGTTGAGCGTCGGAATGTGCGTAGCGTAGGTGCCGGTGCCGGTCACGGTGAAATCGATGCCGCCCAACTGCAACTGCTCGACCCCTTTTGGATCGTTCGCCAGTTGCCCGGCGGGGAACACCTGCAGTTTGTAACGACCCTGCGTGTATTGCTCGAGTTTTTGCCCGAACAACTCGGCGGCCTTTTGTCGTGCGCCCCCGGGCTGGTCGGTATGGCTGAACTTGAGTACCGTCTGCGCGTGGACACCGCAGGCGAGGCCCAGTGCCACCGCCGTGCTGCAGGCCAGTTGCTTGATGAAGTATCTGCGTTTCATTTTTGTCTCCCCCTGTGGTTATTGATCGGGTGCAATCTGCTTGCTGCGTGCTCGGTCGGCTGCCACGCTCTCGCGCGCGACCAACGGGTCAAACCCGGCCATGCTGATGCGACGGCCAGTTGTATCGGAAAGGTAGGCGGCTTCCTGCACGCGCAGGTCGGCGAGGTAGTCACGGGCGGAATTTTCGATCGCGCCGCCCTCGCGCAGCGCCAGTACCACGTCCCGCTGCAAACGCTCGCAGGCGCCGCCGGCAAAGCTGTTGGTCGGGCCCGCGTCAAAGCGGTGCTCGGTCTCGGGTCTTTGGTGCGGCTTCCACCACAGCTTCGCCTCGCCATCAAGACGCAACACGCCCGCCGCCCCTTCGAGCCACATCTCACCCATGGTGAGGCGCGGATTCGCTGCGACATGGTCGTTGAGGCGGTTGCCGTCGAACAAGCCGGTCGCGCCGTCCGCGAATTCGAAAATGATGTAACCGGCGTCCTCCCCGGCAATCACCGGGTTAACGCGGCGCAGCCTCGCCGTGACGGCGGCCACTTCACCCATCAGGTAGCGGAAGGTGTCGATGAAATGAATCGCCGTCTCGAACACGAGAAAGCGCGGCATGCCCTGGAAGTAGGGTTGACGATCCAGATACGCCGCCGGTCCCTGGCCGTCACCGGGCCGAAGGCGGAACGCCAACGAGTGCAATGCCCCCAGTCGACCCGATTCGATCAGTCGCTTGCATTCGCGATACCACGGCGAGAAACGGAAATTCTCGTGTACCACCAGCGTAATGCCGGCGCGCTCGGCGACATCGACAACCTGCACCGCCTCGGCATAGGTCGGTGCCAGCGCTTTCTGGCAAATTACCGAAATGCCACGCCTCGCCGCCTCGGTTACCAGACCAAGATGCGTGTGGGGTGGCGTGATGATGTCGACGAGGTCGGGCTTGATCTCATCGAGCATCGCCGCAGTATCGGAGAACACCCGCTCCACGCCAAAGCGCGCGGCCATCTCACGGGCCTTGTCCGCATCGCTGTCACACAGCGCCACGCATTGTGCACCGCCAGCCGAATCGGCGATCCGGCGCCAGCCCTCGTAATGGAACTGGCTGAAATACCCGGCGCCGATGGCGGCCACGCGCAGCGCTGCCCTCATGCCACCGCCTTTTCGCTGATCGCATCGACGACGGCACGGGTGATTGCCGCAGTGCCGTCACGCCCGCCGAACTCGTTGGGTAGCACCCGCTTGTCGGCGAATACGCGGTCCACCGCACCCTCTATCAGCGCGGATGCGTCGGCGCACGCGGCCACGCCGTGACGGTCACCCAGCCAGTCGAGCATCATCGCCGCCGACAGAAACATTGCGATCGGGTTGGCCTTGCCTTGCCCGGCGATGTCCGGGGCGCTGCCGTGCGATGGCTGGAACACCGCGTGCTTGTCGCCGATATCGCCAGAGGGCGCCATGCCCATGCCACCGATCAGCCCGGCCCCGAGGTCCGAAATGATATCGCCGAACTGGTTCTCGGTCGGCATCACATCGTACTCCCATGGCTTGCGCACCAGATTGAGCGCCATAGCGTCGATATAGCAATGGTCGGCGGCAATGCCGGGGAAAAGCTTTGCGCGTTCCCAGAAAATCTTGTTGGAAAACGCCATCGACACAAAAACATTGGCCTTGTCCACACACGTGACGCGCCCTTTTTTCGGATTGCGCGCACGGCGCCGCTCGGCCAGGCGGAAGGAGAAATCGAACACCCGCTCGGAGCCCTTGCGCGAGATGCGGCATTTGTCAAAAGCCTCCTCGTCGTCTCGCACCTCACCCTTGCCAAAATAATAGAACCAGCCCTCGGTCGACTCGCGCACGATAACAAGGTCGATTTCCCGCGCCCGCGGGTCGACCAGCGGCAGGGGTACCCCGGGAATGGCGCGGATGGGCCGCACCCCGGCATACAGATCGAGTCGCACGCGCAGGTCGATTTGCGGCGCGATTTCGCGCCCGTCGGGGTAGCGGATGTGCGGCAGGCCCATCGCGCCGAAGAGGATCGCGTCAGCGCGCTCGCAGGCGCTCATCGAGGCGGCGGGAAAAGCGTCGCCCGTTTGCTGATAGCAACCAGCGCCGCCCGGACGGCGGTCGTAGGCAAGCGAAAAACCGCCGATGCGCCGCTGCACCGCGGCGAGCAATTCAAGACAGGCGTCCGTTACCTCGATACCGATACCGTCACCCGGAAGGACAACGATGTCAAAAGCGTTTTTTGAACTCATGTCGGGTCCTGATCTGGAAAAGGTTATGAGCGTCCTGCCCTCAGAGCTGTTGCAAACGAAAGCGCTCGAGAATGGCCAGCAGTTCCCGGCTGCCGCGCTCACGATGGGCGCGGTTCACCTCGAACGCCCCCTTGGCGTCGCCGGCACGAATGCGTTCAACCAGCGCCATATGCTCCTTGGTCGAGTCGACCGGCTTGGGGCGAAGGCGCAGCGTGAACATGCGCGCGCGGTGGGCGCGGTCCCAGTAATTGAGCACCGACTGCACCAGCATGCGATTGCCAGACAGCTCGATCAGTTCGCGGTGAAAACGCTCGTCGGCTTCGGCCCATGCATCCAGATCGTCGGCGCGCAAAGCCCTGGCCATGTCACGCGTGGCCGCCTCCAGCGAGGTGAGTTCGCGTTCGCCAGGCTTGCGCATCACCACCAGTTCCGCAGCAGCCGATTCAAGTGCCGTGAGGATTTCATAGATCTGTTTCATGTCGCCGGCCGAAACCGGCAGGACGCGCATGCCGTGACGGGGGATCAGTTCGACAAGGCCTTCGTTATGCAATCTGATCAGCGCCTCGCGCAAAGGCGTTCGACTGATGCCAAGTTCGCTCGCCAGTTCCTGTTCCAGCGCCTGGTGTCCGGGCGGATAAACAATGTCCAGAATACGGCGCCGGATGAGATTGTACGCGTCGAACACCAGCGATTTACGCGATTCTGCCGGCGCCTTTGGTCGCGTGGTTTTTCTTCCCGCGGCCAGCTTGATCGGGGTTTGTATCGTGGCTTTTTTCGTTGCTTTTCGCATATTGGTTCAGTAACGCCAGTGGGCCGGCGCGAGGCCTGCGACCGGTGACGAAAAACACGCGAGCGAGTCGCCGAGAAGACAACCCAGATAGGCCGTGCGCAGGTCCGGCCCGCCGAAGGCGAGGCTGGATATGTTGCGCAGTCGCGTACTCTTGATAATGTCCAGGTGGCGCCGTCCCAAGGCCCCGGCGCGGTACGCTTCCTCGACCCATTCGAGATGGGCGATATCGGCATCCTCAAGCACCAGCGCCTGCGCACCGTCCGGGGTGACGCGAATGACGCGATTGCTGACGATGCTGGTTATCCATGCGCCACCCTCTGCGTCCATGGTCAGCCCGTCGGGAAAGGTCCCGGCGCCAAACCCGGTAACCACCTCTTTGGCACCAAGGCTTGCATCCGCTTCAATGCGGAAACGTGACAGCTTTCTTGCGAATGTCTCGTTGACGTATAGCCATCGCCCGCTTGCATCGATCGCGACTTCGTTGGTGTAGCCCAGGCCGTCCGCGACGACGCGCGCACCGCGATGGTCAAGCAGCACGATGAAGCCGTCCGCGACGTCCGCGCGGTAAGCCAACGAGCGTGGTTGGAGCCGTGTACTCACCGTCAGCCATATCCGGCCATGCGCATCTTCGAGAACGAAGTTCGATGGCGGGAGATCGATGCCCTCGACTGTTTCGAGTAACGGTCGCACGTCCCCGTCGCGCCGCAGGTGGAACAGCCCGCCAGCCGACTCGCCCAGATCGGCGAACAGGAACGAGCCGTCAGCACGCAACGCGATGCCGTTCGGGCGCATCTGGCGGCCGCCCGGCGCGAAGCCGCCATAAAAGGTTTGCGTTCCATCCGGGTGGATATGCGCCACGCCACCACGCCAGTCGGCGGTGAAAACATCGCCGCGTGCCGTGCACAACACGCATTCGGGCCGGTTGAGCCCAACGCCCGCAAAGCGCACATCGTCAAGACGCAAGCCGCTCACCGCAGGGTGGTGCGCAGAGTGTCGCCGAATTGCAGCGTCCAGACCAGTCTCCCAAGAAAATACATTAATGTCGGCGTTAATGTATACGTTAATTTCTCCCTGTCAAGCTGCGCTACGGCACGCGGGCCAGGCCCGCATCAGAACAACAAAAAACCCGCCGGGCGTTGCCGCCCGGCGGGTTGGCATGGCAAACGGAACGCTTATTTGAGGACCGTCTTGAGCAACCTGCCCATGTCCGCCGGGTTTTTGGTGGTCTTGATGCCGCAGGCTTCCATGACGTTGAGCTTTTCCTGCGCGGTGCCCTTGCCGCCGGAAATGATCGCGCCGGCGTGGCCCATGCGCTTGCCCTCGGGCGCCGTGACACCGGCGATGAAGCCGACCACCGGCTTTTTCATGTTGTCCTTGATCCACTCGGCGCAGGTTTCCTCGTCCGAGCCGCCGATCTCGCCAACCATGATCACAGCGTCGGTTTCAGGATCGTCGTTGAACATCTTCATCACTTCGATGTGCTTCAAACCGTTGACCGGGTCGCCGCCGATGCCCACGCATGACGACTGCCCGAGGCCGAGGTCCATCAACTGGCCGACCGCCTCGTAGGTG
>CAYLPI010000039.1:0-27605 GCA_964385505.1 uncultured Bordetella sp.
GCCCCACACCCGCCCCCGCAGAGGCCGCTCCTGCGACGCAATTGCTTGAGGTGACAAAGGGATAAGTGCCGTGGTCGATGTCGAGCAGCGCGCCCTGTGCGCCCTCGAACAAAAGGCTTTCGCCGGACTGGCCGGCGTCGTAAAGCGCGCGTGACACGTCGGTGATCATCGGCGCAAGACGCGGTGCAAGGGCGAGCGCATCGTCGCGGGTCTTGGCAAAGTCCACCGGAGCGGCCTTGAGGTAGTGGGTAAGCACAAAATTGTGATAATCGAGCAGCGGTTCGAGTTTGGCGGCAAACCCATTTGCATCGAACAAATCCTGCAGTCGGATTGCACGACGGGCCACCTTGTCCTCGTAGGCGGGACCTATGCCGCGGCCGGTCGTTCCGATTTTCCCGCTTCCCTTGGCCGCCTCACGTGCCTGGTCGATGGCGATGTGATACGGCAGTATCAGCGGGCAAGCCTCGCTGATATGAAGCCGGCTTTTGACATCGATCCCGGCCAACTCGAGCTCATCGATCTCGGCAAGCAGCGCCGCCGGCGATAACACGACACCGTTACCGATATAGCAGGCTTTGCCAGCGTGGAGTATGCCGGACGGAATGAGGCGCAGGATGGTCTTTTTGCCGCCGATCACCAACGTGTGGCCGGCATTATGTCCGCCCTGGAAGCGCACCACGCCCTGGGCGTGATCCGTCAGCCAGTCAACGATTTTACCCTTGCCCTCGTCCCCCCATTGCGTGCCGATTACAACTACGTTCTTTGCCATAAACTCAATGACCTTCTAACTAACTTCGCAACAATGCCAGATGAAAAATATGCCCTTATTGCTGACCGGCGAACGCCGGTGCCCGTGGACGCGTTTGCGACTATCTTATTGCTTCGACTTCCCATTTGTCGCCGGATGACACCAGATGACGGTCACAACCGAGCTCGCCGACGGTGGCGCCATGCCCGGGCAGATCGGAAATGACCACCTCGCCCGCCTCACGCAGGCGTGCAATTTCCCGGTCAAGCACCGCATCCACCGCGCACGGCGCAAGAATGCCGCCACGATCAGAAGCGACCGGGAGGACGCGCACCATCTCGCGCATGTAGATCGAAAATCCCGTTGCCGGGCGGGCACGCCCGAATGCCATGCCTACCTCGTCATACCGACCGCCCAACGCTATAGCGTTGGGTAATCCCGGGCAATAGGCGGCGAAGACCACGCCACTGTGATAGTGGTAACCGCGCAGATCGGCAAGGTCCACCGTAATAGGCATGCCATTAGTGACCGTAAGGGCGCGAAGATCGGCCAGCGCCCGCTGTATTTGCGGGTACTGCGGCAATTCACGTTCGGCGCGCGCAAGTACTTCCACGCCGCCGTACAAATCGGGCAACAGCCGCAAAGCCTCACGCGTCACCTCGTCCAGCGCCGCGGTCAGTGCGCCGAGCATCGCGACATCTTTCGCCTGGAGGACTTCGAACAGCTCGGACTCCAGACCCGCATCAATCGCGCCATGCGTCGCGATGGCGCGGAAGATGCCAACGTGCCCCAGGTCAAGCCTCGCATTGCCAACCCCGCAAAGCTTCAGCGAGTGCGCGAGCAGGCGTTGTATCTCGACGTCGCTCTCGATACCTGCATGGCCGTAAATTTCCGCGCCGATCAATATCGGCTCCCGCGTCGAGGTCAGCCCGGCCGGGCGCGTGTGCAGCACGCTGCCGCAATACGCCAGCCGAGTCACTCCCTCACGATTGAGCAGATGGGCGTCAATCCTTGCCACCTGGGGTGTGATATCGGCTCGCAGGCCCATCATCCGGCCGGATAACTGGTCAACCAGCTTGAAGGTGCGCAAATCCAGGTCTTTGCCGGTGCCGGTAAGCAATGACTCGACATACTCGAGCATCGGCGGGATGACCAGTTGATAGCCATGGACACGGTATGCCTCGAGCAAACGTCCGCGCAGCAGCTCGATCCTGCGCGCCTCCGAAGGTAGGACATCCTCTATATGCTCCGGAAGCAACCAATTACGTGTTCGCATGACGGCTTTGGGGTATCGGGACGCTATAGGGACGCGCGGGCTAGCGTGCAAGAACGAACAGCACCGCTCCACAGAGCATTGAAGACAGCCCGAAAAAGCGAATCTGCCCGTCGCCAAGCTGGATGATCCGCCGGAATGTCTCGCGCCAGGCCGCAGGTAACAGGAAGGGCACCAGCCCCTCCAGTACCAGCATTAACGCGAACGCCATGGCGATGGTCGAACCCATTATTTTCCGGATTTGCCGTTTGGGTTCTTGAGATACTTGAAGAAGTCCGAATTGGGCTCGACCACCATGACATCCTGCTTGTTCTTGAAACTTGAACGATAAGCCTCGAGGCTACGGTAGAAATCGTAAAACTCCGGATTCTGGCCGAAAGCCTGGGCGTAAATAGCGGAGGATTTCGCGTCTCCCTCGCCCTTGACGCGCTGCGCGTCCCTGTAAGCTTCGGCGATGATCACCTCGCGCTCGCGATCGGCTTCCGCCCGGATTTTCTCCGCTTCCGAGAAACCCTGGGACCGGAGCTCGGAAGCAACGCTCTTGCGCTCGGCCTCCATACGGCGGTAGACGGACTCGCTGACTTCCTGCGGCAACTCCACCCGTTTCAGGCGGACGTCGACGATCGCTACACCTATCTTCTTGGCGTCCTCATCTGCCTTTTCGCGCACGATCTGCATCAGCTTTTCACGCTCTCCGGACACGACATCAAGCACCGTTCGTTTGCCGAACTCTTCGCGGAGCACCGAATTGACCGACTGCGACAACCTGGTCTGGGCGCGCGCCTCGTCACCACCGACCGTGATGTAGTACTGCTTGACGTCGGCAATGCGCCATTTCACAAACGAATCAACCAGAACGTTCTTTTTCTCCGACGTAATGAAGCGCTCGGTATCGGGGGTGTCGAGGGTGAGGATGCGAATATCGTAGGTGCGGACGTTCTGGATCAGGGGAAATTTGAGGTGCAGCCCGGGATCCTTGATGACTTCCTTCACCTCGCCGAGTTGGAAGACGATGGCATTCTCACGCTGATCCACGGTGAACACACTGACACTGACGAGAACCAGGGCCACAAGCACGACTCCGAGGATCGCGCTGATTCGATTCGAGTTCATCGCTGTTCCCTTTCACGTCCACGGAGCGCATCACGCGAGCGCGGCGTCGATGTCGCCGAAGGCGTCGATTCTGCCGGCGGCGCCACCTCGGTTGAGGGCATGCGCGCCGCCGGTCCGACCTCCGGCAACGTGCCCGCCGCCGTCATCTGCATGATCTTGTCAAGCGGCAGCAGCAACATGTTCCCGCCGGAACGAGAATCGACCATGATCTTGGTTGTTGAGGAGAAAATCTGCTGCATGGTTTCAAGGTACATGCGCTCACGCGTAACCTGCGGCGCCTTGCTGTACTCGGTAAGGATCTGCTTGAATCGTGAGGCCTCGCCCTCGGCATTGGCAATAACCCTTTGGCGGTAACCAGTCGCTTCCTCCGTCAGTCGCGAGGCAGAGCCCCGCGCCTTCGGGACGACATCGTTGAAATACGCCTGGCCCTCGTTCTTTTGCCTCTCCAGATCCTGCTTGGCCTTGACCGCGTCGTCAAAAGCCGCCTGCACCTGCTCCGGGGGTTGCGCATTCTGCATCACGACTTTGCTGATCGAGACACCCGTTTTATAGCGGTCGAGAATGTCCTGCATCAGCTTCTGCGCCGAGACGGCGATTTGCTCACGTCCCTCGTAGAGCGCAAAGTCCATGCTGGATTTACCGACGATTTCGCGAAAGGCCGTTTCCGCCGCCTGCATTACGGTTTCTTCCGTCCGGCGGTTGTTGAACAGAAAATCCTCGGGGTCTTTTAGCGTGTATTGCACGGCAAATTGTATGTCTATGATGTTCTCGTCATCGGTCAGCATCAGTGACTCCCGCAGGACCTTGGTCTTGACGTTGTTGCGGTAGCCGATTTCGATGGTCCGAACCTGCGTCAGGCTGACCAGTTCGTGCGTCTGGATCGGATAAGGCAGACGCCAGCGCAGTCCGGCGGTGGTGGTCTGGGAATATTTTCCGAACGTCAGCACGACCCCCCTCTGGCTTTCATCGACTATATAAAACCCGCTTGCGAGCCATACCGCCGCAATCAAGGCCGCAACCAGGCCGATGCCCCCGCCGATCTGCTTCATGTTCGGCTCGACGGGCGGGGTTGAACCACCACCACCTTTTTTTCCAAAAATGCTGTTCAGCTTTTGGTTGAAGCTGCGCCACATCTCGTCCAGGTCAGGGGGACCGTCGTTATTGTTTCCGCCCTTCTTGCCCCATTGCGGGTCGTTCAATGCCATGGCGAACTTATGCCTCCGAAATTAGTTTTCTTAATGAGAAATTGCCATCAGGCGAGCAGATTGGCCAGCCGCTGGCAAAAAAGTGTCTGCCTCAAATCGCCGCTAAATACTGCGGCACCGATCTGGAAAGTGCAGTTTCGACGAGCGCATCACGCAAAAACCCAACACCCGCTCCGGTGCGGGCACTTAAACGAACCCGGCGAATTTTACCATATTCGTCTCTATCCAAGCCCGGAGAAAGACTGCACAAGTCAATCTTGTTCCAGACCTGAATCTGCTGGGTCCCAGAGGCCTTTATCTCCGACAAAACCCCGTTAACCTGGCCGATCTGCTCCTCGCGGGACGCGCTCCCGGCGTCAACCACGTGCAGTAAAATATCCGCTTGCAAAGTTTCCTCAAGGGTTGCGCGGAACGCGGCAACCAGGGCGTGTGGCAGCTCGCGAATGAACCCCACTGTATCGGATACCACCAGCGCCCCCGTCTCGGGTAGCCATAAACGCCGGGTGGTCGTATCGAGCGTTGCGAACAGCTGGTCAGCAGCGTAACTCTCCGCATGTGTCAGGGCATTGAAAAGCGTCGATTTTCCGGCATTCGTGTAACCGACAAGCGAAACTGAAAACACCTCGCCGCGACTACGTGCGCGGCGCTGGGTGAGTCGCTGTTTTTGCAATCTTTCAAGCCTGTCTTTGAGCGTTTTGACTCGCTTGCCGATGAGCCGCCGGTCGGTTTCAAGCTGCGTTTCGCCGGGACCACGGAGTCCGATACCGCCCTTCTGCCGCTCAAGGTGCGTCCATCCCCGAATCAGACGCGTTGTCAGATGGTCCAGTTGCGCCAGTTCGACCTGCAACTTGCCTTCGTGGCTTTGCGCACGCTGGGCGAAGATGTCCAGAATCAGGCTGGTTCGGTCTATTACTCGGCAGTCGAGCGCTTTCTCGAGGTTGCGTTCCTGGGCCGGAGAAAGCTCATGGTTGAAAACCGCCAAACGGGCATGATTTGCACGAAGCGCATCGCCGATTTCACCCACCTTGCCCGATCCGGCAAACAGCGCCGGATCCGGTCGCTGGCGCTTGCCGCCAACCACCGCCTTGGACAAGAGCCCTGCGCTTGCAGCCAGTAGCTTGAGCTCCTCCAGGCTTTCGGCGTAGCCGTCGGCGCCGAGATCGAGCGCGACCAAAACTACCGCTTCGCCGCCTTGCGGACGGTCAAACATGTCCGCAGGGCCATGTCCCGGGTTCAGCTTTCAGAGGAGGGGGTATCGTAGGCAATCTGTACTGGACGCGCCGGAACGACGGTGGAAATGGCATGCTTGTATACCATCTGCGTCACCGTGTTCTTGAGCAAAACGACATACTGGTCAAAAGACTCGATCTGCCCCTGCAGCTTGATGCCGTTGACCAGATAGATTGAAACAGGCACGTGTTCTT
Organism: uncultured Bordetella sp.; assembly: GCA_964385505.1. Lineage (GTDB taxonomy): Bacteria > Pseudomonadota > Gammaproteobacteria > Burkholderiales > SG8-39 > CAITSH01. The sequence goes on from CAYLPI010000039.1 coordinate 5,764, forward strand.
TACGCAGCGTGTTCAAGAACGGGTCTTGTAACAATTGCCCTTTGGTGCTCATGGTCACTCCGTGCTTTGTTGACTGGAACACTACTGTAATTGATTTTTAACGCATTTGCTACCGCTTGGCGTGCTCGGTCGCATATGGATTCTTGCTGTTCTTGAACTGTACGCGCAACGGCGTGCCTTGCAGCTCGAAGACGTCCCGAAATGCGGTCTCAAGGTATCGGCGGTAGCTGTCCGGAACCGCATCAAGCGCGCTACCGTGAATGACGATGACAGGAGGGTTCATCCCGCCTTGATGGGCATAGCGCAGCTTGGGTCGAAAGATACCTTTTCTGGGCGGCTGCTGCTTTTCGATGGCGGCAATCAACGCGCGCGTCAGTCGCGGCGTCGAGAGTTTGCGCATCGCGGCCGCATAGGCCGCATCAATGGATCCGAACAGCGTACCAACTCCTTGCGACTGGAGGGCAGAAATGTAATGAAAGCGGGCAAACGAAAGAAACATCAGCTTCTTTGAAATACCGCGCTTTACCTGATCGCGCGCATACTCATCCAATCCGTCCCATTTGTTAACCGCGACCACGAGCGCACGCCCCCTCTCGAGGATGAACGCGGCAATGTGCGCGTCCTGCTCCGAGATGTCTGCCTGGGCGTCCAGCACCAGCACGGCAACGTTGCATTCGTCGATGGCCTGGAGCGTCTTTATTACCGAAAATTTCTCGATTGACTCAAATACCCTGCCACGACGGCGCATGCCTGCGGTATCGATAAGCGTGTAGCTTTTACCTTTGAGCGTAAATTCAATCTCTATGCTGTCGCGCGTCGTACCAGGCTGGTCGAACGCAATCACCCGGTTCTCGCCGAGCAACGTGTTTACCAACGTCGACTTGCCTACATTTGGACGGCCGACAATCGCCACACGCGGATGCCTTGATGCGGACTCATCGACTTCGACGGGAAAAGACGCCAAGGCCATTTCGACGAGATCGGATACCCCCTCGCCATGCGCCGAGGAGATGGCCCAGGGCCGGCCCAATCCCAACTCGTGAAACTCGGCTGTGACAACGCCGGAATTCATGCCCTCGGTCTTATTAACGACCAGAATCACCGGACGATCCAATCTGCGCAACTGATTGGCGATGGCTTTGTCCTGACTGGTCAGTCCCTGCCTCCCGTCTGCAAGGAAAATCACGACATCAGCCTCGGCGATGGCCTGTTGCGTTTGCTTGGCCATTTCCTGCAGGATTCCGTCGTCGGTTTGGGGCTCCAATCCACCCGTATCCACGACAAGATAAGGTTTATCACCGATCTTTCCGTGTCCGTAGTGGCGGTCACGGGTCAGCCCCGGAATGTCGGCGACTAGTGCATCACGCGTCCGGGTTAGCCTGTTGAAAAGGGTGGACTTGCCTACGTTCGGCCGGCCTACCAGTACTAGCGTGGGTTTCATCTACAGCACTCACCGCGAAATGACGGGTTAGGTTCTGCTTTCAATATCAGCAGAAGTTCGCTTGGTAACCGCCCCCCGGGTGCCTCGATATATCAAAAAATCTGTTTAATTGGGTGCAGCAAAGGCAAAAATACCGCCATTGCGGGTCTGCACAAGAAAACCACGTTCAAAGCCGACGGGATTGGTGCTGACCGGCGAGCCGTCGGTCGCCGTCCGTCCGACAAAAGCACCGGTATCACGGGAGAGCAGATGCACGAAACCCTGGATGTCGGCAACGGCCACCTGGTCACCCAGACCTATAGGCGCAGACAAGTTGCGCAAGAAAAGCTTGTCCTGCTTCCAGAGACTATTGCCACTGCGGCGGTCAAGCGCATGCACCCCGCCCTTGTCGTCGCTGACGAATATCGTACGCGCATCCCATCCGAGTCCGGATGTGCTTGACATGTCGCGTGACCATGCAACCGTGCCATTGGCTGAATCAAAGCAGGCAACGCGGCCCTGGTAGGCGACGGCACAAACCTCCCGTTCGGATACCAGCGGCAGACCCACGATGTCCGTCACACGTTCAATTTCGGTCGCGCCTTTGGGCAGCGCAACGGTCGACTCCCAGCGAATGCCGCCGTTTGCCAAATTCAGAGCGACCATTTTCCCGCCGGAAAACCCGGCGTAAAGATTCCCTCGATCGTAGGCCACTCCGGTCGGCGAGCGTATCGTCAGGGCCGGGGTCGCACGCTGGTAGATCCAGCGCCTTTTGCCATCACGGGCGTTAAGCGCATAAATGCGGCTGTCGGCGCTGCGTGCAATCACCAGCTCACCGACCAGGACGGGGGCGGCAAGGACTTCGCTGGTGACTTTCGCCTTCCATAGAAGCTCGCCGCTGCCGTTAAATGCGATGACGTCGCCCTTGCCCGTAGCCACGACAACAAGCTCTCCGTCCGAACCCACGCCACCACTCAGCCGTTCGCCGGCGCTGACGCGCCAGATTTGCCGGCCGCTCGCAGCGTCAATACGGGTAACTGTTCCGTCGGCGGCTGCGGCAAAAACACTCCCCTTGGCAACGGCCGGCGAAAACACTGCATTGCCCGAACTGCCCACCGAGGCCTGCCAGAGGAGCTTCAGGGTAACGCTGGCCTTGATCTCGGGAAGTTCGGCCATCTTCGGGGCCGCGGACCTGCTGCCGAACCAGTTAACAGGATTGAAGCTAGATTCAGAGATCGTTGCACATCCAGTCAACACGCAAACGGCAATGGCGAGAAAACGTTTCAACGTGCGGCTCCTGCGGCGTCTATTTTCAGTTGCAGCAGCTCCCTTGCGGCGACCTGCTTCGCTGGTGTTTTGTCAAGTGCACGCTTGAACGCGCTGCTGGCCTCGTCGATCTTGCCCTGCGCAAGCAGGACATCACCCCGCGCGTTCGAAAAAAGCGGATCGAGGTCCGGCGCGGGCTTTGCATCAAGTACCTTGATCGCCTCCTCATAGGCCTTTTCATCGAGCAACACACCAGACAGACGCAAACGGGCGATATCCTGCAAATTACCGTCCCGCGCATTGGCGAGGATCCACTGAAGTTGCGCCTTTGCAGTCTTCAAGTCGCCAGTCTCAAAATGTGACTTGGCGGATACGAATGCGGCAAGCGGGGCGTAAGTCGTGCGGGAATATTGCTCCAGTATCGTTCCGGCCAGTTCACCGACTTTTTTGGTTTCGTTCTCGCGCGCGGCCTTTTGCAGATCGGAGTACACGCTGCTCGCATGTTGCGCCTGATTTCGCTGCCATATTTTCCACCCGCTCCACGCCGAGACAAGAATGACGACAAGACTCAGCGCGAGAATAATCAAATTGCCATAGCGCTTCCACCACAGCTTGAGTTCGTCCAGCTGTTCCTGCTCTTCAAGATCATACGCAGCCATTTATTCGCTTTCAGAATATAAAAAATCACTAATCCACTGCGGTGCTTCACCAACAGGTACTCTTGCCTGCACCGATTCCTGACGAAGGGGTTTGATGCTCACCATTTCGTTGGAAGCTTCGTCATCGCCGAGGATCACCGCCAGCAGGGCACGACTCGAATCGGCTTTTTTCATCTGTGATTTGAAACTACCGCCTCCGCAATGCTGGATCACGGCAAGCCCGCTGTCGCGCAAGCGCTCGGAGACCGTAAAAGCGTAGCGTGCAGCCGGGTCGCCCTGGTTCACCACGTACACATCCGGAGACGGCGGCTCGGACTTGCGACCCTCTTCGACGATAAGCGAGAGCAGCCTCTCAATTCCTATGGCCCAACCGCACGCGGGGGTTGGCTTGCCGCCGATCTGGCCGAATAGCCCGTCATAGCGGCCCCCGCCGCAAACCGTACCTTGTGCGCCGAGCCGGTCAGTGACCCACTCGAATACCGTCAGGTTGTAATAATCCAATCCGCGCACAAGGCGCGAATTGATCTCATACGGAATGGCGGCGTCCTTGAGCACCGCCTGCACGCCCTCGAAATGCGCAAGAGAGGCTGCGCCGAGAAACGCGATGAGTTTCGGAGCCGCCTCGATGACTGCCTGCATCTGCGGGTTCTTGCTGTCAAGAACGCGTAAGGGGTTGGTTTCCAGGCGTCGTCTCGAGTCGTCATCAAGGTCAGCCGCGTGCTTGCGCAAAAAATCCACCAGTTCTTCACGAAACTGGACTCGCTCGTCGGCCGAACCCAGGGAATTGATATGCAGGCGCATGCCGCTCAGGCCCAAGTCATCCCAAAGCCGGGAACACATAAGTAGCTGCTCGGCGTCTATATCCGGCCCGGGCATGCCCAGCGCCTCCGCGCCAACCTGGTGAAACTGCCTGTAGCGCCCCTTTTGCGGTCTTTCGTGGCGAAACATCGGCCCCATGTAGTAAAGCCGCTGTGGGCCGTTGTAAGTCAGCGAGTGCTGAATCGACGCCCTGACGGTGGAGGCCGTTGCCTCGGGCCTTAGGGTAAGCTTCTCGTCGTTGAGCGCGTCGGTAAAGCTGTACATCTCCTTCTCTACGATGTCAGTGGCCTCACCGATTGCACGATGAAACAAAGCCGTCTGCTCAAGCAGCGGGGTGCGTATATTCCGATAACCGTAGCCCTGCAACCATTCGCGCAAAATGGCTTCGACGCTTTCCCACAACTCCGCCTCGTCAGGCAGGATGTCATTCATGCCTCGTACAGCTTGCAATGTGGCGTTCATGACAAATGACTCATATTGCAGCCTTGATCGGGATAGTCCTGGATTTGGCAACACGCGGCTCGTCTCCGGAACCATATCGATTCTGCACGTAACTCTCTACAAGACCCTGAAACTCCTCGGCGATGCGCCCCCCCTTCAGGGTGACAGTTTTCTCACCATCCACATAAACTGGCGCGACCGGCCTTTCACCCGAACCGGGCAGGCTGATGCCAATATCAGAATGCTTCGATTCACCCGGTCCGTTGACAACGCATCCCATTACAGCCACACGCATTTCCTCAACACCGGGATACACGTCACGCCAGACCGGCATCTTCTCGCGAAGGTAGCGCTGAATCTCAGACGCCAGTTCCTGAAAATAGGTGCTGGTAGTGCGTCCGCATCCGGGACACGCAATGACCATCGGCGCGAACGAACGCAAGCCCATGGTCTGCAGTATCTCCTGCGCCACGACCACTTCGCGGGTGCGGTCACCGTTAGGTTCCGGGGTCAAAGAAACACGAATCGTGTCGCCAACGCCCTCTTGCAACAGCACCGACATCGCCGCGGTTGAGGCAACAATGCCCTTGGACCCCATTCCCGCCTCGGTCAGGCCCAGATGGAGCGGATAGTCGCATCGTCGGGCAAGATCCCGATACACTGCAATCAAATCCTGCACGCCACTGACCTTGCACGACAGGATGATCCTGTCTCGAGGCAAACCCAGTTCCTCCGCACGCGCTGCACTGTCGATTGCCGAACTTATAAGCGCCTCGCGCATCACCTCTTCTGCCGAGTGCGGCTGAACAAGTCCGGCATTTGCATCCATCAAGCGGGCAAGCAAATCCTGATCAAGGCTCCCCCAGTTGACGCCGATCCTCACCGGTTTTTCATAACGGCAGGCCATTTCGATCATCACCGCGAACTGGCCATCTCGCTTTGATCCCTGCCCGACGTTGCCGGGGTTAATCCGGTATTTGGACAGGGCCCGGGCGCAGCCGGGATGGTCCGTAAGCAATTTATGCCCGTTGAAATGAAAATCACCCACAAGCGGTACACCGCAGCCCATGCTGTCCAGCTTTTCCCGAATGAACGGAACCGCAGCAGCGGCCTCGGTCGAGTTGACTGTTAACCTCACCACCTCCGAACCGGCGCCTGCAAGGGCGAAGACCTGCCGAACCGTGCCTTCAATGTCCGCCGTATCGGTATTCGTCATCGACTGCACCATCACCGGGGCGCCGCCGCCGACCAGAACATCGCCGATACGCACCTGCCTTGAAACTCTGCGTTGAATGATTGCATCCATGGTTACTCCAGCGTGAGTCTCGCCACATCAACTCTGAAATGAGGCCGCAGATCCACCGACTCGTCGTTATAGCGCATGCGGACAGATGGCGCGTTGCCGATTACCACGGAGAAAGGCGGCATCCCCTCGAGCGCCTGACGTGTCCCTCCCTTGTTGATTTGGGACAACAGAAGACGGCCGTCCCCTTGCTTGATTTCAACCCATGAGTCCTTGTCGAATTCGAGGTCGATCCGCCTCAACGCACCTGGTTTGGGCGACTTGACCAGCCTTACGGAGGTCACCGCTACTTCCGGCTCTTGACCGACAGGAATAGCCCGTCCCGCCGGGGCCTCAATCAGCACAGGGGCAGCCACTACCGGCATCGCTGGCGCACCGGTTTCCGGAGGTCTTGAAGGCTGAGCGTCAATCGGTGCTTTCGACGGCGCCACAAAAACAAGGGCGGCTGAATCTCCCGGAACCATTTGCCACTCGTAAGCGATACCCGCAACGGCAACCAGAATTACGAGCGTCAATAATCCATAGGTTCTGGTGGACCGCTTGACGCCATCTGGAAACGGGATGCGCTCCGAGCGCAGATCGACCGTCACTTCGGATGGAATCTGCCTGCGTCCGTGCGCTTCGAGCAGGGGGGCGGGGTCAATTTGCAGCAACTTCGCGTAGCTGCGAATCATGCCGCGAACAAGTGTGTTCCCCGGCAATTTGCTGTAGTCATCGGCCTCAAGGGCTTCAATCTGCTTGACACCGAACTTCAGGTGCTGCGCCACTTCCCCCGTGGTCATGTTCCGCGCCTCACGCGCAAGGGCGATCGCACGCCCGGGACTCAAATCTGCGGCCTCACCTGTCAATGCATCCGCCTGCGCTTCTATTGTCACTCGAACTGCCCCTTGAGAAGGCTCTGGTACTCTTGAGAGCCAGAAAAGCGCCTGCGTAACTGCGTGGCTAAACTGCTTTCCGCAGTCCTGTCCCCCAGTTTGCGTTCAACGCGAAGCGCCAGCCAAAGTGACTCGGCGGACTGATCTGTGAGCTTGTTGAAACGGCCGATCGTAGTTCGGGCACGGTCCAGTTCGCCGTTTTTGTACAGTAACTGGGCAAAACTCATTAACGCCGGCAGGTAGTCCGCATCGATTCGAAGCGCACGTTCAAGATACTCAGAGGCATCACGATCATTGTTCGCCTTTACGGCACACGCGCCGGCGGCAGCGTAGGATTTCTGCGGCAGAGAATAAAGCGGGTTTCGGATCGCCGCAAGAAAGTACCGCAGGGATTCTGATTCTTTGCCCGTCCTGCAAAGAAACAATCCAAAGTTATGGTTGGCATCCGCATCATTGGGGCTCAAGCGCAATGCACGTTCAAAATTTGCCTGAGCCTGCGCGTTTTCCCTCAAATCCATATAAACCAGTCCGAGCACGTTGTAAGCGGGCGCGTAACTCGGGTCTGCCGCGATCGCCATGCGCAATTCCTCGAGTGCAACCCCCATGTTTCCGCGTTGGAAATAAAGACCTCCCAGTTCCGAATGTATGCGCGCCCGGTTTCGCGGATCACCGGACTCCCCCGACTGCTGCCCCGTGTCAGCGGTCAAATCGGAGTCGGCAACATTCTGGCTACCCGCACACGCTGCAAGGAGCAGGACACCAGCCAAAAAGAACGACCGAGCCGCATAAAATTTGATCATATCGCCCCCGCGCTTCGCGCGAGCCTGATGACTCTGCGCGTACGATCTTGAATCATTCCCGCCAGTTGCCCGCAGGCGGCGTCAATATCATCACCACGCGTCTTGCGCGTCGTCGTTACGAAACCAGCAGTGTTCAGCATCTCGCTGAACCGTCGGATCCGTTCCGGCGGCGACCGCTTGAACCCCGACATCGGAAAGGGATTGAACGGAATCAGATTGATCTTGCACGGTACGTGCTGAAGGAGTGCAATCAAATCCCCTGCATGCTCGTCACTGTCGTTGACCCCGTCCAGCATGACATACTCGAATGTCACGAAATCACGGGGGGCGCGGTCAAGGTACCGGATGCACGCAGCCATCAACTCACGCAAAGGATACTTCCGGTTAATGGGCATAAGCTCGTCCCGGAGCGCATCAGTGGGCGCATGCAGCGATACCGCCAGGGCCACCGGACACTCATCCCGCAGCCGGTCTATCCCCGGGACAATGCCGGAAGTAGACAGGGTTACCTTTCTGCGGGAAAGCCCGTACGCATTGTCGTCAAGCATGAGTTTAAGAGCGGGAACCACATTCTCGTAATTCAAAAGCGGCTCGCCCATCCCCATCATGACAACGTTGCTGATTATGCGCCCGAAGCCCGGCGCCCCTTCCGACGCATCCTGCCCGCCTCCACCCGCTCCGGCCGCAGCCGCACGCAACGAAGTCGAAGCCCACCATAACTGACCAATGATTTCCCCAGTGCTGAGATTGCGGTTAAATCCCTGCTTTCCCGTTGAGCAAAACTGGCAGTCCAAGGCGCACCCCGCCTGACTCGAAACGCAAAGTGTTCCGCGGTTTTCCTCTGGTATGTAAACCGTTTCAACGGCATTGCCCGCATCCATGTCCAGCAACCACTTCCTGGTTCCGTCCGAGGAGGTGGTGTCGCTGACAACCCGAGGCATTCTGACATCGGCAACCGCGAGCAGTTTCTCCCGCAGCGTTCTGGAAATATCGGTCATCTTTGATATGTCATTGACGCCGACCCGATGCAGCCAGCGCAAAACCTGCTTGGCACGAAAAGGTTTCTCCCCAACCTCCGCCAGAAAGGCTGTCAGTCCGCGCTCATCGAGATCGAGGAGATTTAAGGGCATTAGCGTGCGTAAACGTTAAGACTCGAAAAAAAGTAGGTAATCTCGTTCCGGGCGGTCTCGGGACCGTCCGAACCATGAACGGCATTGGCGTCGATGCCATCTGCGAAGTCAGCGCGAATTGTGCCCTTCGCTGCCTTTTTGGGGTCAGTCGCCCCCATCAACTCTCGGTTGGTCGCTATGGCATTTTCACCTTCGAGGACCTGAACCATCACCGGGCCGGAAATCATGAATTTCACCAGATCACGAAAAAACGGCCGCTCACGGTGCACCGCGTAAAACCCTTCAGCCTCTCGCTCCGAGAGGTGCATCATTTTCGAGGCAATAACCTTTAATCCCGCCGCCTCGAAGCGTGAATAAATATGACCGATGACGTTTTTCGCCACCGCGTCTGGTTTGATGATCGACAAAGTTCGCTCTGCAGCCATACGGATTCTCCGTTTTGCGAAAGTAACGCAATTAATTGATAAGGTATGTAAGTTACTAAAAATGCTCAACTTTTCATTATATCAGGGTTTATGGTTTTTGCGTCGAACTAAGCCATCTTTTTCTGCGCGTTAAGCGGAAAACTCAGCCCGCAACGACACGCTCGCGCGCACAATGCGGTCGCGCACAGACAAGCCTCAGGTTTCTGACCATTCCATCACCACGCCATCCTCGTTCACGCCGGCGACATACGACAGGGCAACACCAATACCGGGCACGAACACCAATTCGTCACCGCAGTAGACGAGTGGCAGGCACCGCCGCCGCCAGTATGGAATGCCAGCTTCCCGTAACAGGTTTTTCAACGTGCGCGTAGGACGGGATGCATCAAGCCTTAGCGTCTCCCCCCCCGCGCGTAGCCGGACGACAACAGGCGCGGATCGCAGCCTCCTTAAGCTGATTCCCTGCCCTGAAACGGTATTGACGGCGAACACGCCGCCAAGCTCGGGCAACGGCCAGATAGATTCGCCCGCCCACTGATGCTCGCCGAGCGGATCAAGTTGGGGACTGATCTTCTCAAGCAGCAACATCCCTTTGTGGCACCTGGCAACCATCGCACCAAGATTGATGGCAAGACTGGAATCCCCGCGCGCAGACCGAATCTGCCGCAGCAGTTCCTCGATATGAACGCTTTGCGGGAGAACAAGCTGATGCTGCGTGAAATGGAAGCGCAGCACGTTCTTGGCCCGCACGTCGTCAAGCGATGCCAATCGCATCACGTTCAGCCCACCACTGCCCCGAATCGGTGCAATGTCAATTGCCGCCAGATCATCCATGAGCCTTTGGGCCTCCGCGATATGACTCGCCGAGCGTGCCATTGCTCTCGTCGCCCCGGGAAACCGCCCTTCGAGCAGCGGAAAAATTTTATGGCGAATGAAATTTCTTGAAAAACGCGTGTCCGCGTTGCTCTCGTCGGTAACCCACGACAGTCCCCGCATTTCAGCATGGGCCTGAATCTGTGCACAGGGCTCTCCAAGCATCGGTCTCACCACACGCCCGCCGTCGTCACGCTTGAGTGCAGTCATGGCCGCCAAGCCTTTCGCGCCGGAGCCTCTTAGGAGTTGCAAAAGAATCGTTTCAGCCTGATCGCTGAGGTGATGCGCCAGAACAATGCAGTCGGGCGCCCCACGCAGCAAGGCGTCATATCTCGCCGCACGTGCCGACGCTTCAATACCTGTATCCGCAGCTCCTGCGAGATTGACGCGGACAACTTTGAGGCCGATGCCGCGCGACGAGCACAACTCATTGCAAAACGCCGCCCACATGTCCGCATGGGGACTTATTCCGTGGTGGACGTGCATGCATTCGAACGTGTAATTCCCTGCCTGGGCAAAATCGCAAAGAATCGAGAATAAAACTACTGAATCACGCCCGCCGGACAAACCTAGTCTGAGCCGAGCGCCGCGCGGAGCGACTGACAAGAGTCGCGCAAGCACGCGTGCCCCAAGGTCACTTGATGTCAGTTTCCTTAAACTTGCCATACCCCATGAGCCTTTCAAACCGCGTCTCGACAAGTTCCGTGACGCTTTTGCCGGTAAGCTGGCGAAGGCCATCCTGGAGAAATTTTTTCAAACTGTGGGCTGCGGCTGTTGGATCCCGGTGTGCCCCGCCAAGCGGCTCCGCAATTATTTTGTCTATCAGACCGAGCGTTTTAAGCCGGCTCGCCGTAATTCCGAGCGTCTCCGCCGCCTCAGGCGCCTTCTCGGCGCTCTTCCATAGAATCGATGCACACCCTTCCGGAGAAATCACCGAGTAAGTCGAGTACTGCATCATCTGCACGATATCGCCCACGGCAATTGCCAATGCGCCTCCTGAGCCCCCCTCCCCGATAACCGTGCATACGATGGGGACCTTCAGTTCGGCCATAACGTAAAGACTCCTGCCGATCGCTTCGGACTGTCCCCGCTCCTCCGCACCGATACCCGGGTAGGCACCAGGGGTGTCAATGAAGGTCACCACGGGAATGCCGAACTTTTCAGCAAGTCGCATCAAGCGCATCGCCTTGCGATATCCCTCCGGCCTCGGCATTCCGAAATTGCGCAGTATCTTTTCCTTGGTATCACGCCCCTTCTGGTGGCCGATCACCATCAGCGATTGGCCATTGAAACGCGCCACCCCGCCAACAATCGACGGGTCATCGGCATAAGAGCGATCACCGTGAAGTTCCGCAAAATCGGTAAAAAGGAGGTTGATATAGTCAAGCGAATAAGGCCGTTGCGCGTGACGCGCAACCTGCGCAACCTGCCACGGAGTCAGTTTCGCGTAAATTTCCTTCGTAAGCACCTGGCTCTTCTTTTGCAGTCGCTGTATCTCCTCAGAAATATCAAGCGCGGAGTCATCCTGCACAAATCGCAACTCCTCAATCTTGGCCTCCAGTTCGGCAACCGGCTGCTCAAACTCAAGAAACGTGGTTTTCATTTGAGGATTTTAACCCACTCCCAATCCCGGGAACTACCGCTAGTAGTCGCTGGGCGCGGCCTCGAGGCTCCGCCAAAGGTACCAGGTTGCAACCGAGCGCCAAGGTCGCCAGATCTCTGCCAGCTCAATGGTGTAATGCCGAGTTACCGGCACGCCGAGAAAATAGTAATGACTTATTGCATTTTGCAATCCACGATCATCCAACGGCAGTACATCGGGCCTCAACAGATTGAACATCAGAAACATCTCCGCCGTCCATCTGCCGATTCCCCGTACCTTTACCAGATCGGCAACCACCAATTCGTCATCTAAATGCGCCCATTCCCGGACCCGGAGACTCCCGCTCAGGCAGGCCTTGGCAAGCTCCCAGATGTATTCCACCTTTCGTTCGGACAATCCGCATGACATCAAGTCGGCCAAGTTGGCTGTGGCTATCTGCGCGGGCAGCATCTCGGGGGCAATATGCAGCAGGCGGGTCCAAATGCTTCCCGCCGCCTTCACCGATATCTGCTGCCCGACAATCGCGCGCGCAAGCGTCCGAAATGGATCCCCACGGCCCTCGAGACTAACTCGAGGAAAAGCCCGAATGATTCCATTCATAACCGGGTCCCTGCTCGCCAACTCCGCCTTGGCTCTGCCCCAGAACGCCGGACGCAAGACGCCCACCGGTGTTAACGCCCTTTTGAAACAGGAAGATTAATAAGCAAATTCTGCGGTTTTACACGGACGAAACCATCACCATCCATGCACAACGCCAGATAAACGGTGCGCCCCGCAACATCCTTTCGCATCTCGGAAAAGTCGTCAAACTCGAGCTTGTATAAACAAAGCAGGCGCTTCAACCTGCCGGGGTCGACTTGCTCGCCACGCCACAAGTCATTCAGCAAACGAGTTGATTCTGAATCGAGACCGATATGCCATGCCCAGTGCTCCTCGTCGATGGCAGCGATGGTCCTCACCGTGACGGCGATATTGCAAAAATGCAAAATCCAACGCTCAATGACACTGCAAAGCCCCAGGGCAGCGGGGGTTCCGTGGTTAACTCGGAGCACGAAGTCGTGACGCTGGTCCCGCTCCCAATACAACGAGGCGTTTGCACGTTCCAGCACATCGAGGCCGACATTCCTCAGCGGGGTCTGCGCTTCTGCGATCAGGCGCCCGATGCTCCCGAACGAGTCGCCGGAGGTATGTGCGTCTACCACGTCGGAATCGGCCAACATTACCGCACCGCCTTGAATACTAGCCCGCTGCTTCCTGAAAAATATTTCCGCAGCGCGTAACTGAAGTGGGTCTACACAACCATCCAGAATGTTCCTCAGGATGATGTGCGAAAGCTGATCAATCAAGAGTGGGGGGACCGATACATCGTCCCCGTTGAAAATCGCGCTGTAACATGCCTCCAGACTGCCACTTTCCAGCAGGCGGGCGCGAAATTCGAGTAATAACCGATAGTTGTCGCGGAGATCCGCATCCTCGATAGTCGCCAAGTGCCCAGCAGAAACCTCCACCCTCGGCGACGCCATGAGCACTTCATGCAACCTTAACTCTGCGGCAGTCGAATCGTCCATTGGACGGACCTCGGGGCGCAGCCAATACGCGCGGAGGAAGTCGTCGGTGACGATCAACCGTCCGGACACGTCCCGTTCAAGCAAATGGAAACCCGAGTTGAGCCAGAAATCACGCTGCACGTCGACACTCAAGTATCGCCGCCCGCAAAATGCAGCACCCTGCTATGGGAGGCCACGTGCTGTCTCAGGAAATCCATTTGGTCAGAAAGGATTTTGCGATTCGTCAAAATAAGGTACTCGGCCTTGTTTGGAACATAAGGCGCATAGAGCAGTTCAAGGCCTGCCTCATCCAGCGTACGATTGCGTTTCATCCCGTTGCAATTTCGGCACGCGGTCACCACATTCATCCAGATGTCCACGCCCCCTCTCGATACCGGTTTGATGTGATCGCGCGTCAGCCGAAGAAAACCGAATTCCCCCCCGCAATAGGCACAGATATGGTGGTCGCGTCGAAAAAGTTCGCGATTGCTCAATGGCGGCACTTGGCTGAATGCCCGCATCGCCATTGCTTTGCCTTTGACCGCAATAATGGAACGCGCCGTAATGCTTGATCGCTCTCCGGTCGCCCTTGAAATGCCGCCATAAAAGGTGAAGGCACTCTCCCCCAAGGTCCATGCAATAAGGTCCTTGGCATAATAGAAACAGGCCTGTTGCCACGTCACCCATCGATTCGGGATACCGTGATTGTCTAGGCTTAGAATCAGTGGCGCCTCTTTGACCATATCTTCCTCTCGCTAGGAACCTGTATTTCTGGTTCTCATCAGAACGCGCTCACAAACTGCGGCCCGAGCGCAGAGAATTGTGCCGGAAATTTGAGTTTATCGTTGATAGCGTTCCAAGCCACGGCAAAGCGACGCTCTCCCCGGGAAAGTCCACGACCCGGGCGAGCACGACTTCGGCAGGTCGTAGCTTCACAGAAGAAACGTCGGACCATTGCTGGGTTGCGAGAAAAGCGTTCTTTTCGGGGCAGCGGAAATCCGGCGCCCCTCCGCGCGCAAATTACGCTTAGCAAGATAGAATTTCTCGCTGAGGCTAAGCCAAACGAAGCCCGGCGATAAATCAGAAACGTTCGATTGATCGATTTGCGCTATCTCCAAAGAAGAGCAGGCGAGCTTGCCGGCGCCGAATTGGACATTCGACAAGCTCCCAAAAAAAAGCAGCCGGAAGGCTGCCTGAAAGGCTTTCACCCAAAGGAGGAGGAAAAGGCGAAAGAGCTTCTTTTTAGGCACTTAACGTGCCAACTAACTTTATCATTTAAAATCATTATATTAATGATACTGATTACAACTATACAATAACAATGCTTCACCACAGCCGTGCGTGACATATAAAAGTGCACTACAGAAACGCCAAGCATATCTTTCGCAAGTGGCGATACAAAAGTCAGCAAAACAACAGGATCGAGTTGTCACGCACGCCGCAACTTGACGAAAAAAAACCTGCCTTTCGGCAGGTTTTTAAATTTAATGGCGCGCCCGGCAGGATTCGAACCCACGACCCCCTGGTTCGTAGCCAGGTACTCTATCCAACTGAGCTACGGGCGCAAAGATTGCAATTATATCAGAGCATGCGGGCCGAATGAAGTGCTTGCAGCTGCGCTTCACCGGATTTCTCCGATGCTTCCGCAAAACTTGCACCCGCAAAGCTTAGATTCCGAAGCTGCGTCGCAGGAAAAGTATAGGTTTGCGAAAAAGGTAGTACCCCAGCGACACACTCTTACCGTAAACCTTGGCAGTACCCTTGTTCCCGATTCGAGGCAGACCAGAACCTTGCTCAAGTGCGGCTTTGATGATGTACGCAATACTATTGTCCGGTTGCACCATCGCCTCGTAGCTGCTTTGAACAATCTTTGCATGCAAGGGTGACAACGGGGCAATATTCAAATACACCGTTACGTCGCCGCCGACCTCAAGTTCAACAGCATCGTCGGGAGGTAGGTAGACGGTCACGCCAACCAGCGAAGGGTCCGCAACCACCATGATTCTCTCCCCGGTTTGAACCGGGCGTCCACGCAAATCCTCAGCGTCTGAAAAAATTGCAATGCCGCCTTGTGGCGTGGAAATCCGCAATTTTTCCAATAGCTCCGAAAGATAGGCAACCTCTGCGGATTTTTCCTGCACCTTCGAACCGAGAACAAGCAGTTCGCCTTTACTCTGCTCGTCGTTGAACGATTTATTGACCGCACGCTGATAATCGGTGGACGCTGTCTCAAAAGCCTTGGTAGCGACCGCCAAGCGATTGCGAATCGAGGTATCGTCAAGTTCCGCTACGGCCTCGTCCGCCTTGACCACCTGATTAGGTTGAATGACAATTTTCCTGATGACTCCGTCAATCGGTGCCGTAATCGGAAAAGGCTTGCTAGGCGTGATCTCGGCAGGCACCAGGGCTGTAAGCCGTATCGGCACAAAAGTCAGCAAAGCGGCAGCTACGCAAGCCCCTGCGACTAGGTACCGGACAGACTGCTTTTCAAACGCCCGTGTGACATGTTCAATTTTTTGCGAATTTTGACGCCATGCCCATGCCGCAAAACCAAGGGAACTCGCCATCCACGCTGCGACTGCCTGCTCGTGCTCGCTAAACGGCGTATGACGATTCAGAAAAAGCCCGCCTAGCACCTTGCCCTCCGGGCTTCTCAGCGCACCATGCAGGATGTGTTCGTGCACCCATTCTTTGCCATCTTCCTGCAGACTTTCTGGGAGTGCATCAAACGGAAATGCCGCGACTTCATTTTGTCGATTCAGCAGTATGAATTCGATTGCCTTCGCCAGCCACTGGACATACGGCGTGTCGCTTGCAACTTCAGCCAGGCCTGAAACCGCCCCAACAGAGATACGTCCCCGAACATCGTAATGCCAGATTACCGCCTGGTCATACTGAATGACGGAAAAGCTGTCGTTTACGGCAACAAAATTCAGCTCCCGCAGGGATTTGCAAGCCTGCAATTTGCGTTGAAGCTCGAGTAAATCTCCGCCGATATTTTTTTCCTGTACCTGATTCACGATAAATCAGCGCGTCGGACGCGTCGGAAATACGGCAGTTCCAACCATACCCGGCAACAAGCCTGGCGTCGCACCTTCGAACCGGCCCTCAATTTCGAGGGACTGGCTGATCCCTTCGACACGTGAGTTCAATTTTGATACTCGGGCGTTATAGCTTTTCCCATCACTCGATGTTTTCACTTGAAATTTCACGCCAGGACGAAGCCAGTACGACCAGGTGGCCGGTACAAACAACTGGGCTTTCAAGGCACCGGAGTTAACTATATCGAGAAGGGACTGCCCTGCCGGGACGCTTTCAGCCACCTTTACCCTGGTTTTTGCGATTCGCCCCGCAAACGGGGCGGTAAGCTTGCAGTAAGCAATTTGTGATTCTCTGAAGATTACCTGCCCTTTCGTCTTGTCGGCACCAGACGCCGCCACGGTAACTTCCAATTCGCCCGCAGCCCCCAGGGCTTGTAGCCGGAGCTTCGTCAGATGTGTTTCCCTTGCGCCACGATACTCAGCCTCCGCAGTCTGCAACTGTGCGTCCTGCTCGGCACAATCAAACTCGATCAGCAAGGCCCCTGCGCCGACAGCATCACCTAGACCGAAATAAATCTTCTTTATTTTCCCGGCCATTTGGCTGGAAAGAGTGGTCTCATCACCGGCAACGACCAACACCGACACATCCCGTTGATCAAGGGCCGATGCCTCATCAAACGCCGTCACGCGAGAACCGGCATTCGACGGTCCATCGCTTCTCCTCGACGGATCGGCGCGCAAGCCGCCAGTGCCACCTTGAATGCCGCTAGATTCCTGTGCTGCGTTCGCGCCGCTGCGACTGGAGCTTTGTGCGAACGCGGTTGCGGCAAACAAAACCAAAGCCAAGGTTGATAAATGGTACGACTTAAGGAACATTCTTGCCCCTGTCAATGTTTATGCTGGAGATACTTTGCGGTGGAAGCAGCGCGATCTCAAGATCCAACCTCAGCGATAAAGGGTCATCCTGAATCGCCGCACGCGAAAGGCCTGCGCGGCCGGATGCGTTCGGCGCCCCCAGACTCGAGGCAAGCTTGAAATCTGCAATCACTGCGCCCGTGCCCGCATCAGTAACTGCCAAGGTTCTGCCGGCTTGCAGGCGCAAAATCGGGCCCAGCACGCGATACGCTGCGCCTTCGCCCAGCGTCCTCCACTGTTCATCATCAACAGGCTCACTTAAGGTTGTCTTGAATTCGGTCGACAATCTTTGTGCACCAGTTTTGGAGTCAATCAAGCGAACCCTCATTTCTGCTGGCCGCCCCCCACCCTTCGCAGGCGCGACAGTTACATCGACAAGTATCTGAAGTTGCGATTGATCATCAGCCACAACACTTATTTTGGACTGTCCAAACACCCCTTCGACCGAAGTTCGAAACGCCTTCAGAACGACGTCTGGAACGCCAGTTACTTTTCCAACGGATACTGTCACCGCCTGCGGAGGTCCCTTCACCGAGAAGTTGGCCAAGTGCCATTCTGCGATTCGAGTTCTCATTTGTTCTGCAAGGTCTCGCGTACCTAACTGATCTGCCTGAATGGTATCGGGATCCAATCCCGTGGAGTTGTAAATGCGCCCGAGCGCCGCCTCAAGGTTGGCATACATGATGTCGCGATTAATTTTGCTGACGGTGAAACGCCCTTTGGCGCGGATCAATTCCAATTCGGTATCTATTCCAACCTGAGCACTAGACTCCAGGAACTGGACAATTTTTCGATCATCCTGCGTCGCCTCGTCCCAAACGCCATATTCGTGCGCCATTAACCCGAACCTGACCGCAGCGATCCGGGTCTGTGTCAGTACCGCCATTGCCATCGCAAGTCTGCGCGCTTCATCAACGCGGGCTTGTGCCTCTGCCGAGCGATTGACCGCCGGCAACGAAAAAGCTTTGACGAGATTGAAAGCGATTCCAATTCCTGCGGTAGTCCAATAGCTATTTACGAGATATTTGTTACTGTCAAAACTTCGCGTTAGATCGAGATTCAACCCTGGAAGCAATCCTAATATTGCCTTTTTTGCTTCACTTTCACTGATTCTGGATTTATAGATTTCCTCTGCCAATTCAGGACGATTCCGCAAAGCCAAGGCCTCAAGCGCCGGTATGCTTTCCTTCAGGTCAAGCGTAGCCGCTGGAAATTCCGTCGGAGGAGTGACCGCGACTTCAGTCCCCGGAGGCGCATTCACAAGTGCGGCAAGTTCAAGTTTCGCCTGCGCCAACTCTGCACGCCGCAGACTTATTTGCTGCTGAAGGTCCAACAGCGCCCGACGCAGTGACGCTGTTTGCATCGGGGGCAAAAGCTTCCTGTTCTCAATAATTCTTGTTCTTTCAATGGCCTGGTCAACGTCTTCGAAATAGGTGTCAATCTCCGGGAGCAGCCGCTGCGCAGCTTCAGCCCTCCACCAAGCTAACCGAACATCCTGAATGAGATTTTGCACCGCCTTCTGGCGCCGTTCGGCAGCAATCAACTTCTGATCCGCAAGTTGCTTAGCCCTGAAATAACTGACGCCGAAATCCATGACGTTCCACATGAACCCGATACTTGCGGTGCTATGTGAGCGTTCTGAAGAAGCGGATGGATTTGTCGCGGGAGTCCCGTTAGGAGAAAAACCAAATCCAAAAGAATCGTTGTTTCGGCTTGAGTAACCAGCGTTCCCAGTAAGCTTCGGCAGCAAGTCAAACCGTGCGACTTCGATTTGCGCCAGTGCCGCAGCTTCTTCCATGATTCGGACTCGATAATCCGTCTGATATTTCACTGCCCTTGCCGAAGCTTCGTACAAACTCAGCGGCTGAGCAATCGCCTCCTGCCGGGCAAAGAGACTTCGAAAGGACTCTTCGGCAACACGCTCTCTCTCCGCTTTGTCCAATGGCACCGGGATGATTGAGCAACCCGCGATCGCAATTAAAAACAAGCATGACGACACTGCACGGACAATCCGAGCAGAGGCGTGTGCCGGAAAAGCGAGCGAGTCAAAGCTACGATTCAGAATTAGCATCATCTTTCCGCTAAGATTCTATACTGTTTTCAAGAACCTAGGCGAGTTACCTGATTCTGTTTCGACTCCAGGGCTTTCGCAAGCACGGGATCCTTAGATACCTTTGCCGCCCGTAGTTGGTCCGCAAAAGAATTTGCGCCCGGCTTGACCGCCTTAACCGCCTTTTCAGCCACTGCACGGGCAGAATCGGTTTGCGCAACAAGCGCTATGCCTTCGTCATCCAACTCATCCTCAAGTTCATCTGATTCGAGAATCATCGGGGCGGCGTTCGCATCTACACGAATCGGCCTTGGGGTGCTTTCCGTCCCCTCTTTGACGCCCAACTCAAGCATGAACTCCACGGAAGCCTCGCGGCCCTCTGCGTCCAATGCCGTCAGGATCAGTTCCAGCGAAACCGGCACGCCCCCCGGGGGAGTGCCGCGGAAAATTCCGGTCGTCGAATCAAAGCTCAGCCAGGACGGCAAGGGCGCTCCCGTGGCCAATCTGGCATTCAGCGTAACAATTGCGCTCGGGTCCGTGTGTGCAAACGCCTCGCGGGGAATCTGATACTGGTCAAATCCGACCGCACCATTGATTCCCTGATAAACAAATAGGCGCGCCTGGATGTCGCTTAACGCGACAGGCGTCAACCCGTCCGCCTCCTCGGTCACACGGAATACAGCGAAACCTTTTGTTACAGACTGCCCTTCGCCAAAAGCCCCTGTCGGCGGCACCTCCGTTCCCACTTCCCCATCAATTCTCAGCGTGGCATCTGGTCCGGTTGAACCAGTTTGAGCACCGGTTCCCGACACACCGGAATCGCCCACCGAGCCCGATCCAGACCCGGTCGTAATGCCAAACTCATCCGGGGTCGGCCCTGGGCTGGTCGGCGCCAGGCCACCTTGGGGCGATACTGCCGGGGCGAAAATGGGTCGGCTCAACTCCGACGCCGGAACACCCAATTCAAGCTTGAAGGAAACCGATGCTTCGCGTCCATCGGCATCCCGTGCCGTGATCTCGACATCCAAACCGCCGGATACACCTGCCGGAGGCGTGCCCTGGAACTGCCCGGTTACCGAGTTGAACTGCAGCCATGGCGGAAGTGGCGCACCATCAATGAGGCGGGCTTCCAGTTTTACGATTGCAGAAGGATCGGTATGTGCAAAAGCCTCTCGCGGCACTTGGAACTGATCCGTACCACGGCCATCGACAACACCACCGAACACGAAAAGTCGCTGCTCGCCTGTATCTGGAGTGCCTTCGCCAACGATACTGGCAGCTTCTGCTTGAGCGACTCTAGCCACCGGAAAACCGGTGTCGCTTGCGTCAAGATCTGAGACACCTGCCTGAGACAAGCCTAAACCAGTTGCCGGCAGGCCATTCAACGCGTCGGCTGCGGGTCCACTCAAACCGTTAGCCGCAGAACCCGTGACTTGCGACACGCCTGCAACCAACGCGGCTGGTTCGGCAACGCTACCACCTGCACTTTGTCCCGAAATAATCCCTGCGGCTCCTGCTCCAACGCCGTCCGTAGCCCCTGCAGTACGTGGCCCTTGTACGGCGGTTTGCTGGCTTGAATCGGACGATTGAGTCCCCAACTCGAGCTTGAAGGCAATGGAAGCCTCTCGTCCTTCCGTATCCCTCGCAGTCACCTGAACATCAAGACCATTGGCAAATTCAGCTGGGGGGGTGCCTTGGAATTGGCCTGTAATCGAATTGAACTGGACCCAGGCGGGCAAGGGCTCGCCATCAACTTGACGTGCCTCCAACTTCACGATGGCCGTCGAATCCGTATGAGCAAAAGCATCCTTGGGCAACTTAAACTGATCCGTCCCCTTCGCGTCAACCACACCTTCATACACGAATAAACGCTGCTCGTTCGAGTTGAACGCAGCGGTTACCCCATTGGAATTTGCGCCACTTGCTAGCTCGACTCTGGTGACCGGGAAGCCCGCTTCACTGGCGTTGGAACTTGACGCTCCATCCGACGATCCGCCCGCTGTCGCCGGAAGTGCATTGACAAAATCCGCCGTAGCCGTCGAGGACGGTGCAGCTGGTTGCGCAGAAAATGTCCCGCCCAGACCACCAGTAATATTTACCGGCGCATTCAGCAGCGCTGAATCGACAGACGTCGGATTCGGCGTTGGCGCTGAGAGGCCCGCAGGTCCGCTCGACACATTGGTCGTCCCGCCAAACGGGGACGTCGCGGGAGACGGCGTTGGCGTTGTAGTGGGAATGGGAGATGTAGATGTAACTGTAACGGGGGGAGAATCGACCAGTGGTGCCGTCCCGGGTAGAGGAGTAACCGCCGGCGCCGCCGTGTCCACCGTCACCGTGTAGTTCGCCGTACCCGAGCCCTGGTTCCCGGCCGCATCCGTCGCTCTGGCGTTAAACGCGTACGCCGTACCGCCAGTCAGCGTCCCCGTCGTGTACGTCCATACCCCAGAGCCGTTCGCCGTCGCCGTCCCCAGCACCGTCGCACCGTCGTAGATCGTCACCGTGCTGTTCGCCTCGGCCGTGCCGTTTAGCACCAGCACCGTGTCGTCCGTCACACCACCGCTCGAGACCGTCCCCTGGATCGTCCCAACGTTATCCACCACAGAACTGATCACCGGCGTATTGGGCGCCACCGTGTCTATCGCCTGCAGCGCATTCGTGTTCGCCGCACTCACGTT
>CAYLPI010000040.1:0-27053 GCA_964385505.1 uncultured Bordetella sp.
CGGTCTGGCTGTCGGCGACATTGCCTTCATGTACCGCGATCGCCACCGGACAACCGCGGACATCAGTGAGCAAGCCATAGTTGACCTGCAGCGTGCCGTGTTTGCGGTCGCGGCTGTAGCCGAGCTTGGCCAGCGGACAAGTGGTTCCCTCGAAGTAGCTCGATGACAAATCGTAGAGC
The DNA here is from genome assembly GCA_964385505.1 of uncultured Bordetella sp. Lineage (GTDB taxonomy): Bacteria > Pseudomonadota > Gammaproteobacteria > Burkholderiales > SG8-39 > CAITSH01. The sequence goes on from CAYLPI010000040.1 coordinate 180, forward strand.
ACCAGGCCACCAGCGCTGAGGTGGCGCGCGGCCAACTTCTTTTGCAGCGCATCTTGCCGCGCCAGCAACCAGTCCATCGCCGCGTACAGTTGATCCTCGCTGGCATCTGCTACCCCGAAGTCCTCGGCCAAGGTCGTGGTGTGCCACCAGCGCGTGGTAGCCAGCTTGGTGTGCGGCGCAATGATGCGAGCGGCAACCATGGCGCACACCAGATCGCGCTCGCGACTGGGCCGCGCCGCGAGCAAACCGGCAAAACCCAGCCGATACATGGTTACACGCACAGCTTGTGCGGGCCCGTCCAAGCGGGACGAAAGCACCTCGAAGCGGTTGGCAATGGGGCCCACCGGTTCGCCGCGCAGTACGGCACGAATGGCCTGAATCTGTTCGTCCGAGAGAGCCGACAGGTTGGCCAGAGTGCGCTTCCGTACCCGCGCGCCCTCACGATAGGACTCACGCAGCAGATACGCAGGGCGCGAGCCCCGGTTCGGAACGGTATCGATGTGCATGACCACATGATACACGCCCGGAAGGCTACGTCAAGTCATTTACATGGCTACATAATGCACGAAAAATAAGACCGGAAAGTGGCTTGCTACCCTCGGAAATCTACCCATTACAAACGCCAATACAGGCTGGAACTTCAGGTTAAAGTGGCATAACTTCATGGTTTCTTTCCGATGGCGTTGCGATGTCAGGCATATCGGTGTTCGGGTTTGGCCTTGAGCGTGGCCACGGCCAGTGCCGATACTACGGCCGGCACTGCGACCACGAGGAACAATGTTGTTGTTTCCCATCCGAGCGCCAGCAGCACGCCCCCTATCACAGGCCCGATGATTGAACCGATACGCCCCACTCCCAGCGCCCAACCCACGCCAGTCGAGCGCATTGAGGTGGGATAAAAGGATGCCGCCATGGCATTCATGCAAAACTGCGTTCCGATGACAAAAAAGCCCGAAATGAAAACGGCAACCATGATCAGTCCCACATTGGCACCGACCAGCCCGATGCCCGCGATGGCAAGCGCGGCCAATCCGTAACTGGCAAAAAGAATGCCGGGTCCGCGTCGATCGACAATGCGGCCCAAGATCAGCCCGCCGACAATGCCACCTGCGTTAAGCAGGACTGTGGCGATTATGGCCCGCTCTATGGGCAAACCCGCCTGCCGAAGCACCGAGGGCAACCAGTTGATGAGGAAATACATGATCAGCAGATTTGAAAAAAAGATCACCCACAGCGTCAGCGTACCGACGGCGCGGCCTTCGCTGAACAGGTGTCGGATGGGGAGACCGGGCAGGTCAACCTCCTTAAGCCAGCCATCGTCGTCGCGATAGTCGCCTGCCGGGTCAATGCGCCTGACGATGGCTGCGACCTTGCGCCCCTGTCCGCCCTTGACCACCAGATAGCGGATCGACTCGGGCAGCGAAAAGTACAGCAAGGGAGCCAGCAACAGCGGCAAGACGCCGCCCAGAACGAACACGGACTTCCAGCCGAAAACCGCGATCAGGCCGGAGCTGGCTAGGCCGCCCAGTACGGCGCCGAGCGGAAAGCCGCAGAACATCAACGTGATCAGGGTTGCGCGTACGCGGCGCGGCGCGTACTCCGATGTGAGCGCGATGATATTGGGCATGGCACCCCCAAGTCCGATTCCCGTCAATAACCGCAATGCGAGCAACTCTCCTGTGCTGCTGGCATAAATCGTAAGCAGTGAAAACGCGCCGAACCAGATCGTCGACAGGATGATGACGATCTTGCGCCCGATCAGGTCGGCGAGCGGACCGAGAATCAGTGCGCCGAGGGTTAGCCCCAGCAGGCCCGCCCCGAATATCGGACCGAATGAGGACGGGTCCATGGACCATTCGCTGGCGATGGCCGGCGCGACAAAGGCTATGGCTTGGGTATCCAGCCCGTCCAGTATGGCCACCAGTGCACATAGCGCAATCGCCCATTTCTGAAACCCGCTTACTCGAGACCGATCGATAATTTCCGATATATCGTGAATACGATCATTGTTCATGCCGCGCTCCTCCTGTGGTTGCCCGGTCCGGCGTACACCCGCTTTGGCGCGGGCGCTCGGCCGGCAATACCCCTACTAATCCGCGACGCTACGCAGCATCTCCAGCGTCCTGTTTTGCGCCAGATCCGCAGCCGTTTTGTCGTACACGTCTTCCCGCAAGCGATTGAAAAAGCCGTGTTGCGCGCCCGGGTATTGATACACCTGCGCACCGGCTTTTCCGGCCAGCGCCTCGCGCACCTTGCCAACGGTCTCGACCGGGATGTGCCCATCGCGGTCGCCGACATGGAACTGAAACGGCGCCTTCAGTTGGCGCAGCACATCGAGACTCTCATCGAGCTTTACGCCGTAAAACGATGCCACAGCCCGCGTCGGCGCATAGCGCGCCCCCGCCAGCACTGCGAGCTTGCCGCCCATGCAAAAACCCACGAATGAAACAGCACCGCTGCAGCCCGGATCACGGGCCAGCCACTCAGCCGCAGTCACGCAATCGGCTACGCCCTGGGCAAAGTCAAAGCGTTGCATGTATCCGAAACCCTGCTTGCGATCTGCTTCCGAATAGCCAAGGTCTATTCGAGGCTGCAAGCGCCAGTACAAATCTGGAACCAGTACGGCAAAACCAGCTGCTGCGAAATCGTCGGCCTTGGCGCGCATCGCGGCATTGACGCCGAAAATCTCCTGCAGCATGACGATGCCCGGCGCGGGTGTGGTTGTCGGGCGCGCCAGGTACGCCGGCATTGCTCCTACCTCAACCCAGTCGTGTCGGATGGACATCAGAAACCCTCAAGCAAACTGACCACGCCGTCCGCTGTCATGCCTTCTTCCCGGTAAAGGCCGAGTTTGCGCATCGCCGGCTCATCAGTAACCGAATACAGATAAACCGGGTTGCCTGTTTCGTTGCGGTGCTCATGCCATTGCCACCCCGGAATTGTGAACACGTCGTTGCGGCCCCATTTGAACTCCTTGCCTTCCACAACCGTGCTGCCCGAACCTTCAAGCACGCAATAAATCGTGCTCGCGGTCTTGCGATGTTTAAGCGTGCACTCCCCCGCCCGCAGCAGCTGGCTGCGAAAGGACATGGTCGGCATTACCGCTCCGCCGGTAGTCGGATCGACGTACTCGACGATGATTCCGTCGTAAGGGCTGCCCTCGTAACCCACCATGCCTTCGAGGGCCTTGCGCGTCTGCTCCCATTTGTAGATGAACATGGGCGAGTGCTCGGTAGGTCCGCGCTGACGCGAAGCAAACAACGGCCTTACACCACCAACGGCGTACAGGCGCGTCGAATGGGCGTCCTGTTCGCGGATGCTCTGTATCGGCTTCTTGACCTCGGCCCCGCCGGCATCCTGCTCCTTGTAGTCGAATTCGAAAAATGTCGCATTCATGCTCTCGACCAAAGGCACATTCAGGACGTCGACCCAGATGACCGCGTCCTTGCTGTCGTTGCCGTGGTCATGCCAGGTACCGGTCGGTGTCAACACAAGATCGCCGCGCGCCATGCGCAGCTTTTCGCCCTGCACCACCGTAAAGCCGCCGTCGCCTTCAAGCACGAAACGGCTGGCCGAAGGAGTGTGCCGGTGCACCGGCGCCTGCTCACCCGGGTTGTAAAGCGAGTAGGCGGCAAACAAGGTATTCGTGATGTACGGCTTTCCCCCAAGCCCGGGATTGGCAAACACCAGTGCGCGGCGTTCGCATTCCTCGATCGGAACGGTGCGTGCGGCAACGCGCAGCCGCGGTTCGATATCCGCCCAGCGCCATGCATAGGGCACGGCCTTGTTTCGCGGCTTGAGCAACTCGACATCGGCGCGCTGTTCCCAGAACTCGACCAGATGGAGGTCCTTAGCGTCCTGCTTCAGGGCCGCACGCGCCAGACTTTTGTCGACAACGTTGTCGTTCATAACTCCTCCTTAATAATGACGTCCTTACAAATTACGATTAGTATTATTAATAATACGATACGTTATGGCAAAACCAGTTGTCAAGTCCACCCAACCGGGCGACCATGCGCGTCAACAAACAAGAGAGGTCGGGATGGCGGTCAAAAAACAACAACGCCTTGGCATCCAGTCGGTAGAGGTTGCGGCGCAGGTCCTACAGGCTTTCATCAATGCCGGGCAGCCGATGCAACTTAAGGACATCGCCAGGCTTGCCCATATGCATCCGGGCAAGATTCACCGCTACCTGGTGAGCCTCGCCCGCACTGGGCTGGTTGAACAGAACGAGGAGTCAGGGCACTACGGGCTGGGCGCGATGGCCATCACACTGGGCCTCGCCGGCCTGCGCAATGTTTCGGTGGTGGGATCTGGCGCCGACGCGCTGCGCCAATTGCGCGACAAGACGGCCGAGACCGCCCTGCTGGCGCTGTGGAGCAGCGGCGGGCCAGTCGTAGTGAACCTCGAGGAAAGCGCACGGCCGGTCTATATGAACATCCGGGTCGGTTCCCTGCTTCCCATCCTCAAGACCGCTTCAGGCCGAGTGTTCGCCGCGCATCTTCCCGAAGGGCAATCGCGTGAACTGATCGACGCTGAACGCGAAGCCAACGGGAAATCCGACAGCTTGCATGCGTGGAGCGCGATCAGCCAGTTGCTGGCCGATACGCGCAAGCGCGGCCTCGCCCGCGTAACCGGCGATTTACTGCTAGGCGTCAACGCCATCGCCGCGCCGGTGTTCGACCACAAGGGCCGGATTGCTGCGGTCATCGGCGTCTTGGGACGCTCGCAGGAACTCAATGTCGACTACGGCGGCGCGACCGCCAAAACGCTGCTGACAATCGCCTCAGACTTGTCAAAACGGCTCGGACACCAACTGAAAAAATAAGCACAACCGCTGAAATGCCCGCCAGGCGGGCGTTTCCAGCATGCACCCCCGCTACAGCCAGGGTTTTGCCCAGCCCAATCCGTCCGCAGTTTTACCGCGCGGCCGGTACTCGCAGCCGACCCAGCCGTCGTAACCGAGTTCGTCCATCAGCCGGAACAGATAGGGGTAGTTGATTTCGCCGATGTCCGGCTCCTGCCGCTCGGGGACGCCGGCGATCTGCATGTGGCCTATGCCGGCCAGGTATTTTTTCATCGTCATTGCCAGGTCGCCCTCGACGATCTGGCAGTGATAAAGGTCGAACTGCACTTTCAGATTGGCCGCACCCACTTCGGCGCAAATGGCGTGCGCCTCGTCCTGGCGGTTGAGAAAAAAGCCCGGTATATCGCGCGTGTTGATCGGTTCGATGACGACGGTAACGCCCAGCGCCGCGGCTTCTTTCGCGGCATGGGCGAGATTCTCGACATAGACCGCGCGGTGCAAGGCGCGGTCCGCACCCGGCTTGATCAGGCCGGCCATGACATGCAGCCGCTTGTTGCCGAGCACGCTGGCGTAGCTCAGAGCGGTGGTGATGCTGGTTTTGAACTCGCCCTCGCGCCCCGGCAATGAGGCCATGCCGCGCTCGCCGGCGGCCCAGCTGCCGGGCGGACCGTTGAACAAGGCCAGCGTCAAGCCGTTGGCGTCGAGGCGTTGCTTGATATCAGCGGCCGGCACTTCGTAGGGAAAGAGGAACTCGACGCCCTTGAAACCGTCTTTGGCGGCGGCGTCAAAGCGATCGAGAAAAGGGTGTTCCTGGTACATCATCGAGATGTTGGCGGCGAGTTTGGGCATGGTTATCGGTGTGCCTGATGATTGAGGTGCGCTTCACTTTCAGATGTCATTCCGCAGTCCCCTCCGGGGGATAAACTTCGCGGGGAATCTGCTTTTGATTTGAATGACAGCGGATTCCTCGCTGCGCTCGGAATGACAATTTTCCGTATTTTTCTGACGATATTTTTTCACCAGATCAGCCCGCCGGGTGACGGTGTTTGATATCGGCGACCTGTTCGGGCGTCAGCGTGCGGATCTTGCGGCCTTGCAGCAGCAAATACAACCTGGCTGTGGCTTCGAGTTCTTCCACCGCATCGGCTGCGGCGGAGAGGCTGGAGCCGGCGACTACCGGACCATGGTTGGCAAGCAGCATGGCGTGGTGCTTGCCGGCAAAGCCGCGTACGGCATCGGCGAGCTGCATGTCGCCCGGCGCGTAGTAGGGCACGAGGGGCAGGCTGCCGATGCGCATGACGTAGTAGGCGGTGATGGGGGGCAGCACATCGGCGGGATTCACTTCTGCGAGAACGGATACCGCAACCGAGTGCGTCGAATGCAGGTGAATGACCGCTTGATTCTTTTCGCGTTCCTGGTACATCGCCAGATGCAGAAAATTTTCTTTCGACGGCGCGTCACCCGAAATAAGCTTGCCCGACCAATCGAGCTTGGACAGGCGCGCCGGATCAAGGCGGCCGAGATGGGATCCGGTTGGCGTCAGCAGCCAGCCCTCGGCACAGCGCGCGCTGATGTTGCCGGTCGAGCCGTGCGTCAGGCCGCGGTCGAATATCGACCGGCCGAGCTCGCAGATGTGTTCGCGTAATGCATTTTCGTTGATGGCCATTGTTAAGGATTTCCGATTTCGTGACAAATCATGCCCGGTTCGGGCTGAGCCTGTCGAAGGGATTTCAGGGCTTCGACAGGCTCAGCCCGAACGGTGGAGATAATTTCGCATCTATTCACAAACATCCGTACCGCTGCTTAAGGCAGTTGCGCAAACGCCTTGGTAAAAAAGTCCGTCGTGCCAAAATTGCCTGACTTCAAAGCCAGCAGCAGGGGTTTTGCACCCACGGTCGCTGTCCATGGCACGCCCGGATCAATTTGCGGGCCGATACGCAGCGCCCTCACGCCGAGTGCCTGCACCACCGCGCCCGAGGTTTCGCCGCCAGCGACAATCAGGCGGCCGACACCGGCGTCCACCAGACCGCGCGCAATCGTGGCAATGGCGCGCTCGACCAATGCCCCCGCTTCGAGTGCACCAAGGCTCGACTGGACGGCCTTGACCGCCTCCGGCGCGGCGCTCGAATACACCAGCACCGGGCCCTTGCCGGAAGCCAGCAAGGGCCGCGCCCAGGCGAGCACCTGCTCGACCTCGGGCTCGCCGGCAGCCAGCTTGCGCGGATCGAGCGCCCGCGCGGCACCGCCCCTGACGATGAAATCGGCGACTTGCGCGTTGGTCGCGACCGAACAACTGCCGGACACGATGGCGGCCGGACCGCTGACCGCCGGCAAGGCCGCTGCACCGGCGCCGGCACGCAACACGCCGGCGGCGGCAAAATTCTGCGGCAGGCCGAGGGCCACGCCGGAGCCGGCGGTAACGAGGGGCATGCCGGCGAAGGCGAGGCCCATGCGCATCAAGTCATCATTGGCAATCGCATCGACGACGGCGATGCGCACGCCCTCTGACTTGAGCGCGACAATGCGCTCGGTGATCGCCGCGGGCCCGCGCGCCACCGTGAGGTAATCGATCAGGCCTATCTTGCCCTTGCTCTGCGCCTGCAGCACGCGCACCAGGTTGGCGTCGGTCATCGGCGTCAGCGGATGGTCTTGCATGCCCGATTCGTTGAGCAGTCCGTCGCCGGCGAACAAATAGCCCTTGAACACCGTGCGCTTGTTCTCCGGGAAGGCGGGGCAGGCGATGGTGAAGTCGCTGCCAAGGGCTGCCATCAGCGCCTCGGTCACCGGACCGATGTTGCCGAGCGCGGTCGAATCAAAGGTCGAGCAGTACTTGAAGTAAATCTGTGTGCAGCCCTGCACCTGCAGCCAGCGCAGTGCGGCCAGCGATTGCGCCACCGCCTCGACCGCCGCAATGGTGCGCGACTTCAGCGCCACCACCACCGCATCGACATCCCCGGCCAGCGGCGCGTCTGGCACGCCTATGGTCTGCACCGTGCGCATTCCACCGCGCACCAGGTTGTTGGCGAGATCGGTCGCGCCGGTGAAATCGTCGGCGATACAGCCCAGCAATGCGCTCATGGCTGTGCGGCGGGCGTTTCCCACCCTGCTTGATGCTGCATGCGTCCTCCCTTTTTGCGAATCATACCGCGACATCGGCGCGTGCCGACGGTACGGCGCCCGGGCCGGCGCGCCATTGAGGTGCAAACGCACGGTTTCAGGACCGGCTTATCTGGCAGTGCAGCATGGACTTCATCGTGAAATGCATAAAACTATTTGCAAACGCACTTATTATTGGCTAATGTATTTACATGCCTGAATCCCCGCGCCCGGAGTTCAACCTCGACAGCCACACTTTTTACTGGCTGACGCAAGTGGTCGGCGCACGTGACCGCGAGCTTGCCGCCGCGCTCAAGACCCACCGCCTGCGCGTGCCCGAATGGCGCACCCTCGCCGCGCTCTACAGCCGCCAGCGCTGCTCGATGAGCGAGCTCTCCGACGCCACCACCATAGACCGCACCACACTCACCCGCACCGTTGACCGCATGGTGCGCTCGGGCTGGTTGAGCCGCCTCGCCGACGCCAGCGACATGCGCGTCACGCGGCTGTCGCTGACCGCCGAAGGACGCAGGCTGTTCGTGCGCATCTGGCCGGACGCCGAGCGCATCGACGCGGTTGCACGTGCCGGACTGCCCGGGGGCGCGGCCGAAATGCTGCGCTGGACGCTGCAGCAAATGAAGCAAAACCTCGATGCGGGCGCGCCGGCGGCCGATGCGCAAACCGCGGGCGCAAAGCAGCGCGCCGCCTGATTCCCCCTTATTACCGTCCGCACACTGCAAGGAGGCATTCATGTTGCACGAAAAAATTCCCAACCTGGCCAAGCTGGTAGAACCGGACCGGGTGCACCGTGCCTGCTACGTCGATCAGGACATTTTCGACCTCGAGATCAAGTACATCTACGAAAAGACCTGGATTTACTGCGGCCACGAGACGCAGATTCCCAAGGCCGGCGATTACTGGACCTTCCAGATCGGCCACCAGCCGCTGGTCATGGTGCGCGGCGATGACAAGAAAATCAGCGTGCTCTACAACCGCTGCCCGCACCGCGGCGTACAGGTCTGCGGCAGCCACCACGGCAATGCCGGCGACGCGCTGACCTGCCCCTACCATGCCTGGCGTTTCGACCTCAAAGGCAAGCTCGAGTCGGTGCCGCTCGAGCGCGGCTATGACGACACGCGCTTTGACAAGAACGATCCGGACTTCAGCATGAAGCCGGCGGCGCGCGTCGATTCGTATCGCGGCTTTTATTTCGCCAGCCTCGCCGCGACAGGCCCGTCGCTGCTCGAATGGATGGGCGAGGCCAAAGTCGCCATCGACGACATGTGCGACCGCTCGCCGGTCGGCAAAGTCGAGGCCGTCATGCCCTGCAATCGCGTGGTGCAGCGCTCGAACTGGAAGTTTTTCATGGAAAACCAGATCGACGCGGTGCATCCGTCGGTCACGCACAAGTCCACCGGTCAGGCGGCGGCCGAGGTCGAGCGCAAGATCAAGCGCGAAACCGGCAAGGAGTTGCTGCACTACCACTACCTCTCGGCCTTCACCACGCCGTTCGAGAAATGGGCCACGCTGACCAACACCGGCTATCCCTACGGCCACATCATTTTCAGCGGCTACATGGGCCTGCGCCCGACCGACCCGGACACCCTCGCGCATGAAGCGGTGCTGAGCAAGGCCTACGGCAAGGCCAAGATGGAGGAATACCTGTCGCGCAACATCCATCACGTGCTGCTCTACCCCTGCGTGTCGATCCAGTCGCCGTTGCAGCAATTGCGCGTGCTGCGCCCCATCGCGCCAAACCGCACGCTCTCGGAGATCTGGCATTTCCGCCTGGTCGGTGCGCCCGAGGCGATTTACCGCCGCTCGCTGTGGTATTACAACCTCGTCAACTCGCCCTCGACCATGGTCAATGCCGATGACCTGGAGAACTGGCAGCGCGGCCAGTGGGGCCTCGAATCGGACGGCGGCGACTGGGTGAGCTTTCACCGCGACTACGGCCGCGACAGCGATGACGGCAAGGTCATCCGTTCGCACAACGGCTGCTCCGAAGCGCCGATGCGCGCGCAGTTTCGCGCCTGGAAGACTTTTCTTAAGGAGGCCGAATAATGGCTGCCGCAAAAAAGCTCAAGAAACCGCTGAAAAAAGCACCCGCCGTGAAAAAGAAGCCACTGGCACGCAAGCACGCGAGCGTCGCGAAAAAAGCCGCGCCAAAGGATAAGGTCAACACCGCCGGCTTGCAGCACGAGGTGGAGCAATTTCTTTACCAGCAGTCGGAACTGCTCGACCGCAAGGAATGGCAGGGCTATATCAACCAGTTCGCGGCAGACGGCGTGTACTGGGCGGCGGTCGATCCGGCGCACACCGACTGGGACGGCGTGCCGTCGATATTCACCGAGGACCGCGACCTGATGACGGTGCGCATGAAGCGCGTGCTGCATCCGAATGCCGCGTCACAAGCGGCCGAGTGGGGCACCAGCCATGTCGTGTCCAACGTCGTCATCGAAAAAGCCGGCGCCAGCGAAGTGCATGTGCGCTCGCGTTTTCACATGCTGGAAATGCGCCGCGAAGACCTGCGTCACTTCGCCGGCACCTACCGCCACCACCTCGTCAAGACAAAAGGCGGCTGGCGCATCAAGCTGCAGCGCGTGGACATGCTCAACGCACAGATGCCCTGGGAGTATGTGTTGCAGGTCTGGGTCTGAAGTCTGAAGTCTGAAGTCTGCGGTCTGAAGTCTGCGGCCTGAAGACTGCGGCCTGAGACCTGTAGCCGACCCAGACAAAAAGCCGCCGCGGTCCGGACGGCTTTTTGTTTCTAGGCCGCCAGGCCGCGCCGGCTGAGACAATCCCAGACGACCAGCGCCGCATCAACGGTAAAGACATGCGGCTGATGCAGGCGGCGCAGCACCCCGGCGGCCGGCAGCAATTCGAAACCGGCCACTTCGCCGTCCTGGTTGGCGGGCACAAAATCCGCAGGCAATTCGATGTCGAACACCGCTATGCGCTGGGTATCGACGCCCTGGGTCACCGCGCGCTCGAACGCGACCAGGCCGTGCCGCGTCGCGCTTGCGGCCAGCGCCGCCGCCATGCCCGCTTCCTCAAAGCACTCCTTGACCAGGGTCGTGCCTGCATCCATGCCGGCCGGGATGCCGCCGGCGACCATGTTGTCGAGTTTTCCGGCATCGACCGCCTTGCTGGCGCTGCGCGTGGCGATCCACATGTGCAGTCCGTCCGGGCGCAGCACGATGCCGTTGAGATGCGAAGCCGGGCCGACAAACCCGAAGTGCTTGGCTGCCGCGCGCTCGAAGCGCAACACCTCGGCGCCCGCGGCGTCGGTCAACGCATACAACTCGTTGCGCCAACCCGGAAACAAGCCCTCGGCACGTAGTTCCGCGAGCACCGTGACCAGCGCGCTGCTGCGCGAGGGCGCATCGCGCAAGTCCGGCGCAAACAGCACGCGATCGGCATGCACGGCAAACACCTGCGGCCAGCTGGCGAGGCGCGCGGCAAATGCCGGCCGCAACCAGCCTGCACGCTGTTCGCCGGCGAACAGCGGCCTGAACTGTGCCGCGTCGAAAACCAGGCTATCGGCCAGCCACGGTGGCAGCATTGCGCGACCAGCCATCCCCTCCCCGTCAGCCGGCCTTGGCGCCGGCGGTGGCGTATTTGAGCTGGCCGGGACGCGCCTTGGCATAGGCGATGAATTCCGCCACCGATTTCAGCGGCAACTCGGCGTTGACCACCAGCACATAGCCGGAATTGCCGATGTATCCGGCGCCGGTGAAATCCTTGAGCGGATCGTAATTGAGCTTGGAGTACAGGCTGCCGTTGATCGAGTGGCTGGCCGCGGCGAGGATCAGCGTATAGCCGTCGGGCGCGGATTTGGCGACAAAGCTCGTGGCGACGGTGCCACCCGCACCGGGGCGGTTGTCGATGATCACCGGCTGGCCCAGCGCGGCGGTCAGTTCGGCGACGATGGAGCGCGCCAGCGAATCCTGCACGCCGCCGGCAGAGAACGGAATCACCACCCGTACCGGTTTGGTCGGCCGGGGGTCGGCGGCGTGTGTCATCGGCGCCGCAAGGGCGATGAGCGCGGCGCCAGCCGCAATTACGCATTCCAGAATTCGCGAGCGAAGAATCGTCATGAAGATTTTCCCGATTTGAGTTGTGATCTGGTACGGCGCGTTTGCTATCCGGCGAGGAATTGCTGCAGGGTATCGCAATACTGCGGCGTGACGACGTGCGGAAAAAAATGTCCGCCTTGCATTTCAACAAGACGCGCGCCGGCAATGCGACCGGCCAGGTCGAGCGAATGATGCATGGGCACAATGTTGTCGTCACCGGCGCCCAGAACCAGGACCACGGAGCGGATGTTTGCGAGCTCGGCTGATCGGTCAAAGCCGAGCAACATGTTGATGCGTGCCACGACAAGCGCCTTGTCGCCCGGCGCATCGGCGTCAAAATCAATCGGCCGTTCGGACGCAAGATGGGCTTCATACCAGCCGGCCGGATAGCCGAGCAATTTTCCCATGGCGTTATAAGCACCAAAACCCGCCCGCTCCAGCACCATGCGCCGCAAATCGAACAGGTCGCGAAAATGCCTGTCCGCCCGTGCCCAGGTGGCGCTGAGCACCACGCGACCGGTGCGCGCCGGATGATCGAGCGCAAGGACCTGCGCCACCAGGCCGCCGGTCGAATGGCCGACGAGATGGGCGGAGGCCATACCCAACCGGTCGAGCAGCGCAACCACTTCATGCGCGATGCCCTCAATGGTATGGGTGACGGGGGGCGGGCTGCCCCCGATGCCCGGATGATCGAAGGTGATGCAGGTGAAATTACGCGCGAGGCGCTCCATCACCGGATGCCAGAATGATCCCTGCCCGCCAAGTCCGGCGATCAGCACGACCGGGGGCCCGCTCCCCTTGAGCTCGAAATGCAACGTCTGCCTCCGCTATATCACCGGCAATGAAAAACCCGCGACTGCATCTTTCGCGGGGTGCGGCTTGAATATAGCACCATCGCTTTTGCGGCAATCCGCCCGCACTTCAAGGTGGCTCGCGGCGTCAACCCGGTGCATGTTGCGCCCCCCAAAAAACAAGGCGAGGCGCGAAGCACTGCTACCGCGAAACCTGCCTGCGGCTGGCTCAGTCCGCCTTGATATTGCGTTCCTTGATGATCGCCGCGTAGCGTGTCGCATCACCCTGCATCACGCTGGTAAGCTGGATCGGGCTCATCGGTGACGGGGCGGCACCAATCCCTTCAACGATCGTCCGCACGGCCGGTAAGCCAAGAATGCGATTGACCTCACGGTTGAGCCTGGCCACGATTTCCACCGGGGTACCGGCCGGGGCGTACATGGCGTGGGTCGTCCCCGCATCAAAGCCCTTGAAGCCGGATTCATCAAGGGTCGGCACATCCGGAAACAGCGGTGAGCGTTCCATGGTGGCCACCGCAATCATGCGCAGTTTTCCGGAGCGGACATGCGCAAACGCGATACCCGGATCAAAGTTGTAGTCGAGATGCCCCCCCAACAAGTCCTGCAGCGCCGGTGCCGAACCGCGATAAGGCACATGCACCGCAAACACCCCGGCTTTGCTCTTGAACATTTCGCCGGCGATATGCGGTGACGAACCGCTACCGGGTGTGCCGTAAGAAAACTTTCCCGGGTTGGCCTTGAGCCAGGCAACGAATTCCCGGACGTTCTTCGGCGGCAATTCGCTGCGCAGCACCAGAAACATGTTGAGGCGGGCCAGGGCGGCGACCGGCGTCAGGTCCCTGAAGGGATCATAGGTCAAGGTGTTGATCAGCGGATTGATAGAAATGGTGCTGCCTGCAGTGACCAGGATGGTATAGCCATCGGCGACGGCCTTCGCGGTTGCTTCGGCCGCCAGCGAACCTGCGGCACCGGGCCGGTTTTCGATAACGATGCTCTGGCCGAGCGCTTCCTGCAGGGGCTGGGCAATAGCCCGACCCAGCAAGTCCGGAGAGCTCCCCGGCGGAAACCCGATGAGCATGCGGATTGGCCTTGCCGGCCAAGCTACCTGCGCCCCGGCAGCGGCCGGAAACAAGGCTGTAAGAGTGGCGGCCAGCCCTGCTTTGATCAAGTTGCGACGACGATCGGTAAAGCTTTCCATGTGTCGATACCCTCCAAGCTTTGATTATTAGGACGCGCAGCTTTCCCAGTTTTTGTTTTGACCTGACACGCACTTGTTGTGACAGGTTGGGACCAGATTGGTTCAAGGCACCAATCGCCGCGGCATCGAACGCCCAAGCTCCGGGACACTGTATTGCAGCCAGGCTGCGAGCGCCCCCTGTCGCACAGGCGTGCGCGCCAGGCGGGAGAACGCGCGCCTGAAGCCGCTGGAACTTGCGCGCAGTGAACGCCGGCCAGCGTCCGGGCAATTGGGGCAAAGTAGCTTTTTATCCGCAGACATTACCCTCCGGCGCCTCGGTGCCGACGAACAGGAAGTCCGATTACGAAATCGCAGGCCAGGGGGATCAAGGTTCGGCAAGCCGATCACGCGGAATCATTGGAGTAGCCCAGGGCTTTATTTCAATCGGCTTTCCCGCCGTCCCAAAAACAAAGGCCCGGCGCGTACGCCAAGCCTTTGAAAATGGTGGGCGCGATTAGGCAAGGCCTCTGCCGCGAACCGCTTGACATACGAAAGAAAATATCTCAAAATGAGATATATGTTTTTGCGCTATTTCATTAGTTCAGAATTTTGAGTCAATCGTCAGCCAAGATAGAGAGGCAGCCATGAAACACATTATTTTTACATCGCAACGATTTGGTGGACGGAGCATCGTATGCATATCATCAGTCGGAAAGCCTTGGCCAGCTTCTGGAAAAGCGATCCTGAAGCAGAAAAACCCTTAAGGGTTTTGTTTTTAATTGTCGAAAAAACGGACTTCAAGAGCTTTTCCCACCTAAAGCAGACCTTCTCGTCGGTCGATAAAATTGGGGCGCACACAGTATTCGATATCGGCGGCAACAAAATTCGGCTAATTACGGTAATCCATTACAACCGCAGAAAAATCTACATTCGTTTCGTACTTACTCATCGTGAGTACGATAAAGGGAACTGGAAAAAAGAGTGAGTACCGCACTTCAAACACTACCTACGCTATCTTCCATTGTTCCTGCATGGAAAGGCATGCTTAGGTCGCTGCCGTTCTTTCGCCCAATTAGGAATGAGCGGGATTACGTACAGATGCAGAAACTCATGAATAAAATGCTGGCGGTTGTCGGGGACGACGAAAAGCACGAACTCGCTGACCTTCTCGATATCGTCAGCACATTAATCGAGCAATACGAGAAGTTAGATGATCGATTTACTAGCACCTCAATGAAACCGCGGGACGTATTGCAGTTTCTAATCGATGAGCACGGTCTGAAGCAATCGGATCTGAAAGAAGAGCTTGGCGGCCAAGGAATCACTTCTGAGATTCTTACGGGGAAAAGAGAAATCAATGCCCGTCAGGCAAAGAAATTAGCGCTCAGGTTCCAGGTTTCGGCAGCCGTGTTCATTTAACGGCGCTGGCCCAATCGCCATTTCTTACCTCTTTATTGGAAAGTATTCTATTCGCCGGTAACGAGT
Source organism: uncultured Bordetella sp. (assembly GCA_964385505.1). Classification (GTDB taxonomy): domain Bacteria; phylum Pseudomonadota; class Gammaproteobacteria; order Burkholderiales; family SG8-39; genus CAITSH01. The sequence continues at coordinate 15,636 of CAYLPI010000040.1, forward strand.
ATCCTGACTGGCGGAGATGACCTGCTCTCTAAATGGCGTACCAGTGATACGTCGGTAGCTCATTAATGCGCCGCTGGTTCCCCGCAGCAAAATAATCGTAACCACAAAAGCAAAAGCCCGACGCAAACGCGTCAGGCCTTTGGATTGTGGTGGGCTGTGAGTGGCTCGAACACTCGACCTACGGATTAAGAGTCCGCTGCTCTACCAACTGAGCTAACAACCCGCGAAAACGGCGCCGGCACCCTTACCGCGGTGCCGGACGAAGAGAATTTTGGTAGGCCGTGCCGGATTCGAACCGGCGACCAACGGATTAAAAGTCCGCTGCTCTACCAACTGAGCTAACGACCCAAAAAGAGGTGCGATTTTACTGTATTGACGGACCCAAGGCAACGAAACCGTCACATTTGGCGGGTTTTGCCGCCGGAACGGGCTATGCCTCGCGCATCATTTTCCAGTACTGGAATTTAAGCGCGGCGACGGCGCCCACTATGATGGCAAACAGCGCGATAAACGAGCCGACCGCCAGCGTCGATATGCCGGACAGGCCCTGGCCTACGGTGCAGCCCAGGGCGACGACACCGCCAAATCCCATGAGCACGCCGCCGACGAGGTGGTTGAGCGTGTCTTCGGCGTCACGAAAACTCTCCAGCCGGAAGGTGCGCGAGGTCAGCGCATAAATCCACGAGCCGGCCGCCATGCCCAGCACGCTGGCGATACCAAAGGTCACGACGCGGGTCTTGTCGCTCCAGAGCATCAGCAGTTCAAGCAAATAGGCCTGCGGCGACACAAACGACAGCGATTCCATGCGGCCGCTGTTGGTGGCAAGAAATTTTTCTTCCAGCGTTTGCGGGTCTTCGGCGAGAAAGCCGATGTGGCCGGAAAGGTACCAGCCGCCGACAACCACCAGGCCGACGACGACACCGCCGAGGATATTGTCGAAGCTGCGGAATTCACGATCCTTGAACACAAAGGCGAGCAAGCCGCCGCCGAACAGCAGCGCCAACACACCCAGCGCGGCTTTTTTATCGACGCCGGTGGCGCGCGCCACGATGGACGGCAAGTCCTGGCTGCCCGCGAGCGCAAACGCCGCCGGTTCGAGCACGCTGACGCGAAACATGCCGAACAGGCCTTTGAGCGTCATGTACGCGCTTACCGCCAGCACCAGCAGCACCACCAGCGACTTGAGGTTGCCGCCGCCGATGCGAATCAGGGTCTTCGAGCCGCAGCCCGATGCCAGCACCATGCCGGCGCCGAACGAAAAGCCGCCGACGAGGAAAGACAGCCAGATGACATTGGGCGTGGTGTAAATGCTTTTGCCGAGATCGACCTGGCCGGTCAGGGCCAGTGCGCTCGCGCCCAGAATGGCCACGGCGATGGCCAGCATCCACATGCGCATGCGCGTCCAATCGCCCATGTTGACGATGTCGGAGACGGCACCCATGGCGCAAAAATTGGTCCGCGCACCAACGTAGCCGAACACCAGTGCAAGGATAAAAGCGCCCCATACGACTATCAGGGAAAGGCTGGCGGGATTGGCTTCGTTCATGCGGGTTAGTGCCTGGACAGCAAAGGGGTTCGCATTTTACCGCGACAAGGCGGATGCGGCGTAGCGCGTCGGGTCGGCGATCTCGGCGGCCTCGAAGCCGGCGCGGCGCAGCCGGCAGGAATCACAACTGCCGCAGGCGCCGCCCGCAGCGTCGGCCTGGTAACAGGACACGGTGAGGCCGTAATCGACACCAAGTCCGGCGCCAAGGCGCACGATCCCGGCCTTGCTCAGGGCGATGATGGGGGTGTGCACTTTCAGGGCTGCGCCCCCGACGCCCGCGCGGGTGGCGAGATTGGCCATGCGCTCGAAGGCCTCGACATAGTCGGGCCGGCAGTCGGGGTAGCCCGAATAATCGAGCGCGTTGGCGCCGAAAAAAATGTCGCGCGCGCCAAGCACCTCGGCCCAGGCAAGGGCCAGCGACAACATGATGGTGTTGCGCGCCGGCACATAGGTGACGGGGATGACGCCGGGTTTGACGCCGTCGGTGGGCACGGCAATGGACGCATCGGTCAGCGCCGAACCGCCGAAGGTCGAGAGGTCGATGCTGACGACCTTGTGCGCGGCGGCACCAAGATGCGCGACAACGCGGGCTGCGGCATCGAGCTCGGCCTGATGGCGCTGGCCGTATTGCACCGACAGCGCATGGCAGGCAAAGCCCTGCTGGCGCGCCAGGGCCAGCACCGTCGCCGAATCAAGTCCACCGGAAACCAGGACGACAGCGGGCTTCAATTGCTTGCCGCGACGCGCCCTAGCGCCGTGACAGGCGTTGCCTGGCCTGCTCGGCCGCGGGCGTACCCGGGTATTTCTTGACCAGGTTTTGCATCGTCTCGCGCGAGGCGCGCGCGTCGCCCATTTCCGACTGGCTGCTGGCGATGTTGAGCATCGCATCCGAGGCCTTGGCGCTATCGGGCCAGGAGGCGATGAGTTTTTGCTGCGTGGCGATGGCGACCTTGTAGTCGCGCAAGGTGAAATAGGCGTTGCCGACCCAGTACTGGGCGCTCGGCAACAGGGCGCTTTGCGGATAGCCCGCCATGAAACTCTGGAAGGACGCGATCGCCGACTGGTAATTGCCGAGCTTGAACTGGTTGAGCGCGGACTCGTAGGTCTTGTTCTCGGCGGCCGCATCGATCACCGGTGCAGCAGGCTTGGCCTCGGCCACCGGTGCCTGCTCAAGTTTGCGCAGCCGGTTGTCGAGATCGACGTAGAGGTCTTTCTGGCGCTTTTCCAGTTGTTCGGTCTGGTTCACCAGCACTTCGATCTGGCCGCGCAGCCTGGCCATGTCCTGCTTCAGGCCGTCGATCAGCAAGGCGAGATCTACCAGCGGTTTGCGGTCCTGCACCGCGGCCTCTATCCTGGCAAGGCGCTCATCGAGCCGCTTCTTGTCGGCCTCGGTCTGCGATCTCAGATCGGCAATCTGCTTGCGCGCCTCGTCGTCGTCGAACAGGCCGGCGCGCGCGCCACCCGATGCGAGCAACAGCCCCGTCAAGGCGAGTGCGCAAACCGCGCGCATGATGTCAGTATTCGCCGCCATAGAGCACGTCACTGCGGCGGTTTTCGGCAAGGCAGGCATCGCTCTGGTCGGTGCTGCAACGCGGCTTTTCCTCGCCCAGACTGACCGACTCGACCTGCACCTCGGTCGCGCCCAGCAGCATCAGCATGCGCTTGACACCGTCGGCACGGCGCTGGCCGAGGGCAATGTTGTATTCGCGGCTGCCGCGCGCATCGGCGTTGCCCTGGAGCAGGACTTTTGCATTGCGATGCTCGACCAGGTATCTGGCATGCGCCTGCATCATCGGCCGGTACTCCTCCCTGATCGCATCGCTGTCGAGCTCGTAATAAATGCTGCGCTTGGACAGGATGTTGGCCGGATCTTTGAGCGGATTGGCCGACTGCGACACCGGCGGCTGCACCGGACGGGTGGTCACCGCCGGCGGTGGCGGCGCGGGCCTGGTTTGCGCCGTGGAAGGTGCGCTTGGCGTGCGTTCCTCAACCGCAGCGCCGGTCTGCTCCGGGCCGGGGGTGCTGGCGCAGGCCGCCAGCAGGCTCACCAGAAATACGGCAGACAAAACGACGACAGGATTTTTTTTCATATTGGTTTCTCCTTGTTCAATTCGCGGTAAAAGGGCCCCACGCCGGCTCCCGTACATCGGCAGCCTGCACGGTAAGCCGCTGCTTGACGCGTCCGTCGCTGGATACGGCCGCGAGCACGCCGCGACCACTTATCTCGGTGGCGTAAAGAATCATGCGCCCGTTGGGGGCGAAACTCGGTGATTCATCGCGCTGCGTATCCGTGAGCACCTGCGTCTGGCGGCTGGCGAGGTCCAGCGTGGCCAACTGGAAGCGTCCGGCATTGCGCGCGACGTAGGCGAGGGTTTTGCCGTCCGGGCTGGGGCGCGGCGATACATTGTAGGTGCCGTCAAAAGTCAGCCTGGCGGCGTCGCCACCGGCGGTATTCATGCGATAAATCTGCGGGCTGCCGCCGCGGTCCGAGGTGAAGTAAATCACCTGTCCGTCGGGCGAAAAGTAGGGTTCGGTGTCGATGGATGCGGTGCTGGTGACGCGGCGTACGTTGCTGCCGTCGGCATTGACGAGGTAAATCTGCGAGCCGCCGTCGCGCGACAACACCACGGCCAGTTGCTTGCCGTCGGGTGACCAGGACGGCGCCGAATTGCTGCCCTTGAAATTGGCCACCGCCTGGCGCTGCCCGGTGGTCAGCGAATGCACGTACACGACGGGCTTCTTGCTCTCGAAGGAGACATAGGCGAGACGCGTGCCGTCGGGCGACCATGCCGGCGAAAGAATCGGCTCGCGCGATGCAAGGGCGGTCTGCGCACCCTGCCCGTCGGCGTCGGCGATCTGCAGCTCGAAACGCTGCGCCTGCTTGATGACATAGGCGATGCGCGTGGAAAACACGCCGCGCTCGCCGGTGAGTTTTTCGTAGATGAAATCGGCGATGCGGTGGCCGGTGGTGCGTACCTGCGCTGCGGTCATGGCAAAAGCGACGCCACCGAGCTGGGCTTGCTTGGGAACGTCGAGCAGGCGAAAGCGCACCTCAAAACGCCCGTCGGGCAGGCGCGCCACCGCGCCGATGACCAGCGCGTCGGCATTGCGGTTTTTCCAGTCGGCAAAGCTGATCTGGTTGATCTCGGAGGGCAGCGGGCTGACGTTGCCGGCGTAGAGCATCTTGAAGCGTCCGCTACGCTGCAAGTCTGCCTCGATGATGTCGCTGATGGGCTGTGCCAGAGCGTCCTCTCCGGCGAAGCGGGTGATGGCGAGCGGAATCTGGTTGGCGCCGGCACCGGTAATCTCGATGCTGAGCTGGGCTTGCGCGGACCCCGCAAAAAACAGCAGCAGGGTAAAAATCAGCTTGCGAAGTGTCATGGTTTTTTCGGTCGCCGTATCGCGGCTGCCGTTCGCTTGCAGTGAATGCACTTGATAAGCCATGCCCGCGCCAGAACACGCCTGCGGACACTCGGTGTTTCATCTCGAATTATACGTTAGTCGAGCGGCCGAAACTTAAGTTCAAGATTTCGTTGAAAAAATTCCGTGCGATCAGGCTTGGGCAGCGGCGAGGACTTGAGAATCGCCCGCTCCACGGCTTCATCATAGGCCTTGTAACCCGATGATTTTCGCAGCCTGGCAGTAAGCACCTCGCCGGTCGGCAGTTGCACCACGTCGAATATGGCCTCGGGGTTGCCTGCGGGGATGTCGTACGGCAAGACGATGTTGCCTTTGATCTTGCCGCGAATCTTGCCGACATAATCGGCGACGGCGCGGCTTTGCGCCGAGGCCGCCTCGCGCGCCAGTTGCTGCGTGATCTCCTGCTTTTCGCGTTCGCGACTCACTTCGCGGCTGACTTGCTGGGTCTCGCGCTCGAGTTGTTCGCGCAGCAGCTTTTGCGAATCGATCCTGGGCTCGGGCCTCGGTTCGGCTTTTTTTGGTTCGGTTTTTTTCGGCGGCGATTTTTCGACGGCGATGTCCGGTTTTACCGGCTTGATCTCGGCCTTGGGCTCGACTCTGGGCACCGGCTTGGGTTCGGGCGGCGGCTCTACCTTGGGCTCGGGCTTGGGCTTGGGCGGCTCCACCCGCGCCGGCGCGGACTGTTCCATCGGTGGCAACTGCGTCCACAGTTCGACGGCAATCGAGTCGGCCTGCTTGGTCTGCCAACGCACGCCGAACACCAGTATGGACAAGAAAAACAGGTGCACCAGCACCGCCAGCACCGCCGACGAGGTGACACCCGGATCCGGGCGCAGCGTAAACTGCACTAGCGGCCCGCCGGCTTTACCATCAGGCCGACCTTGAAATTCTGGCGTTGCAACTCGTCCATCACTTTCAACACCGCCTCATAGCGCACATCCTTGTCGGCGGAAATCACCACCGCCTGATCGGGATTGCGCGCCTTGATCGCCGCCAGTGCGCTCACCAGTTCGGCCTGGCTGACGCCGCGCTCGACGCCGGCCTTGGCGGCGCGGTCGCGAATGCTCAGCGACTGGTCGGCCTTGATCACCACCTCCACCGGCGCAACCGGCGGCGTCGCCGACTTGCCGACGCTGGGCAGTTCAACCACGCCGGGGTTGGCGAGCGGCGCGGTGACCATGAAAATCACCAGCAACACCAGCATCACGTCGATGTAGGGCACGACGTTGATCTGGTTCATCAGTTTGCGCTGGCGCATCGCGGCTTCCCCTTACCCTTACTTTGGCTGCGCCTGGCGCTGCAGGATGTTGGAGAACTCCTCCATGAAACTCTCGAAGCGGATGGCGAGGCGGTCGATGTCGTGCGAGTAGCGGTTGTAGGCGACCACGGCCGGAATTGCCGCGAACAGGCCGATCGCAGTCGCGACCAGCGCCTCGGCGATGCCCGGCGCCACCGCCGACAGCGTGGCCTGGCCGACGTTGGCGAGGCCGCGGAAGGAATGCATGATGCCCCAGACCGTGCCGAGCAGGCCGACATAGGGGCTGACCGAACCGGTCGAGGCGAGAAAGGCGAGGTGCGCCTCAAGCTGGTCCATCTCGCGCTGGTAGGTGGCGCGCATGGCGCGACGGGCGCCGTCAACGACGAGGCCCGGATCGGGCGCACGCTGGCCCTTGAGTTTGAGGTACTCGCGGAACCCGGCCTCAAAAATACGCTCGAGGCTGCCGGTGCTGTGGCGGTGGTTGACCGCGCTCTGGTACAAGGCGTTGAGATCGCCGCCACCCCAGAAATCGCGCTCGAATTTTTCTGTGGCGATGCGCGCGGCGCGAATGGCAAAGTGCTTGCGAAAAATGTAGTACCACGACAAAAAGGACACCACCAGCAGCAAGGCCATGACGAACTGCACCACGGCGCTCGCGTTCCAGATCAGCGTCAGTATGGAAAGGTCCTGTGTTGCGTTCATGCGTTTCCTTCAAACTTGCGCCGGATGGACTCCGGCAAACCGACCGGTTTGAGGTCGTCTGCGCCGACACAGGCAAGCGTCAGCGCACCCTCGGCCAGCAATTCGTCGCCACGCCCTACATGCTGCATAAACTCCAGCCGCGCCCGTCCGGCGCGGGTGACTTCGGCCGACACCGACAGCATATCGTTGAGCAGTCCCGGACGATGATACGTCAGCGCGGCGCGGTGCACCACGAACAACACCCGGTCGCGGCGCGCCATCTGGCCGAGGTCGAATCCCATGGATTGCAGCAGTTCGGTGCGCGCGCATTCCATGAAATTGAGATAGTTGGCATGAAACACCACGCCACCCGCGTCGGTGTGCTGGTAATAGACGCGGGTATGCCATAAAAAGGGCGGCACGCGCGTTTTTGACTCAGGGCTCGCCAAACAGTCCGCCCGAATCGGTCCCGGCCCGTTTGGGCGCCGCGAGGCCCAGATGACGGTAGGCGAGCGGCGTTGCGACGCGCCCGCGCGGCGTGCGCTGTAAATAGCCCTGCAAAATCAGGAAGGGCTCGAGCACGTCCTCGATGGTGTCGCGCTCCTCGCCGATGGCGTGGGCAAGATTGTCCACGCCGACCGGCCCACCGGCAAATTTCTCGACCACGGCGAGCAGCAGTTTGCGGTCCATGACATCGAGACCGATGGCATCGACATCGAGCATCAGCAGCGCCGCGTCGGCGACCTCGCGCGTAATGATGCCCTTGGCCTTGACCTGGGCGAAATCGCGCACACGGCGCAGCAGGCGGTTGGCGATGCGCGGTGTGCCGCGCGAGCGGCGCGCGATTTCGAGCGCACCGTCCTGGACGATTTCGACCTCGAGCAGACCGGCCGAGCGGTTGACGATTTGCTGCAACTCGCCGGCGGAATAAAACTCCAGGCGCGCGACGATACCGAAACGGTCGCGCAGGGGATTGGTCAGCATGCCGGCGCGCGTGGTCGCACCGACCAGCGTGAAAGGCGGCAGGTCGAGCTTTACCGAGCGCGCCGCCGGTCCCTCGCCGATCATGATGTCGATCTGGTAGTCCTCGAGCGCGGGATAGAGGATCTCCTCCACCACCGGCGACAGGCGGTGGATCTCGTCGATGAACAGCACATCGTTGGGTTCAAGGTTGGTGAGCAGCGCGGCAAGGTCGCCCGGGCGCTCGAGCACCGGCCCCGAGGTCTGGCGCAGGTTGACGCCCATTTCGCGCGAAATGATGTGCGCCAGCGTGGTCTTGCCGAGTCCCGGCGGGCCGAACAGCAACACATGATCGAGCGCTTCCTTGCGCCGGCGCGCGGCCTCGATGAAGATCGACAACTGGCCGCGGATTTTTTCCTGACCGACATACTCGGCCAGCGCCTTGGGGCGCAGCGCACGTTCCTGCGCCTCTTCCTGCATCGATGCAGGTTCGGCGGAAATCAGTCGGTCGGTTTCAATGGCCATGCGCTATTTTACCCGTGCCCTTACCGCGTTCATGGCGCTGTGGAATCCCGTGCACATATGCTGGAAACGCCCGCCAGCAGGGCATTTCCAGCCGATTGCCCTGTTTGCGCCGCGATGGAAATTCATCCCCGGGCCAGCGACTTCAGTGCCTGGCGTATGCCGTCGGACACCGACAGCCCCTCGGCCAGATGCTTCACCGCGAGTTGCGCCTCCTTGTCGCTGTAACCGAGTGCAATCAGCGCGTTGAGCACATCGCTGGCCGCGGCAGCGGGACGGCTGATGGCGATGCCACCGGAGAGTTCGGCACCGAATTTGTCCTTGAGTTCGAGCAGCAGGCGTTCGGCGGTTTTTTTGCCGATGCCCGGAATCTTGGTCAGGCGACCCGATTCCTGCGCGGCAACAGCTTCAACCAGTTCGCCCACCGACAAACCGGACAGTAGCGACAAGGCGGTGCGCGCACCGATGCCGCTGATCTTGAGTATCTGGCGGAACGCCTTGCGCTCGGCATCGCTGCCGAAGCCGTAAAGAAGGTGGGCGTCCTCGCGCACCACGAGATGGGTGAACAGCACCACCTTCTCGCCGGTCGCCGGCAGGTTGTAAAAGGTGCTCATCGGCACCTCCACGTCGTAGCCGACGCCTGAGGTCTCGACCAGGATTTGCGGCGGATTTTTTTCCAGCAGGATGCCGGTGATGCGGCCGATCATGCGAGCCTGCCGTTTTTCATGCGCATGCCGGCGGTGGACATGCCGCCCAAGCCGAGTCCGCCGTGGGCGTGGCAGATGGCGCAGGCGAGTGCATCGGCCGCATCGGCGCTCGGATAACCAGACAGTTTCAACAGCCGTTTGACCATTTCCTGCACCTGCTCCTTTTGCGCATGGCCCTTGCCGACCACCGCCTGCTTGACCTGCAACGCGGTGTACTCGGCGACCGGCAGATTATCCAGCACCGCGGCGCAAATGGCGGTGCCGCGCGCCTGGCCGAGCAACAGCGTGGATTGCGGATTGACGTTGACGAAGACTTTTTCAATCGCTACCTGGTGGGGTCGGTGGGTGGCGATGACCTCGCGCAGCCCCTCCAGTATCGCCCTCAGCCGCTCGGGCAACTCACCCTCTGGCGACTTGATGCAACCACTGGTGATATAGGTGAGCTTGCTGCCGCTTTTTTCCACCACGCCAAAACCGGTGATGCGCAGACCGGGGTCGATGCCCAGTATCGTGAGCGGCGTCGCGAGCGGCGTCGTGAGCGGACTGGCGGGCGGGGACGTGACCATCGGGGCGATTATAGCCGCGGGGCGCCCTGATTCAGTCGCTGATCATTGCGGTGGTATAGACATCCTGCACGTCGTCAAGACCTTCGAGCGCATCGAGCAGCTTTTGCATCTTGATACCGTCGTCGCCACCGAGCTGGGTTTCAGTCGCGGGCTTCATCGTCACTTCGCCGTGCTCGGGCGTCAGCCCGGCCTTGACCAGCGCCTCCTTGACCGCGACAAAATCATTCGGCGGACAGATCACCTCGACCGAGCCGTCCTCGTTGGCGACCACGTCCTCGGCGCCGGCGTCGAGCGCCGCCTCCATCACCTTGTCCTCGGACACGCCCGGCGCATACACCAGCAGGCCGCAGTGCTTGAACAAAAACGCCACCGAGCCGTCGGTGCCCATGTTGCCGCCGTTCTTGGCGAAAGCGTGACGCACCTCGGCCACGGTGCGCACACGGTTGTCGGTCAGGCAGTCCACCATGACCGCGGCGCCGCCGGTGCCGTAGCCCTCATAGCGCACTTCTTCGTAGTTGACGCCCTCGAGCGCCCCGGTGCCGCGCTTGATCGCGTTCTCGATGTTGTCCTTGGGCATGTTGACATCGCGCGCCTTGTCGATGGCAAGACGCAGGCGCGGATTCATCGCCGGATCGCCACCGCCCATGCGCGCGGCGACCGTGACCTCCTTGATCAGGCGCGTAAACGCCTTGCCCCTCTTGGCGTCGGTGATGGCCTTCTTGTGCTTGATGTTCGCCCACTTGCTGTGCCCGGCCATAAAGCCTCTGTGACGGTTCGGAAAGCTTATAATTTTACCATTCCGGTTCACCCGACAGCAGCATCAATCTTCGATACAGGGACCACCCGACATGATCACGCCCATAGCCGTCGCCAGGTCAGGCGCCACCGAGCTCGTACTGCTGCCCGCACTCGCCAACCGCCACGGCCTCATCGCCGGTGCCACCGGCACCGGCAAGACCGTGACCCTGCAAACACTGGCACAGGGCTTCTCGGCCATCGGCGTGCCGGTGTTCATGGCCGATGTCAAAGGCGACCTCTCCGGCATGTCACAGGCGGGGACGATGTCGCCCAAGCTCAAGGCACGCGTCGATGCCCTCGGGCTGCAGGGCTTTGGTTTTGCCGCCTGCCCGACGGTGTTCTGGGATGTCTTTGGCAAAAAAGGTCATCCGGTGCGCGCCACGGTGTCGGAAATGGGTCCGTTGCTGCTGGGGCGCGTACTCAACCTCAACGACACGCAGCAGGGCGTGCTCAGCCTGGTGTTCAAGATCGCCGATGACAAGGGCCTGCTGCTGCTCGACATGAAAGACCTGCGCGCGATGCTGCAGCATGTGGGCGAGAACGCCAGGGACTTCACCACCTCCTACGGCAACATCTCGGCCGCCTCCATCGGCGCCATTCAGCGCGGCCTGCTCGAAATCGAGCAGCAGGGCGGCGACAAGCTGCTGGGCGAACCGGCGCTCGACATTGCCGACCTGATGCAGACCGACGGCAAGGGCGCCGGTGTGATCAACATCCTCGCCGCCGACCAGTTGATGAACTCGCCCAAGCTGTATTCGACCTTCCTGCTCTGGATGTTGTCCGAACTGTTCGAGCAACTGCCCGAAGTGGGCGATGCCGACAAGCCCAAGCTGGTGTTCTTCTTCGACGAAGCGCACCTGCTGTTCAACGACGCGCCAAAGTCGCTGCTCGACAAGATCGAACAAGTGGTGCGCCTGATCCGCTCCAAGGGTGTGGGCGTGTATTTCGTGACGCAGAACC
>CAYLPI010000041.1:0-26163 GCA_964385505.1 uncultured Bordetella sp.
AACTCTCGACACCGACCGCGACCATAGGCATACGCGGCACCGGTGGCGTCATTTCCGTCGGATCTGACGGCTCGACCCTGGTGCAGGGCACCAGCGGTGTGTGGACGCTCACCACCGGCGGCGGTTCGATCGAGGTGCCGGCGGGCAAGGCCGGGGCCGCAAACACGCCGAACCAGGCGCCGCAGCAAACCAGCCAAGGGCCCAATGTACCGGCACCCGCCGGTGGCGGTACCCGGGAGCAACCCAAATTCACCTCCGGCGAGAACCGTAACAGCACCGGCTCGCAGACTATCGTCTCCGCCTTCAAGGGTCTCGCCACCGACTCAGGCTATAACGTCGCCAGTACCGCCGGCAGCACGCCGGCCCTCGCCGCACCCTCAAGCGCGGTCTTCGACAGCGTTGGGCAGATGACTTCCTTTGTGGACGGCTCCACGACCTACGCCACCACTGCAGCGCATGTGGACTTCGCCACCGTGGACGGCACGCTTGCCTGGGGTCGCTGGGCCACCCCGGTCAATGTCAACGGATCACCGCAAAGCTACCCCTCGGGGCTTCATTACGTCGTCGGCCTGCCCACACCGGAAGCCAGCCTGCCCGCCGGCGTGACTTACACCTACAACCTGTTGGGTGCGACCAGGCCGACCATCACTGACGGGAGCGTAGCGGCGGGTACGCTTAGCTCGGCCACGCTTATCGGGAATTTCAGCACCAACCTGGTGACTGCGGCCTTTGCCGGCAACATCGGCGGCAAGGCCTTTTCAGCATCGGTCAGCGGCATGGGGCTGTCACCCGGCACAGCCAGTTTTTCCGGCTCGGGCTACTACAGTGGCACTCTTGCCAGTTCCTTCGGCTGCACCGGCAATACCTCTGTCAACGGCTTTTTCTCAGGCAGTGGGGCGACGCATGCCGGATTCACCTACGTACTTCAGGGCACAACGCTCGGCGGCGAGAGCGTCATCGGAGCCGCCGCCCTCAAACGCTGAGGCGGCGTGAGCGCAGCCCCGATAGCACTGGTCGAAGCTGAGCGGCAGATCGCCGCAGGGCATTTGGCCGAAGCAGAGTCCGCGCTGCGATCCCATTGCGCACGCTACCCCGACGACATGGCGGCCTGGTGCCTGCTGGGCGCCTGCCGGCACCGCAGCGGCGCACTGCTGCCTGCCCTCGAAGCGTTTGCGCAGGTGCAGATACTGGACCCCGACCATCCGCAGGCCGCGCTGGCTGAAGTGGCGATCCTGTCACAGTCCGGCCGGCACGACGCAGCCCTGGCGCGCACCCGCGCCTGGCTGGGCCGTCATCCCGATGACGCGCAAATGCACTTCAGCGCCGGCCTCGTCCTGCAGCAACAATCCGACTTCGCCGCCGCGCTGCAAGCCTACGATCGCGCGCTGGAACTGTCCCCCGCACATGCCGCCGCCCTGCAAAATCGCGGCATTGTACTGACGCAACTCGGCCGCCCGGCCGACGTGCTCGCCAACAACCTGCGCTTTGTCGCCGCCTGTCCACAGTCCGTCGATGCGCATTTCAATCTCGCCAAATCCTGCCTCGCCACCGGCCGTTACGAAGATGCGGTACGCGCCGCCGAGGGCGCACTGGCGCTGGACCCTGCGCACGCGGCTTCGCGACTGGACCGCGGCTACGCGCTCGCCTCGCTCGCACGCTTTGACGAAGCGCAACGCGACATAGACGCTGCGCTGGCCGGCGACGACGGCCGCTTGCGCGCGCGCTTTGCCAAATGGGCCGACAGCGCCGGCTTTTACGATCCGCGCGAACTGCGCGACGTGTTGCGCGCCGAAGACCTGTACGTGCTGTCCGGCTATCAGCGCGCCGGACAATGCGACTGGAGCGGCTATGAGGCCTATGTCGCGCGCTGCGCGGCGCTGATCGACGAGGCGCCGGCCGGCGCGATGCAGTCGATCAGCCTCGGCTTCAACCTGCTCAACCTGCCCATTGCCGCGAGCGCACAGCGCAGGCTTGCCGATCGCATTGCCGCCGGCACCAGCAGGCATGCGACCGGCCTGCGGCGCCCCGAACGCAAGCAGGCGCGGCAGGGCGCCAGGCTGCGCATCGGCTATTTGTCGTCGGACTTCAGGCGTCACCCGACCTCCCGCCTGACCATGCAAATCTACGCCCTGCACGACCGCAGGCGCATTGAAGTATTCGCCTACGCGCTGCAACCGGATGACGGCAGCGTGTATTTCCAGACCATCAAACGCGGCTGCGACCGTTTTACCGACGTAGAGGCACTCTCCAGCGAGGCCATCGCGGCGCGCATCGCCGACGATGGCATCGACATCCTCGTTGACCTCAATGGCTACGGCCGCGACGGCTGCAGCGAAGTCTTCGCGCTCAGACCCGCGCCGATACAGGTCGGCTATGCGGCGTATCCGGCCACGCTGGGCGGCGACCTGCTCGACTACGTCATCGCCGACCACGCGGTCATACCGCCGTCGTCGGAGACCTTGTACGCCGAAAAAATCGTGCGCCTGCCGCACTGCTATGTGCCAACCAGCCTGCGCCGCCTGAGTGCAACACCAACGCCAACACCGACGCCGTCGCGCCGCGAGGCCGGCCTGCCCGAACAGGGCCTGGTATTCTGCGCCTTCAACCGCCACGAAAAAATCGGCCCGCAAATTTTCGCAGTGTGGATGCGCATACTCGCGCGCGTGTCCGGCAGCGTGCTATGGCTGCAGGCCGGCCCGGGTGAGGCCAACCTGCAACACCATGCCGCGGCCGCCGGCATCGCGCCCGCGCGCCTGGTATTCGCACCCATCGTCGAAACCGCGGCCTACGTCGCCAGACTGCGGCTCGCCGATCTTTATCTCGACACCCTGCAATGGAACACCCACACCCAGGGCACCGACGCGCTGTGGGCCGGCGTGCCCATCATCACCTGCCCCGGCGAGCATTGGGTTTCGCGCCTCGCCTCGGGCCTGCTGCGCGCCATCGGCCTTGAGGACTGTATTGTCGCCGACCTCGTTCAATACGAAGCACTTGCCTGCGAACTCGCCACGCAACCGGACAAGCTGGACGAACTCAAGGCGCGGCTGGCACGCAATCGCACCACCCATCCCCTTTTCGATACCGAGCGCGTGGTGCGCGACCTCGACGCCGCCTACCTCGAAATGTGGCGTATCCATACCTCGGGCGCGGCACCGCGCAGTTTTGACGTACAGGAGGGCACGCCCGCCTGATCGCGGGCGCCAGGGCCACTGGCTGTAAATGCCCGCCAGTCGGCCATCTCCAGCCATCACCCCGCTTATTCTCCATACGGCTACAATGCTTCGCATGAACGACATCTCACTACCCAGAGACAAGGAAGCGGTGCTGCGCGTGGTGCCGATGCCGGCCGATGCCAACCAGCACGGCGACATTTTCGGCGGCTGGATCATGTCGCAGGTGGATATCGCCGGCGGTGTGCTGGCGGCGCGGCGCGCACGCGGCCGCGTCGCCACCGTCGCCGTCAACGCCTTTACCTTCAAGCAGCCGGTGCTGATCGGCGACGTGGTGAGTTTTTACGCCGACATCGTGCGTGTCGGCAACACCTCCATCACCGTCAATGTCGAAGTCTATGCGCAGCGCAATCCCTCGGACCTGGAAACGGTGAAGGTGACCGAAGCGACACTCACCTACGTTGCCACGGGCAACGACCGCAAACCGCGTCCGGTCCCCTCCGACGCGTCCTCCTGACCCCGCCTCGGACAATCTCCCCTTGCAGCAACTCGAGGACAAAGTCGCCGTCATTACCGGCGCAGCCGGTGCACTGGGCAGTGCCCTTGCCCGGCAGTGCGCAGCCCGGGGCATGCGTCTTGCGATCACCGATATCGATGCCAGCGCCCTCGCCGCGACGGAGCGCGCACTCAAGGCCGGCGGTGCACAAGTGGTGTCGCTCGCCGCAGACGTATCGCAACTCCAGGACATCAGGGCACTCGCAGAATTGACGCTGTCGGCCTGGGGCGCGGCGCACCTCATCTGCAACAACGCGGGCGTTGCGACCACCGGTCCGGTGTGGGAGGCCACCGGCGCCGACTGGGATTGGGTGCTCGGCGTCAACCTGCGGGGCGTCATCCACGGCGTGCAGGTGTTCACGCCGCTGCTGCTGGCGCAAAACGAGGGGCATATCGTCAACACGGCCTCGGTGGCCGGACTGATTTCACCGCCCGGCCTCGGCGCCTACGCCGTATCAAAGCATGCGGTCGTGGCACTGTCCGAATGCCTGCACCATGACTTGCTGCAGAAAAAAAGCGCGGTGCGCTGCTCGGTCGTGTGTCCGGCATATTTTCCCAGCGGCATCGCCGATGCCGAACGCAACCGTCCGGCCCGGCTGCAGGCCGAAGACGGCAAGAGTCTGCAACGTCAGGCGCAGGAGGCGGGCTTGCGCCGCGCCGTGCAGTCAGGCCGCATGTCTGCGGAAGACATCGCCGACATGACACTGCAGGCCATACTGGAAGAGCGTTTCTGGGTGCTGACGCACCCGAACATCCTCGGCGCCGTGCGCGCTCGCATGGAGGACGTGCTTGAAGGGCGCAACCCCACCGATCCGCTTGAAGTGAAGGGCTGACCGGCCATTCTGCGGATGGCGCCGGCATTCCCGCTTTCGCGGGAATGCCGGCGCCTCCTAAAAAACCGAACTTTTACGATACGCGACGACCGCTTTAAACCGGCTTTGCGCGCGCCGCGATCATCGCAGTTTCCGCCACTTTGCGGTCTTCATTGGTCTTTTTTACGGCCGGGTGCTGTCCCAGCATTTTCCGGTAGTCGCGCAGCGGCGCAATGCCCGCGAACAGGTCGATACCGTAGATTTTTTCCGCCGCAATCGACACCGGGGCGAGGTGCGCCGCCGCGGCGCAATCGGCATGAGTGAAATCCGCGCCGGCGATATAGGGGGAAAATTTCGCCCGCGCCGCCAGCGCCTGCGCGCCGCGCTCGAGTTCGGCCTTCGCTTCGTCACGTGTTTGCTGCGACACGCTACCGCCGAAAAACGCCTCGCGGTAGAGGCGCCGCGCCGGCAGTTCGAGATAAAGCTCGATGATTTCTATCAGCTCGCGGCAGTGCGCGCGCGCCATCGCCGCGGCCGGATATAGCGCGGGTTGCGGATACGAATCTTCAAGATATTCGACGATGGCCTGCGATTCGGCTATCAGCACGCCATCGACATCCAGAAACGGTATCTTGCGCGCCGGCGAAGCCTGCAGGCGCAGCGAGTCGTGCGACACGCCGACATATTCCTCCTCGAA
This sequence comes from uncultured Bordetella sp., assembly GCA_964385505.1. GTDB lineage: Bacteria > Pseudomonadota > Gammaproteobacteria > Burkholderiales > SG8-39 > CAITSH01. Next base: position 5,235 of record CAYLPI010000041.1, read on the forward strand.
GGCGATACCTTTGGCGAGCAAGGCGATCTTGACCTTGTTGTAATAATTACTGACGCCGAATCCGCATAATTTCAACATCTGCGTGTCCTCAGGGGTACTTTGCCAGTTCCAACCGTCCGATCTGATTGCGGTGCACCTCGTCGGGGCCGTCGGCGAAGCGCAGCGTGCGCGCGCTCTGGTAGGCGTCGGCGAGCGGAAAATCCTCCGACAGGCCGCCCGCGCCGTGCGCCTGGATCGCCCAGTCGATGACCTTGCAGGCCATCAGCGGCGCCGCCACCTTGATCATCGCAATCTCGGTCTTGGCGTGCTTGTTGCCCACCTTGTCCATCATGTAGGCGGCCTTCAGCGTCAACAGCCGCGCCTGGTCGATCATGATACGCGACTCGGCGATACGCTCGAGGGTCACGGTCTGTTCGGACACCGGCTTGCCGAATGCAACGCGCGACTTGACGCGCTTGCACATGTACTCGAGCGCGCGCTCGGCGAGGCCGGTCAGGCGCATGCAATGGTGGATGCGCCCGGGCCCGAGGCGGCCCTGCGCAATCTCGAAGCCGCGACCCTCCCCGAGCAGGATGTTGGCCACCGGCACGCGCACGTTCTCGAACACCATTTCGCCGTGGCCCTGCGGGGCGTCGTCGTAACCGAACACCGTCAGCGGGCGTACTATTGTCACGCCATGCGTGTCGCGCGGCACCAGCACCATGGACTGCTGCTGGTAGCGGTTGGCGTTGGCCGGGTCGGTCTTGCCCATGACGATGAAAATCGCGCAGCGCGGATCGGGCGCGTTGGTGATCCACCACTTGCGGCCGTTGATGACGTAATCGGCGCCGTCGCGCTCTATGCTCAACTGGATGTTGGTGGCGTCGCTGGAGGCGACATCGGGCTCGGTCATTGCAAAAGCCGAGCGGATTTTGCCCTCGAGCAGCGGCAACAGCCATTGTTCCTGTTGCTCCGGCGTGGCGTAACGCAGCAGCGTTTCCATGTTGCCGGTGTCGGGCGCATTGCAGTTGAAGGCCTCCGGCGCCCACGGCACGCGACCCATGATTTCGCACAGCGGCGCGTACTCGAGATTGGTCAGTTCGCCGCCGTGGTCCCTTGGCCGCCACAGGTTCCACAAGCCGGCAGCGCGCGCCCTCGCCTTCAACTCGACCATGATCGCCGGCACCTGCCAGCGGTCGCCCTCATTCACCTGGTGGTGGAAGGTCTTTTCATTGGGATAGATGTTCTCTTCCATGAAGCCCTGCAGCTTTTTCTGCAGCGCCTTGACCTTGTCCGAGTACTCGAAGTCCATTGCGTTCTTCCTTTGTGCTGAAACGATTATTTGTTGATTATTTGTTATTGGCGCGGTCCGACCGGCCGGCAAAGCGCCAGCCGATTTCCGCCAGTGGCCTGGCGCGCTTGCCGGCATCGAGCGCCTGCTGGCTGGATGCGATGCCCTCGAGCGCACGCTTCATCACGCCCTGCAAAATGGCGGCGATGCGAAACAGGTTGTAGGCAAGATAAAAATCCCAGTTAGCGATGCCCTCGCGCCCGGTGCGGCGGCAGTATTGTGCGATATAGGCCTGCTCCAACGGAATGCCCAGCGCCGCGATGTCGAGGCCGCCGATGCCGCGAAAATCCTCGGGCGGGATATGCCAGCCCATGCAGTTGTACGAAAAATCCGCCAGCGGATGACCCAGTGTCGACAACTCCCAGTCGAGTATGGCGACGACACGCGGTTCGGTGGCATGGAAAATCAGGTTGTCCATGCGGTAGTCGCCGTGCACCACCGTGGTTTCGTCGCCGGCCGGGATGTGTTGCGGCAACCACGCGATGAGGTCGTTCATGGCCTGTATTTTTTCGGTTTCCGAGGCCTGGTACTGCCGCGTCCAGCGCCCGATCTGGCGCGAAAAATAATTGCCCGGCTTGCCGAAGTCGGCCAGCCCCGCCGCGCTGTAGTCAACGGCGTGCAGCGCGGCGATGACGCGGTTCATTTCATCGTAAATCGCCGCGCGACCTGCGCTGTCCATGCCCGGCAGGGCCTGGTCCCACAGCACGCGGCCCTCGACGCAGTCCATGATGTAAAAGGCGCGGCCGATAATGTCCTCGTCATTGCACAGCGCCAGCATGCCCGGTACCGGGATGCCGCTGCGCCCGAGCGCGCCCATCACGCGGTACTCGCGTTCAATGGCATGGGCCGAGGGCAGCAGCCTCGCCGCCGGGCCCGGCTTGGAGCGCATCACATAACGCCGCCCGCCGGCCTCCAGCCTGTAGGTCGGGTTGGACTGCCCGCCCTTGAACTGCTCGATGGCCAGCGTCCCGGCAAAGCCCTCTATGTTTTTTTGCAGCCAGGCGGACAGCGCCGCGGCATCAAAGCTGTGCCGTTCCGCGACCGGCATGGTGCCGCTGAATTGCTCGCTCATGGCGAGTCTTCCTCTCTTTGTCTTGGCGTTTTATTCTCGCGACCTCATTGCCGCGAAACCTGCCCCGGTCTGCCGCGACCCGCGCGCTGCACCGGCACTGCGCCGGCACTAGACCGGAACTGCAATCAGTGTTTTGGATTTTAAACGCAAACGTCCACGGGTCGGCGTTTTCAGCCCGATGAAAGGGGGAAGACCGCGCGCGCCTCAGTACACCGGCTTGGCGCGGAAATATTCGGCTCGATCGATGGAGCGCACCCTGACTTCCTTTACATCGGCGCCCTGCAACAGCTTGAGCGGCACGTCGGTACCGGCCGCACCCACGCCCCACATGCGCTTGTACAACTCTTCGTGCGTCTTCACCGGCTCGGCGCCGACGCCGACGATGATGTCCCCACGCCGGATACCAGCCTTGTCTGCGGGGCTGTCGGGTGACACGCGGGTGACGAACAGCCGCCCCTGCAACTCTTCGGTGGCAAGGCCCAGCCAGGGCCGCGGCGCACCCGCGGCTTGCCCCCGCGCGACAAGGTCGTCGAATATCGGCTTGAGCAGGTCGATGGGAATGAACATATTGCCCGGCAGCGGCGTGCCCGGCTCGACGGTATCGCGCACCAGCAGCGAACCGATGCCCACCAGCTTGCCGTCGCGCCCGACCAGCGCCGCGCCAGCCCAGGCCATACTCGGCGGCGAGGTGAATATCGCCTCATCGAGCAGGTATTCCCAACTGCCGGTGAATTTGCGCTTGGCCACGACATAGGCCGGCGTCGCGGCCTGCCGACCGCCATACGGCAGAATCATCACCGGCTCGCGCACCGCAAGCGCACCCGAGCGTCCCAGCGCGATGGGCTTTACGCCCATCGGCGCCTGCGCGCGCAGCAGACCGAAACCGCTGGCATGGTCGTAACCGACCAGCGTCGCCGGCACGGTGCGCCCGTCGGTGGTGGTGACCTCGATCGCCTCCGATTCGATGACGATATAGCCGACGGTGATGATATGCCCGCGATCGTCGATGACCACACCGGTACCCTCGCGCGCGCGGCCCAGCGTGGCGTTGGAGCGCGCGTCCTCGAGCGACTTGCTGCGCACCCTGACCACGGCGGCGAGCATTTGCTCGGTCTCCTGCTCCGAGCCTTGCTGTGCCTGCGTCTGCATCAGCCCTGTACGCGCACCGGAATCAGGCGCGGCAGCGAACGCAGTTGCACCACAGCCCAGCCATCCGGCCAGCAACCAGGCAATCGTTCGGGTCGTTTTCATTCGCATCTCCGCATCTATCACCGGATCCCCGGGCAAGTACCGCGACGCCTCGTCCGGCCAGGCGCGGCTCTTCCGTTAATATACGCCTATGGACCGGCCGGGCGCGATTGCCAAAGAACGAACTCACCAAGCCTTTGCGCGCGGCGATTTCGAGCCGTTGCCGGGTCCCGGGCAGCCGCCGGTGCTCAACGACGATGCGATGGCACCTGCATCGCTGCGTATGGCCTGAACCGAAAACACCCTAGCTCAACCTGCATCCAGCGAGACCAGCATGCCCAAGCGCGAGACCATCAAGCTCTACCTCAACCTCGGTCACACCTTCGATCATTTGTTCATGCTGATATTTCCGACGGTGGTGCTGGCCATAGGCCTCGAGTGGCAGCGCCCCTACAGCGAACTGCTGCCGCTGTCGCTGCCCGGCTTTATCGCCTTCGGCGTGTTCTCCCTCCCGGCCGGCTGGCTCGCAGACCGCTGGAGCCGCACCGGCATGATGACGGTGTTCTTTTTCGGCATCGGCCTCGCCGCCATCCTGGCCGGCCTGGCACAAAGCGACTGGCAGATCAGCGCCGCGCTGGGCCTGGTCGGTGTGTTCGCGGCGATCTACCACCCGGTGGGCCTCGCCATGCTGGTTGCCGACGAGCCCAAACTCGGTCGCACACTGGGCGTCAACGGCGTCTATGGCAACGTCGGCCTCGCATTGGCGGCGCTGATCGCCGGCGCGCTCGCCGACTTGTGGCACTGGCGCGCGGCGTTTTTTGTGCCGGGCGTTATGAGCATCGCCACCGGCGTCGGCTTTGCCATCGCCGCACGCGGCGGCGACCCGGTTCGCGCCAAGGGCAAACCCGGCGCGGCAAAGCTGCCACGCTCGGTGCTGCTGCGCGTGTTCGTCGTGGTCGTCGTTGCCACCGTCTGCGGCGGCGTTATTTTCAACGCCACGACGGTGGCCATGCCCAAGGTGTTTGACGAGCGCCTTACCGCGCTGACGCAATCGACCATGGGCATAGGTCTGCTGGTGTGCATGGTCTATCTCATCGCCGCGATGGCGCAGTTGCTGGTCGGCTGGTGGCTGGACCGGCGCGCGCTGAAGACGGTATTTGTCGCGGTGGTGGCGCTGCAGGTGCCGCTGCTGCTGGCCGCCGGCAGCCTGCAGGGCTATGCCATGCTCGCCTGCGCCGTGGCGATGATGTTCGTGGTGTTCGGCCAGATTCCGATAAACGACGCAATGATCGCGCGCTACACCAGCGACGAATGGCGCGCGCGCGCCTACTCGGTGCGCTACGTGCTGTCGTTTGCGGCCAGCGCCACCGCGGTGCCGCTGATCGCCGGTCTGTACAAGGCAACCGGCGACTTTGCGCTGCTCTTTAACATCCTTGCCGCGCTGGCCGCCTGCATCTTTCTCGCTTCACTGGCTTTTCCGTCACCGCGCGAGGTACAGGCGGTTACCCCCTGAGCCGCCGCTAGGCCCCGGGCTGGTCGAGTTCGGCAAACACCTCGCGCGCAATGCGAAACGAATCGACCGCCACCGGCGCACCGCAATACACGCCGCAATGGATCAGCACTGCGGCGATTTCGCGGCGGCTGACGCCGTTGGTCAGCGCGCCGCGCAAATGCAGCCTGAGTTCATGCGGCCGGTTGAGCGTGGCGAGCAGCGCGATGTTGAGCATGCTGCGCGTCTTGCGCGGCAGGGTCTCGTCGGTCCAGACCTCGCCCCAGGCCTGCTCGGTGACCCAGTCCTGCAGGGTTTCGTTGAATTCGTCCGGTGGCGCCAGCGCGCGATCGACGTAGTCCTCGCCCAGCACTGCGCGGCGCACCGTCATGCCTTGTTGGTATTTCGCGCTTTTACTCACGACATCTCCTTCGTTTATCCATCTGAAACGACGATTTTTGGAACATGGAACAAGCACGTCATTCCCGCGCAAGCGGGAATCCATTTTATTTTTCAACCAGACGAACGTGGATCCCCGCTTTCGCGGGGATGACGAAACAAGACCTGATCCGGCGTCAAGGTTTCTTTTTCGCTGCGGGCTTTTTCTTTGCGGGCTTTTTAGCCACCACTTTCTTTGCCGCAGTCCTCATTGCACGCTTTCTGGCCGTCACTGCCTTTTTCAATTTGGGAACATAGCCGATGGCCTCCACCTCGAGGCCGCAGTCCATGGGCGTGCGCCCGGCCTGCATGCGCGTGCGCGCCGGCAGCGTTTCCTGGCTTGAAAAATACGTCCGGTAAATACGGTCGAACTCGCCCGCGTCGCGCTGGTCCTTGAGCCAGACAATGACCTTCAACAGGCAATCCATGTTCGAGCCCGCCGCCTCGACCAGCTTTTTCATGTTGCCCATCACCAGGTGCACCTGGTCAGCGAAGGGCATGGGCGGAAACGGCGGCAGCGGCAGCTTGTTGGCGCGCGCCGCGCGCACTTGCGCCGAGAAATCGGCGTCAAACGGCGGCAGGCCGGAAACGTAAATCAGCTCGCCATGGCGCACGCACAGGTTGAACGGGGCATCGGCCGAAGGCAGGCCGGCGTCGAAATTGGTTTTTTCCATGTCATTTCCTCTCGTCAGGTCAGGATTGAATTTGGCTTGTATCACCACATCATGCCGCGCGCACTGACCGGCCACAACGCTTCGACAACGCCGCTGCGCACGCAGACGAACCAGTCGTGCATGTTGACGGTGGGATCGCAATGGCCGGGCACCAGCAGCAGCTTTTCGCCCAGGGCCGGCGCCGCAGTGCCGGCGGCGACGGCAATCACGCCGTGCTCGTCCGAGGCCTTGATGTAGTCGAGTCCGGGGCGGCCGGCGACGCGCGGGTTGCCCGAATCGATGCTCGAGGCCTTGAGCCCGGCATCGACGACCACGCGCTCTTTTGACGGCGTGCTCATCACCGTGGCGAGGATGTACAGGCTCTGGCCGAAGGCCGGAAAGCCGTCCCAGGCATTCTGCTGATAATCGGCGTCCATGAACACATAAGAGCCCGGCTGCAGTTCGGTATAGACGCCGCTGTCGCGCTCGAATATAAAGCTGCCGGTGCCGGCACCGGTGACGGTGTCGCAGGCGATGCCGGCGCCAACAATCAGGTCACGCGAAAGGCGGGCTTTTTCGGTCGCCGCAGCGATCTCCGCGCGGCGCGCCTCGACGCCGCGCACATGTTGCGCCGAGCCCTGGTAGGCGTGCACGCCGGCAAAGCGCAGATTCGGCGCGGCCGCAACCGCCGTCGCCAGCACCAGCGCCGGCTCACCCGGCGCAATGCCGCAGCGCCCGGCGCCGACATCGACTTCGATCAGCACCTCAAGGCGCACGCCGGCTGCGGCCGCCGCGGCATCGAGGGCAGCGACATTTGAAAAATTGTCGGCGCAGACGGTAATGCGCGCGCGCTTTGCCAGCGCGGCAAGACGCGCCAGTTTGGCCTCGCCCACCATTTCGTTGCAGACCAGAATATCGGCCACTCCGCCATCGGCCAGCGCCTCGGCCTCGCTGACCTTCTGGCAGCACACGCCAACGGCGCCGGCGGCAATTTGCAGTTTTGCAATATCGGCCGATTTGTGCGACTTGGCATGCGGACGCAGACGCACGCCGCGCCCCTTGACCGCATCGGCCATCAAGCCGAGGTTGCGCCCGAACACATCAAGGTCAAGGATCAGCGCGGGGGTGTCGACCTGCGCGAGCGGCATACCAATGCTGGCCGGAGGGTTCATGTCGGGTCCGTGATGTTGTGGCGGGAGAAGCGGGCGCAAAGAGCGCATTCTAACTGGGGTAAAATCCGCACACCCTCCATTCACAGCATCGCCGACAAAAAATCATGCGCGCAGTCGAGATCACCACCCCGGGCGAACCCGAAGTCCTCAAGCTGGGCACCCGCCCGGACCCGCAAGCAAAGGCCGGCGAAGTGCTGATCAAGGTGGCCGCCGCCGGCGTCAACCGCCCCGATGTGCTGCAGCGCAAGGGCAATTACCCGGTGCCGCCCGGCGCCTCCGACATTCCCGGCCTCGAAATCGCCGGCACCATCACTGCGCTGGGCCAGGACGTCAGTGGCTGGAAAGTCGGCGACGCGGTCTGCGCCCTTGTCGCCGGCGGCGGCTATGCCGAGTTGTGCACCGCGCCGGCGGCGCAATGCCTGCCGCTGCCCAAGGGCCTGTCGATGATCGAGGCGGCGTCGCTGCCGGAAACCTGCTTCACCGTGTGGAGCAATGTCTTCGACCGCGCCCGGCTCGCGCCGGGTGAGACGCTACTGGTGCAAGGCGGCTCGTCGGGCATAGGCGTCACCGCCATCCAGATGGCCAAGGCCTTCGGCCACACCGTGTTCGCCACCGCCGGCAGCGAAGACAAGTGCCAGGCCTGCGTGCGGCTGGGCGCCGACCGCGCCGTCAACTACAAGACCGAGGATTTTGGCGCGGTACTCAAGGAAGCCACCGGCGGCAAGGGCGTCGATGTCATCCTCGACATGGTCGGCGGCGATTATGTGGACCGCGAACTCAAGCTGCTCGCCGATGACGGCCGCATCGTGCTGATCGCCTTTCTCGGCGGCATGAAATCGACGGTGAGCCTGAATGAAATCCTGCGCCGCCGCCTGGTGCTGACCGGATCGACGCTGCGTCCGCGGCCGATTGCCTTCAAGGGCGAGATCGCCCGCAATCTGCGCGAAAAAGTCTGGCCAAAAATCGAGTCCGGCGCGTTTAAGCCGGAAATATTCAAGACCTTCGCCCTCGCCGACGCAGCGCAGGCGCACGCTCTGATGGAGTCCTCGCAGCACATCGGCAAGATCGTTCTCACCGTCTAGGCCGGCACAATGTTCCAGCCCGGCTTACTCAGTGGCAAGCGCATCCTCATTACCGGCGGTGGCACCGGCCTCGGGCGCGAGATTGCGGCGCAATACCTCGCACTTGGCGCCGGCATCGTCATTTGCGGCCGGCGCAAAGCGGTGCTCGATGAGACCGCCGACGAATTGATGCAGATACACGGCGGCGCGGTCAGCACCCACGCCGTCGATATCCGCGACGCCGCGGCCGTCGATAGCATGGTGCAGGCGATCTGGGACGAGGGCGGGCCGCTGACGGGGCTCGTCAACAACGCCGCCGGCAATTTCATCAGCCGCACCGAAGACCTGTCGCCGCGCGGCTTTGACGCCGTCGCCAACATCGTGCTGCACGGCACGTTTTACATGACGCAGGCGGTCGGCAAGCGCTGGATCGCCGGTGGCCACAAGGGCAGCGTGGTGTCAATTGTCGTGACCTGGGTATGGACCGGCTCGCCCTTTGTCGTTCCTTCGGCCATGGCAAAAGCCGGCGTGCATGTGATGACGCAGTCACTCGCCGTTGAATGGGGACGCCACGGCATCAGGCTCAACGCCATTGCGCCGGGCACCATTCCGACCGAGGGCATGAGCAAACGCCTCGCGCCCGGCCTGCAGGACCACGCCGACGCCGTCGCCAAAACCAACCCCATGGGTCGCGTCGGGCAGATGCACGAGCTGCAAAACCTCGCCACCTTTTTAATGGCCGACGGCTGCGAGTGGCTGTCAGGCCAGACCATCGCCCTCGACGGCGCAGGCTGGCAGGCCAACGGCGGCTCGTTCAAGGAGTTGTTCGCCTGGGGCGACGCCGAATGGGCCGGCGCGCGCGCGGCCATCAAAGGACAAAACGACAAGGACAGGGCCCAGCGCTGAAAAGGCAACAAGCTGGAAAGCATTGCCAGGCGGGCCTTTCCAGCAGGTACATACGAACATACACCGCGCGGCACAAGGCGGACCGGCATACATAACCAAGGGGGGAAACACTGTGCACAAACCCATCACCCGACGCGCGTTCGCGCTGCTGGCGGCGACAATTACGCTGGGCACACTGGCCGCGCTGCCAGCGACGGCCTTGGCGCAGGCCTGGCCGAACAAGCCGATACGCCTCGTTACCCCCTTCGCGCCGGGCGGCGGCACTGACTTCATTGCCCGCCTGATCGCCCAAAAGCTGACAGAAAAACTGGGGCAGTCGGTGATCGTGGACAACAAGCCGGGGGCAGGCTCGACCATGGGAACCGAAATTGCGATCAAAGCCGCGCCCGACGGCTACACGCTGCTGCTGACGCCGGCGAGCTACACCGTCAACGCCAACATCTACAAACTCAACTTCGACCCCGTCACCGACATCACGCCCATCGTGCAGATTTCGTCCGGGCCGTATGTCGTGGCGGTCCATCCCTCGGTGCCGGTCAAGACGCTGAAAGAACTGGTGGACTACGCCAGGGCCAATCCGGGCAAGCTGTCCTACGGTTCGGCCGGCACCGGCAGCTCGACGCACCTCGCCAGCGCGTATTTTCTCGATGTCGCAAAAGTGGACATGCTGCACGTGCCGTACAAGGGCACCGGCCCGGCGCTCAACGACACCATCGCCGGCAACGTGCAGGTGATTTTTGGCAGCGTCGCCGCCACGCTGCAACATGTCAAGTCGGGGCGCCTTCGCGCCCTCGCCGTCACAACGCCGCAGCGCATCACCGCCGAACCCGACCTGCCCAGCGTATCCGAACTGGGCTACCCCAGCTACGAGGTCACCAACTGGAGCGGCCTCTCCGGCCCCAAAGGCTTGCCAAAAGACATCGTCGAGCGGCTCAACCGCGAAGTCAACGACATCATCAAGGGCGCCGACGTTGCCAAGATCCTCGCCGCCGACGGCCTCAGCCCCTCGGGTGGCAGCGCACAGCGCTTCGCCGGCATCATCGCCACCGAGATTCCGCGCTGGGGTCGGGTCATCAAGTCCTCGGGGATGAAGATCGAATAGCGAATGGTGAATAGTGGGACTGGCTGGAAATGCCCGCCAGTCGGGCCTTTCCGGGCAGCGGCCCAGTCTGCCGCGGATCAGATCACGGCCTTGCCGAACATGTAAAGCCCGAGCATGATCAGGCCGACGAAGAACCAGCGCCGGAACACCGCTGGCTCAAGCTTGCTGCGCAGCCGTTGCCCGATGGCCATCCCGGCGAGCGCCGGGATTACCGCCAGCAGCGAACCGCCGGCTGAGGCGAACTGGAACTTGCCCGACACCACCAGCGCCGTGCCAAGCGCAATGGTGGAGATGGTGAAGGCGATGCCCAGTGCCTGAATCAACTCGTCCCTGGCAAGTTCGAGCGAGGTGATATAGGGCACCACCGGAATGACAAATATCCCGGTCGCCCCGGTGATCAACCCGGTAATCAAGCCGACCAGCGGCGACAGCCAGCGCTCGGCACGGCGCGACACCGTGAACTTGCGCGCGACAAGGCCGACAACGCCGTATAGCGCCAGGATCACCCCCAGCGCCGCACTGGCCAGCGCCGACGAGTCGCCGGTAAGCACCCGGAAGCTCAGCGCCACGCCCACCAGCACCATCAACATCATGCCGGCGAGGCGGCGCAACAAGACGAGGAATTTCGGACCGGCGAACAATTGCCAGATATTGGTCACGAAAGAGGGCACGATCAGCATCGCCGCCGCGGCGGCCGGTGGCATTAGCAGTCCCAGCAAGCCCATCGCCACGGTCGGCAGGCCCATGCCGAGAACACCCTTGACGAAACCGGCCAGCGTGAAGGCAATGCCGATCAGCGCCGCGATGACGAAGGGGTCGTTCATGCGCCGCTCATCGGGAGGGATCTCGTTCTGCCCGCAACAACGGGGAAGTACGCGCCGCAGCATGGCGAGGCGGCGAGTGCGCAACGCGTCAAAGCGTCATGTGAAAAACACGCCGAGCGCACCACGGAATCAGAATGCCGGTTCTCAACCCGCGCGTCGGCAACCCTCAATGCAGCCCGGCCCATATAAAACTCCACGTGAAGTCCCCCTCGAACGCCGCAGGTTCGCGCTTGTTGCGCAGTCGTCGCCCGATGTGCGGGCAAGGTGAGCATACATATTGCCAGCTCGGAATCTGCACAACAATTGAGCGAATCCCTGAACCGCGTCGCGATGCTAAGGTGTCCGCAATCGGCCAGGACCGGTCATTCGCGGTCAGCTTAAGTCCCAGCCTAGACGCAAGACCCGCGCTGTTCTTGAATCCGTGGGTACTTTACTGAGCCGAAAGAACATAAAACACAGCAGCCGCCGGGATTGGGACACAGCAATGTCTTGCAGCCGTACCGGCCGTTTCGTAAAGCGCATCTCATGTTGGCATATCTTGGAGAAACAATTCGCGCGGCAATTCCATACCCAGTTTCATGTCCCTCGCACGCTCGAAAATTCGGCCGGCGATCGACGCGAACTGGATGCCCTGGATTCCGGCGCTGTTCCCCACTTCGCCTTCCAGAGTTCCGTATGAACAGTTGGCGAGGATAGTGATCTCTTCGGCACGCCGTTGCTGCCAGTACGGCGTGTTCGTCTCCCAGTCGCAGCAATCAACATAGCGCGCATTTGGATAGCGGTTTTCACTGCGGCGGCCGACCGGCACCTTCGCCCGCTCCTCAGGCCGTCCGCCGATATAGGCCATGACGTTGAGGCGGATGCCGAAATCGTCGTCAACATAACCCTTGATCGAAACCGGCGAGCGGCGCACCAGCAGACCGGCCGAATCAATGCGCGCCGTCGTGTCCTCGCCCAGTTCCCAATGGGTCACGTTGCTCAGGTGCGTGCCGGAGCGCAGCCATTCTGCTTTTAGCACGGGCTCTGTCGAATTGGTGCAGGCAACGACAATGTCGGCGTTCTTCGCCACGGCTTCGGGCGTTTCGGCAAGGACAATCTCGCAATCGATTTTCGGGCGCATTTCGTCGCGATACTGCTCGAGGCGGGAGCGGTTAAGGCCGTACACCTGCAGGCGTTCGATCGGCCTGACCGCTTTGGCCGCAAGCGGGAAGAATTTGGCCATGCCGCCGCTGCCGTAGATTCCCATGACCTTTGACTCTGGCCGGGACATGTTCTTGATCCCTAACGCCGCGGTCGCGGCGACACGAAGATGCTGCACATAACCATCGTTCATCATCGCCAGGAATTCCGAGTTCTTCGTGCTGTACAGGAACACCATCCCGGCATAGAGGCCGGGCTTGTACGAATAAGTCGTTTCGCGCATTTTTCCGGCAACTTTGGGCCAAGCATATATCTCCGGCTTGATCCGCAGCGCGTAATAACCAGGATCGCGGATGCCTCCTTCCATCGAACTGAAACAAAAATACTCGTCCGGGTTGACGGTCGGCAACAGGTTGTCGATGCGCGGACGCCTTATTGCGTCACCGCGGGAAAACTGGCGCACGCCGCTCTCAAGCGCATCGATGGCATCCGCCGGCGTGATGCATCGTTCCTGGTCTTGGTTGTTGATGAACAGCGGCATATGCCCCCTCATAATTGCCCGAAACCCGTCTGTCTCCGGCGTGCCAACGCGCACCGCATCCGGTTCATTCCATCTTGAGATTCGCCCCACGGACCGCACGGCCGTAGCGCTCGTAGTCGGCCTTGTTGATTTCGTCGTACTGCTGGGGCGTGGTGGCAACGATGTCCATGCCCAGCGCGCCTAGGCGCTCGAGCACGTCACGCTCGCGCATCACCCGCACAAAAGCGGCATTCAGCCGGTTGATCACCGGCCGGGGAGTTCCCGCAGGAGCAAGAATGCCAAGGGCGAGTGAGATATCAAATCCTGGGTAGCCCTGTTCGGCGATCGTCGGCAAATCCGGCAGGAACGACGTACGTGCCGGTCGCGTGTAGCCCAAAGCCCGCATGCGGCCGGATTTGATCGGATCGAGAACGATAGACAGGCTCAGGATTGCCGCGTCGATGTTGCCGGCCAGAAGGGCGGCCAGTGCATCCGCACCGCCCTTGTAGGGCACATGCAGCATCTTGACGTCGGCGGCCGTCGCAAACATTTCCATGAAAATATGGTGGATCGACGCCATCCCGGAGGATCCGTAGCTCACTTTTCCAGGGGTGCTTTTCGCCAGCCTTACAAAATCGCGCAGGTTGGCGGCTGGAAAGTCTTTCCGGACCACGAGTACATATGGAAGCACGACAAGCGCCGAAACCGCGTCAAAACTTTTGAGCCCCTGATACGGGAGTTTGGCAAACGTCCACGGGTTGATCGCAATGGGCCCCGGATCAACCATTAGCAGAGTGTAACCGTCCGCCGGTGACTTTGCCACATAGTCGGTCGCGATGATCCCCGATCCACCGGCGCGGTTCTCCACGATGACCGGCTTCCCAAGTTCCTCACCTAGCCTTGGGGCAAGCGTGCGGATCAGGATATCCGGGCTGCCACCCGGACTGTTGGTAACGATGACCCGTATCGGCCTCGCTGGAAAAGTCTCTGACGTAACTTGGCTTCCCGCCATCTGGGCGTTCACAGATCCAGTTGCGCCGGCGAAAACAAGAAACCCGACCAAAAATACGATTCGAAAATGCATGCCCTTCTCCCCAGTCGCACCGGATGTGTTTCACGCGCGACAAAGCTTGGTAAGAAATACACCAATCCAGCAAACTCAGAAATATACATGATACGTTCAGCCGACGGTTCCAAAAAGGCCGTTCCGAAGTCCAAGGGGGAGTGTGAAAATCTGAACGTACGCCATCGGCGCCCTGTTCGTGCTGCCACTAAGCCGAGTAGAACAGCTACTTTGGGATGTTTGAAGCGAAAGCCGATTCGACTCCTCCTTCCTTGTAACTGCAGCGGGGTGCAATTTAAGCTGTAAGTGTCCGCTCGGGGTCGAAAAACGCCATTTTCTTAGGGCGAGATATTCAGCTTCCTTTCGACCACAACGGGGCCTGTCATGGAAGCCGTTCACCCTCATGAGCCCTGAAACAAAGGTAAGCTAAGTGGGTAGAAACCGCCCCTGAGACCAAAGCAACCCCGGCAATTCGAATTCATCTTCAATTGACTCGGCCGGCTCGGCTCGTGATACCCGGGTCCGTCTTCGGCCCGGAGTCGACTCTGAGCCATCTGGGTCCAATGCCCGTTCTGCCGCGTTTGCAGCCTTTCGGCTTGGCGAATGGTGTTCACATACTCAAACAGGAACGGTCATTCGCCGCCAAGAATTGAAGATGGATCGCCGTAACAGCGCCGCAAAATATCGGAGAAGAAACAATGCTGGTTATTAAATGGATAGTTATCGTGGTGTTGGCGCTTGCAGTTTGCACCATCGCGGCCGGACAGCTCGGTCTGCTACAAGGCAGTACCCCCACAGACTTGGGAGTACAGAAGGGCAAACTCAAAGGCCTTTCCGCCACAAACAACAGTGTCAGCAGCCAAGCCGACCTCTACCCGGGCCACCCCCAGCGCAAGTATTCCAGCATTACGCCACTAGCAGTGCGTGGTGACGGACCGACAACCATTGCCAAGCTAAAAGGCATAGTGGCAGGCATGGATGGCGCAAAGCTCATAACCAGCTCGCCCGATTACCTGTATGCGCAATACACCACCCCGCTGATGAAATATGTTGACGATGTGGAGTTTTGGTTTGACCCGAACAACAACGTCATTCAAGTGCGCTCAGCTTCACGACTGGGGGAAAGCGACCTTGGCCTGAATCGCAAACGCATTGAAGCAGCGCGTGCGGCTTTGGCGGCAGTGCCATAAGCCAAGGGTTCGTTGTCACGCTCAAAGACGCAATGCCCGCAAGGCATTGCAGCATTGGTAGCCATTTTTGGGCTCGCCCCGAATTGAGCGTATCGGTACGGCGCACTCACGGCCAAGGTTAAATCCGCGAACGAGAGCCGGTTTGCCTGACTGCTTTGCCCTTTGCCGTACGACCGCTAGGGGTCCCCTGTTAGCAAAGACAGCCCTATCGGGAGCGCCCGCAATCGGCCAATTACGGACAGTTGAACAACTGGGGAATTTTTGATTGCAGTGCAATCACTACTTTGCTAGACTGCTATCAATGATTACAACTTCGGAGGTCGATGTGGCTACCAATCTTGTAGTTCGTAATGTCGATGAAGATGTTGCCTTGGCTCTGAAGCAGATGGCCGCAGCTCACGGAAGAAGCGCAGAAGCGGAACACCGTGAGATTCTGAGAGCTGTCCTCAAACGACCGAAACGGCGTTCTGTTGCCGATGTTCTGTCAAGCATGCCGAACGTCGGTGAAGACGCCGACTTCAATTGCCGGAATGGCTAGGAATCCGCGTGTACTTGGTCGACACCAACGTCATAAGCGAGGCGCGCAAGGGAAGGAAGGCGAACCCTGGAGTTCAGAAATTCTTTAAAATAACCGATACCAGTGATCTTTATCTCTCTGTGCAAACGATCGGGGAGATTCGGCATGGATTGGAGAACATTCGTAGTCGCGGCGATCTTCCCCAAGCCAAGAAGCTCGAGAAATGGCTGGATCTGATCGTGACCAACTATGCGGATAGGATATTAAGTTTTGACGAGGCATGCGCCCAAGTATGGGGACGATTGATGTCGCCACACCATGAGCATCCGGTTGACAAGCAGATCGCCGCGATTGCGTTGATCCACAATCTAACAGTGATAACCCGCAACGTTGATGATTTTCGTCGATCAGGCGTGCGACTTGAGAATCCCTTCGTCTAACGGTCCGGCAAGTAGTTGTCGGATGCTATTCATTGCCCTCTATTGCATATAGACGAACCAATTCGCAATGAAACGAGACGGTCGCCCATTTGATCAAGAAGCGCTGGAAAAACTTCGGCTGTTGGCGGTTGAACGAGTGCGCAATGGGGAACCCGCATCAGAGGCGATTGCTGCCTACGGGTTCAATCGAACGACGATCTACAAGTGGCTTGCCGCCGCGAAACAAGCGGGAGTTGGCGTCAACGCACTTCGCTCGGGGAAACGGACAGGAAGGCTTCGGGTGCGGGCACGCCCAGACTTGTTGAGATCATTTTTCGACGCAACCGAACTCCGACTATACGATTCGAACGGTGCACTGAAAATTTAGCGCCATCAGAGGGAATTTGGTAGTGACCTGTCCCCTTTAGCCGTACCAGTTGATTGGCAGGAAGTCCGGTTGCAAGATTAAAGGATTCTTTCGGTTGTGGGTGGCGTTGCTTCGGCAGAATTCTGCCGAAGCAACGCGGCAAACTAGGCGGGCGGCATCCGTCGGCAACTGCTGTGCGGGCGTACTTCGTTGTAGTCCTGACGCCAGATGCTGATCGTCGCCCTGGCCTGCGCCAGGGACTCGAACCAATTGTCGTTCAGGCATTCATCTCTAAACTTGCCGTTGAAGCTCTCGATGTAGCCGTTCTGCATCGGCCGGCCCGGTTCGATCAGGATGTGGCCGATCCCATGGGCCTGCGCCCGCCCGATGAATGCCCGGCTGGTGAATTCGGGCCCGTTGTCCGTACGCACCACCGCTGGATAGCCGCGAAACAACGCCGTCCGATCCAGTATCCGGGTCACATATTGGCCGCCAATGCCGTAGTCGGTCGCAATGTCCACGCACTCGTGACTGAAGTCATCGGCCACGGTCAGGCACTTGATGCGCCGGCTGTTCGCCAGGCTATCGCTCACGAAGTCCATGCTCCACACCTCATTGACGCGCCGGGCGATCTGCAGCGGCACCCGTTCGTTCGTCGGCCGTTTAACCTTTTTACGCTTCCTCACCGCCAGATTGGCCGCGCTGTAGAGCCGATACACGCGTTTGTGGTTCACTTGGGGAAACTGCGGCCGCAGCAGGTCATGGATACGCCGATAGCCAACAGTTTTTCCCGACCGACGCGTTTCGCGAAGGCCCGAATTTCTTGGCCATCGATCCAGACGCCTGCATCGATTGCGCGGTCTGCGTGCCCGAATGTCCGGTGAATGCGATATTCGCGGAAGAGGATGTACCGCAAGACCAATCTGACTTTATTGCCCTCAATGTCACGCTTGCGAGGGGGTGAAAGCCGATCGTGGTGAAGAAAGCGGCTGCGCCCGACGCCGGTGCATGGGCAGAAGTGAAGGACAAGCGCACCTTGCTGGAGCGACAGGCCAAGCTCAGCAGCCAAGTGCGTTCCGGGCGCCCCTACGTGGTGAGAACCGCACTTCGTGCGCCAAAACACACAAGTACCCATGCACAAGTGGACAGGTCCCTCCAGAATTTTCGCCTGCGTCTCAGCGGGGCTGATGGGTGACCCTTTTTTACATCGTGACCTTCGGTTCCTTCATCGGTTTTTCGATGACCGTGCCGCTGGCGATCACGGTGATCCTCGGCATCGGCCACGTGCCGGACGCCGCCGGCGTCATGCAGCACGCGCTTAATCAATAAAACTACCTATGTGCGTCCTCACACAGACACCGCCGTTCCAGCCAACCAAAATTGCGCGTTGGAGCGCAGCCTACCCAAACCCAGCCAGGAGCCTGTCATCACCGATTTTCGATTCATTCCAACCGAGATCCGGGATGACGGTGACGCGATCACAGCTGACCTTGGTGACCTTGGCCACGCTGCCGTCCGGATGGCCCGGCCCTTCCTGAACGTACTCGTACTCCCACTCCCACTCGCACTGGAGGCGTCATGAACAACACACGCAAGCTGTGGACCGCGCTGGCCGTACTGCTGGTCTGTTCGTTTTCGGTCTTGCTCTGGGCGGGTGGAGAGATCTTCCGCGCCGCCGCACCCATGCCCGAGAAAGTGGTGGCGCAGGATGGGGCGGTCATCTTTACCCGCGCCGATATCGAGCAGGGCCGGCAGGTCTGGCAGTCGATGGGCGGCATGCAACTCGGCTCGATCTGGGGCCATGGCGCTTACGTCGCACCCGACTGGAGCGCGGACTGGCTGCATCGCGAAGCTACCGAGGTGCTGGACATATGGGCGCGCCGGGGCGACGGCAGCGCCACCTATGCGCGCTTGCCTGCGGAACAACAGGCCGCTCTGCGCGGCCGCCTGCAGGAGATGATGCGGGCCAACACCTATGACCCTGCGGGCAGGACCATCACCCTGACCCAGGATCGCGCGGCGGCGTTATCCAGTGTCTCCGCGCATTACATCAGCCTGTTCGGCAACGACCCCGCCACTGCAGAGTTGCGCGAAGCTTATGCGATGAAGGACAGCACTGTGGGAACGCTGGAACACCGACGCTCCCTCACGGCCTTCTTCTGGTGGACGGCCTGGGCCGCCACGACCGAACGCGCTGAAGCCGGCGCGGCAACCCTGGTGCCGGCTCAGGCAGGCGTGATCAGCAAGAAGGTGACCTACACCAACAACTGGCCCAGCGAGCCGCTGGTGGGCAACACACCGCCGCCGGCACTGTGGGTGTGGTCGGCGTTCAGCGTGCTGTTCCTGATTGCGGGCATCGCGATTCTGGGCTGGCACTACGCGGTGACCCACGGACGCGGCGAGAAAGAGCACACCGTCCCAACCAGCGATCCGTTTGCCCTGCTGCGGATTACGCCCTCGATGCGCGCTACGTCCAAATACTTCTGGGTGGTGCTTGCGCTGTTCCTGGTGCAGATCCTGTTGGGCGCGATCACTGCGCACTACCAGGTCGAAGGCCAGGAGGCCTACGGCTTCGCACTGTCCAATTACCTGCCCTATTCGCTGGCCCGCACCTGGCATACGCAACTGGCGGTCCTGTGGATCGCCACCGCGTGGCTGGCGACCGGCTTGTACATCGGGCCAGCGCTATCGGGCCATGAGCCCAAGTACCAGCGTTTCGGGGTTAATTTCCTGTGGGTGTCGCTGCTGCTGATTGTGGTCGGCGGCTTCGCCGGCCAGTGGTTCGCCGTGATGCAGATCATGCCGCTCGAATTCAACTTCTGGTTCGGGCACCAGGGTTGGGAGTACGCCGACATGGGCCGCTTCTGGCAGTGGTATCTGTTCATTGGCCTGATGTTGTGGGTGACCCTGGTGGGCCGCTCGCTGTGGCCGATATTGAAAGGGCCGGGGAGCGATTCCAAGTCCATCGTCGCCCTGCTGTTTTTGTCCACCGTTGCCATCGGTCTGTTCTATGCCGCTGCGCTGATGTGGGGCGAGCACACCCACATCTCGGAAGTCGAGTACTGGCGCTGGTGGCTGGTGCACCTGTGGGTGGAAGGCTTCTTCGAAGTATTCGCCACCGCCGTGATGGCGCTCATCTTCACCCGATTGGGCTTGGTCAGGACGTCCACCGCCAACATCGCAGTGCTGTTCGCCACCATTGTCTTCATGGCAGGCGGCGTTCTGGGCACACTGCACCATCTGTACTTCGTGGGCACGCCCATCGCGGTGGTGGCACTGGGCGCAAGCTTTAGTGCGCTGGAGGTGGTGCCACTGGCCTACCTGGGCTTTGAGGCGTACCACACCTGGAAGCTCAGCAAGGCCACGCCGTGGATGGCGCACTACCGCTGGCCGGTGATGTTCTTCATCGCGGTATCGTTCTGGAATTTGGTGGGTGCGGGCCTGTTCGGCTTCCTGATCAATCCGCCACTGTCGTTGTACTACATGCAGGGTCTCAACCTGACCGCACTGCATGCCCATACTGCCCTGTTCGGCGTCTACGGAATGCTGGGCATCGCGCTGGTGCTGTTCTGCCTGCGCGGGTTGCGTGGCCAGATGGTGTGGGACACCAAGGTGTTGAAACTCTCGTTCTGGACGCTCAACATCGGTCTGGCGCTGATGGGCTTGCTGACATTGCTGCCGTTGGGAACGATGCAGCTGCTGGCCGCGATCGAACATGGCTATTGGTATGCGCGCTCGGCAGAGTTCATGCAGAAACCCATCGTGGAACTGCTGATCTGGATGCGTATGCCTGGCGACATTCTCTTCAGCGTGGGTGCGGTCGCGCTGGCATGGTTTGTGTTGCGCCTGTGGATAGCACCCAGGCGTGAGCCGTTGCTCGCTGCAACAGTTGCACGGGACGAGATTTGAACAGGATCCTTCAGCTAAACCCGCTGGCGGACGTGTGCGGCGGTCGACTCGGGCCGGGGCACCGGCCCATCCACTGCAAGCACCGCGTTCGATGAGCACGGGGACGCAAGCCGGTTCGACACCGAAGCCGGCGCTGCCTTCAGCGCGTTTGCTGGCCAGCGCGCCCAATCGGCTGATGTTCTTCGTCATCGCCAGTAGCCTGCTGCTGGCGATGACCTGGTGGGCCGCGTGACTGGTCGCCGCGCGCTGGCCCGCGTTTGCAATGCCGCAGGCCACGCCATACGCCGGCTGGCTGCACGCCGTCGTGATGTAGTACCAGATGTTGCCGAGCTTTTCCTTTGACTTCCTGCTGACGGTATTTCCCAAATGGACGGGACAGCCAGAGATCGCGCGCGGGCGCTTTCTGCCTGTCGGGTTGGGCCTCTTCGGGGGGAGCAGATCGCGACACTCCTGGGCGCCTTGGGCGGGCCGCATTTGATCCTGGCCGGCCTGATGCTGACCCTCGTCGGCTGGCAGTGCTGGCGCACCAGGTGATCATTGAGTACATTGGCTGCTACAACACAGAGCGC
>CAYLPI010000042.1:0-19233 GCA_964385505.1 uncultured Bordetella sp.
CGGCGACAAGCAACGCGGCGACAAGCAGCGCGGTGGCAAGCAGGACGGAACCGGGCCGCAGCATGGCGGGGGCGCGACGACATTTTAGTTGGCGTTGGAACATGGCTGCAAAGTATGCCAGCCCGCCCCCCGTCGCGGACGCCTGCGGCCAAATGCGGCCAAATGCGGGCGGCAACGGCGGTGGGATGCTGCGCCGGGATGGTCCCTATCTTTTGACCGGACTCTTGAATTCGGGTGGCTTCGTCTATATAATTAGCACTCGCATGGGGTGAGTGCTAGCAGCGAACCAGCACGTAAACCCCCCAGGCTTCCCGGTTATAAACTTCCTGTTTGTGACTACTAACCAACCTAGGATAGAGGAGAATTTCTCATGAAAATCCGTCCCTTGCACGACCGTGTCATCGTCAAGCGTCTCGAAGAAGAGCGCAAAACCGCCAGCGGTATCGTAATCCCCGACAGCGCCGGTGAAAAGCCCGATCAGGGCGAAGTCCTGGCCGTGGGCCCGGGCAAGCGTGATGACGCTGGCAAGCAACACGCCGTTGACCTCAAGGTCGGCGACCGTGTGCTGTTCGGCAAGTACTCCGGCCAGACCGTCAAAGTCGACGGCGAAGAGCTCCTCGTG
This sequence comes from uncultured Bordetella sp., assembly GCA_964385505.1. Taxonomy (GTDB): domain Bacteria; phylum Pseudomonadota; class Gammaproteobacteria; order Burkholderiales; family SG8-39; genus CAITSH01. Next base: position 623 of record CAYLPI010000042.1, read on the forward strand.
ATGCGCGAGGAAGACATCATGGGCGTTCTCGAAGGCGCCGCCACGGCTGCCAAGAAAGTCGCTTGATACAGCGCTTTCGGCTCAACATTGCAGTAACCCCAATCATTACAGGAGCTAAACATGGCTGCTAAAGACGTACGTTTTCATGAAGATGCACGCACCAAAATGCTCGAGGGTGTCAACATCCTCGCCAACGCGGTCAAGGTGACCCTCGGCCCCAAGGGCCGTAACGTTGTTCTGGAGCGCTCTTTTGGCGCCCCGACCATCACCAAGGACGGTGTGTCGGTTGCCAAGGAAATCGAACTCAAGGACAAGTTTCAGAACATGGGCGCGCAGATGGTCAAGGAAGTTGCTTCCAAGACCTCGGACGTGGCCGGTGACGGCACCACGACGGCAACCGTTCTGGCCCAGGCCATCGTGCGCGAAGGCATGAAGTTCGTTGCCGCCGGCATGAACCCGATGGACATCAAGCGCGGCATCGACAAGGCGGTCATCGCCGTCGTCGAAGAGCTGAAAAAGATCTCCAAGCCCTGCACCACCAGCAAGGAAATCGCGCAAGTCGGTTCGATCTCGGCCAACGCCGACGCCGAAGTGGGCAAGATCATCGCCGACGCGATGGACAAGGTCGGCAAGGAAGGCGTCATCACGGTTGAAGACGGCAAGGGCCTGCAAAGCGAGCTCGAAGTCGTCGAAGGCATGCAGTTCGACCGCGGTTACCTGTCGCCCTACTTCATCAACACCCCGGACAAGCAGATCGCCGTGCTGGACAATCCTTTCGTGCTGCTGCACGACAAGAAGATCTCCAACATCCGCGACCTGCTGCCGATCCTGGAGCAAGTGGCCAAGGCCGGCCGTCCGCTGCTGATCATCGCCGAGGACGTCGAGGGCGAGGCCCTGGCAACCCTGGTTGTCAACAACCTGCGTGGCATCCTCAAGACCTGCGCCGTCAAGGCCCCCGGTTTCGGTGACCGCCGCAAGGCCATGCTCGAGGACATCGCCATCCTGACCGGTGGCCAGGTGATCGCCGAGGAAGTCGGCCTGACGCTGGAAAAAATCACCCTCAAGGATCTCGGCCAGGCCAAGCGCATCGAAGTCGGCAAGGAAGAGACCACCGTCATCGACGGCGCCGGCGAAGCCAAGACCATCGAAGCGCGCGTCAAGAACATCCGCGTGCAGATCGACGAGGCGACGAGCGACTACGACCGTGAAAAGCTGCAGGAGCGCGTGGCGAAACTCGCCGGCGGTGTTGCGCTGATCAAGGTTGGCGCCGCCACCGAAATCGAGATGAAAGAGAAGAAGGCCCGTGTCGAAGACGCGCTGCACGCAACCCGTGCCGCCGTTGAAGAGGGCATTGTTGCCGGTGGTGGCGTGGCTCTGCTGCGCGCCCGTTCGGCCATCGACAAGCTCAAGGGTGACAACGAAGACCAGCAAGCCGGCATCAAGATCGTCCAGCGTTCGCTGGAGGAGCCGTTGCGCGCCATCGTTTCCAACGCCGGTGCCGAGCCGAGCGTGGTCGTCAACAAGGTTGTCGAAGGCAAGGGCAGCTACGGCTTCAACGCCGCGACCGACACCTACGGCGACCTGGTTGAAATGGGCGTGGTTGATCCGACCAAGGTGACCCGCACCGCGCTGCAAAACGCGGCGTCGATCGCCGGTCTGCTGCTGACTACCGACTGCGCGGTGGCTGAACTTGTCGAAGACAAGGCGGCTTCCGGTGGCGGAATGGGTGGCATGGGTGGTGGCATGGGTGGCATGGGCGGTATGGGCGGCATGGGCGGTATGGACATGTAAGTCCCGCCATTCCCCGCGGCTTTGCCGCGGGAATGGCTGGCCGGATTCGAACGGACGCAAGCGCCGACCAATCCGGCAGCTGCAAACAAAAAACCCGGCTTTGGCCGGGTTTTTTGTTTGCAGGCCTGCTCTTGTTACACTGTTGTCTTGAAAGTCTGGTCGGCATAACAATAATCATCTACCTGCGCCCGTTTCCGGGGCGCCGGGACCGGCGGGGGAAAGATCATGCGCCTTCTGATCGCTGAAGACGATTCGATTCTGGCAGACGGCTTGATGCGCTCATTGCGTCAGGCCGGCTATGCCGTGGACGGCGTCAAGGACGGTGCCGAGGCCGACCGCGCGCTGTCGGCGGGACAGTTCGACCTGATCATCCTCGACCTGGGGCTGCCCAGGCTCACCGGCCTGGAAGTGCTGCGTCGCCTGCGCGCGCGCGGCTCCAAGCTGCCGGTGCTGATCCTTACCGCGCTAGAGGGCATCGCCGACCGGGTGCGCGGGCTCGACCTTGGCGCCGACGACTACCTCGCCAAGCCGTTTGCGCTGCAGGAGCTTGAGGCGCGGGTGCGCGCGCTGACGCGCCGCGGCCAGGCCGGCGGATCGACATTGCTGCAGCACGGTCCGCTTTCCTACGACCAGGTCGGCAAGGTCGCCAAGGTTGGCGAGGTCGTGCTTGAGTTGTCGGCGCGGGAACTCGCCCTGCTCGAGATACTGCTGCAGCGCGTCGGGCGCATGGTCAGCAAAGAGCAGTTGGTCGATCATTTGTGCGAATGGGGTGAGGAGGTCAGCACCAACGCCATCGAGGTCTACATTCACCGCCTGCGCAAAAAAATCGAGTCGGGCGGGATCAAGATACTCACCTTGCGCGGCCTCGGTTACTGTCTTGAGAAACCGGCCGGCGCCTAGCAATACTTGGCCCCGGCCCCGCAGCGGCCGCTGGTCGGCGGCGCTGCGACATTAGGACCTATCGTGCCATTGCGTTTTTTTTCGCAGGACAAGCACCATCGCCACCCTTCGCTGTTCGGCGAGATACTGGACTGGATGCTGGCGCCATTGCTGATGTTATGGCCGATCAGCATGGCCCTCGAATACGCCCTCGCGACGTCCATCGCCAACACCGCCTACGACCGCGAACTCAAGGACAGCGTTGTGGCGCTGTCGCGCCAACTCAGTTATTACGACGGGACGGTGAACGTCAACCTTTATGCCGCCGCCCGGGCGATTCTGGTGTCCGGCGAAATCGCTGAAAAAAGCTACCAGGTGCGTGGTTTGAGGAACGAAGTGCTGGAGGGGGAGCGCGGCCTGCCATCGGTGGAGTTCATGCCGGAGATCGAACCCCAGCGCGTTTATTTTCGTGGTGATTTTTTGCACAACCGGGAGGTTCGCGTCGCCTACATGTTCGCGCAGATATCGGGGCTGACCGGGGCGGTGCTGGTGCAGGTCGCCGAGACCGACGAAAAGCGCACCATGCTCGCCAGCCAGATCATCGGGGGCGTGCTGACGGCGCAATTCATCATCGTGCCGCTTGCGCTGATGTTGGTGTGGTTTGGTCTGGGAAAAGGCATCGAACCGCTGACCGAATTGCGCCAGTCGATACTCGATCGCAAGCCGCAGGATTTGTCGCCGATACCCGAGGCCGATGCGCCGGAGGAAGTGCGTCCGCTGATACGGGCGATCAATGAGGTGATGGAACGCCTGCGTACCAGTTTCAAGGTGCAGGAGCGCTTTGTGTCGGACGCGGCCCACCAGATGCGCACGCCGGTGGCGGGGCTCAAGACCCAGGCGGAACTTGCGCTGCGCCAGCGCGATCAGGTCGGCTTGCAGCATTCCCTGCGGCAGATCGCCGCCGGGGCCGATCGCGCGTCAAGGCTGATCAGCCAGTTGCTGGCGCTGGCGCGCGCCGACAGCGATGCGCCGGCCATGGTAAGGCTGGATCTCGACAAGTTGTTGCGGGAAACAACCCACGAATGGGTGGACCAGGCGATGGCAAAGCGCATCGACCTGGGCTTTGAGCAGGCGCAGGAACGTGCCTGGATCGAAGGCAACGCGGTGTTGCTGCATGAACTGGTCAGCAATCTCATTGACAACGCCATCCGTTACACGCCCGCAGGGGGGCGTGTAACCGCGCGCATCAGAGTGGCGGATCAGGTGTTGCTTGAGGTCGAGGACAATGGCATCGGCATCGAGGCGGCCGAGCGTGAATTGGTATTCGAGCGCTTTTATCGTGTCCTTGGCACGGAGGCGGAAGGCTCGGGCCTCGGCCTGGCGATCGTGCGTGGTATTGCCGAGGTGCATCACGCCAGTGTGCAGCTTCATGCCAATGCGCACGATCATGGCACCCTGGTACGGTTGATTTTTCCGCGCAGCCGCGCCCGGCCGCAGCAGTTGCGCGGCGGTAAAGCGCGTGCGGCATGATGCGCCGGCGCGTCGGCGGACCTTGCTGTGGCATGATTGTTTTCGAACTGCCGCAAATACGGTACGCCCAACGCGAGGCAGCGGTCATGCTTTTCGGAGGAGGGGCTGATGGATGCAATGCAGGTATTGGCGAAGACGGCGAAAGGCGTTGACGAGGTCAGGACCCGAGCGAGCGGCTTGCCGCAAAAGCTGCGTACGCTGTTGATCCTGGTCGATGGCCAGAAAACCGTGGGTGACGTGCTGGCACGCCTGGGCGGAATGGACGAAATGGCGGCGAGCCTTGGGGCGCTTGTCGAGCAGGGTTTCGTCGCAGCGCTGGCGCCAAGCGGCGATGCAGGCCTGACACCCCAGGGCGCGGCGGCGGCGCGCGCCTCGGCGCAGCGACAAGAGGGCTACGCCGAGGCGGTGTCCGGGTTGTGCCGCCTGATGCATGAATATCTCGGCCCCGACGCCGACAGTTTTACCGGTCCCCTCGAAAATTCCGCTACGCGTGAAGAATTCATCAAGGCGAGTGAGCGGGCGGAGCAGATCGTGCGCGGGCTTGCCGGCGTAAAAAAGGCCGAGCGCGTGGCCGAGCGCAGTGCCTTCATTCTCGCCAGATTCCTGCCTGGCTGACGAGGTACTGCGCGCTTGCATGCTTTGTCATCGGCCGTGACCGGGGCTGCCGCAAGGGCCTTGCGACTGCTGCGCCATCCGTCGCGGGAATGGGGTGTCATTGCCGCGACACCCGTTACTGCGGGGACTTTGGCGGGGTATTTGCTGCTGCTTGCCTGTGTACCGGCCCTTTGCTGGATGGCCGGGCTTGCCGCGTTCGGCTTGTTTGGCGCGCGCGGTGAGCAGGCAGTGGCGCTGTCGCCCCTGCGTGTTCTGCACATCGGCGCGGTAACTTTCAGCGGCGTTATTCTGGGTGTGTTGCTTGTTGCGGTGTCGATCTGGGTGGTCGCGCCAATGTATCGTGTCGCGAGGGACTGGTCGCGTTCGCTGCTGGTGGCCACCTATGCCGCCACGCCCCTGCTGCTTGCCGGCGTGCTGCTGCTGGTCCCTGTGCTGGTTCCGGCGACGATTCTTGCCGTCGGCCCGGCCCTCTACGGCATGAGTACCGGATTGGTGCTGGTGCTGGCGGTGAAGAAGGGGGATGCCGCAGAGTATGTGGCCATAGTCTGTCTCGCGCTGTCCGTTGCGCTGACGCTGATCGGCGGCTTTGCCGGTGCGCTCGACCTGATTTGATGGCGGTTCGAGGCGCCGCGCAGCTATTCCGATGTTGCGACGCAATATGCAACCGGTCCGCAGAATGCTCGCGCGTAAGTCTGGTGTAAGCTGGCGACGATAACGTTACACTACTGCAAAAAGGCAACCGCCAGAGTTGTCGCATACGTACAAAACATACAAAGCGTTTCAGCCAAAGGAGGATTCATGGAACTCACCGCGAAGCATCACGAGTACTGGCGCAAGAACGTTACCATCACGCTGGTTCTGCTCGCAATCTGGGCAATCGTCACCTACGTCGTCGGCTATCTCGCCCGCGACCTTTCCTTCAACTTCTTCGGCTGGCCGTTCGCCTTCTGGATGGGCGGACAGGGTGCGCTGGTAGTTTATGTCGTCATCATCTGGTTCTACGCGCGTTACATGAACAAGCTGGACCAGGAATTTGGTGTGGCAGAAGGCGAGGAGGACTGATCATGGCAACCCAGACCCAGAGCGAATTCAAGTCGTTTCTCAAAAAAACCTATGGCTGGTACACCGGCGGCTTTCTGGCTTTCGTAATTATTCTTGCGATTGCAGAACAGATGGGGCTCCCCCGAGCCTGGATCGGCTACATATTCTTGTTTGTCACGGTGGCCTTGTACGCTGGAATCGGCATAATGAGCCGAACCGCGGATGCGGCCGAGTTTTATGTGGCTGGTCGGAGGGTGCCCGCCGTGTTCAACGGCATGGCGACCGGCGCGGACTGGATGAGCGCAGCATCGTTCATCGGCATGGCAGGAACACTTTACCTGACCGGCTACGGCGGACTCGCCTTTATCATGGGCTGGACCGGCGGTTACTGCCTTGTGGCTTTGTTCCTCGCGCCCTACCTGCGCAAGTTCGGGCAGTTTACGATTCCTGACTTTCTTGGTGCGCGTTACGGCGGCCACCTCGCGCGCTCGATAGGCATTTTTGCCGCGATCCTGTGCTCGTTCACCTACGTCGTGGCGCAGATCTACGGCGTCGGCCTGATCACTACGCGTCTGGTTGGCGTGTCGTTCGAACTGGGTATTTTCCTCGGGCTAAGCGGTATTCTGGTCTGTTCTTTCCTCGGCGGCATGCGCGCTGTGACCTGGACCCAGGTGGCGCAATACATCGTGCTGATCGTCGCTTATGCGATTCCGGTGGTCTGGCTGTCGGTGAAGCACACCGGCTTCCCCATCCCGCAACTTGTCTATGGCAAGGTGCTGGAGAAGGTGACCGAGCGCGAGAAGCAACTCATCGACGACCCGAAGGAAAAGGAAGTGCGCGGCATATTTGCCGAGCGCGCCAAGGCCGGCAGCGAGAAACTCAAGGGCCTGCCCAAATCCTATGACGATGAAAAGGCCAAGGTAGCGAAGGTGCTTGAGGATGCGAAAACCGCCAATGCGCCGGCCGACCAGTTAAAGCTTGCGCAGGATGCGGTGGACAGGTTCCCCAAGAGCACGGATGAGGCCAAGGCGGCGTGGACAAGGGAAGCGGGGCTGGTCGCGCGGTCAAGACCGCCGTTGCGGCATGCCGAGGCGTTCCCGGGCGCGGACGAAAAGGCGCGGGACATTTCCAGAAAGAACTTCCTCGCGCTGATTTTCTGTCTGATGGTGGGAACTGCGGCGTTGCCGCACATCCTGATGCGCTATTACACGACGCCGTCGGTGAAGCAGGCGCGCGAATCGGTGACATGGTCGCTGTTCTTCATCTTCCTGCTGTACTTCACCGCCCCGGCGCTGGCGGTGCTGGTCAAGTTTGACGTCTATACGCTGTTGGTGGGATCGGAGTTTGCGAAACTACCGGCGTGGGTGGCGGCATGGCAGAAAGTGGATCCATCGCTGCTTGCGGTGCTTGACGTCAACAAGGACGGGATCGTGCAGTTGGCGGAAATCGCCATTGGAGGCGATATCGTCGTGCTGGCCACACCTGAGATCGCCGGTCTGCCCTATGTCGTATCAGGACTGGTGGCGGCGGGCGGTCTGGCCGCGGCCCTGTCCACGGCGGATGGCTTGCTGCTGACGATCGCCAACGCGCTGTCGCACGACCTCTACTACAAGATGATCGACCCCACCGCCTCGACAGCACGTCGAGTCACCTTGTCGAAAATCATGTTGCTGGTTGTGGCGCTGGCTGCGGCGGCTGTTGCGGCACAAAAGCCTGCCGATATCCTGTTCCTGGTGAGCGCGGCTTTCTCGTTTGCGGCGGCGGCGTTTTTCCCGGCACTGGTGCTCGGCATTTTCTGGCGGCGGGCCAACAAGTGGGGAGCCTGCCTGGGCATGGTTGCCGGCCTGGGTACGACTTTCTTCTATATGACGCAGACCCAGCCCTGGTTGCGCAGCATCTTCGGGGTGACACGCCCGATCGCCGATGCCATCTGGTGGGACATCCAGCCGATTTCGGCCGGATTGTTCGGGGTGCCGGTTGGTATCGCGGTGATCATCATCGTCAGCCTGCTCACTCCAGCGCCGTCAAAGGATGTGCAGGAACTGGTGGACCATGTCCGTTACCCGCATCTGAAGGGCGATATCAATACGCAGGCGACGTAATATCGTTGTTACGCCAACAAAGCCCGGCTCTGCCGGGCTTTGTTTTTCCGGAGAGAGAATGAGTGCCTTTGGCGTCGCCTTGATCGTGAAAGCCTTGCTCGAACTGTCCGGATTTTTCCTGCTCGGTCGTGGTCTGCTGTATTTGCTTGCAGGTCAGAAGCGCCAACAGAATATTTTCTACCAGATATTCGAGGTTCTGACGCGGCCGTTGCTGCGGGTTGCGCGCCTGGTTTCGCCGCGCATTGTCGTCGACCACCACATGGCCTATGTCGCCTTTCTGATTATTTTCTGGATTTGGTTGATGTTGTTCTTTTTCGTCCTGCCGGACTTGTGTGCCGCATCGCTGGACGAATGCCAGGCGATGATAGAGCGCAAGAGCAACCGTTAAGGCCGGCCCCTCTGGTGCGGCAGGCTCGCCCGGAAGAGTCTGCAGCCGCGATCGCCGGCCGCGGGGCCTCAGGCGATGCCTGTATCCTTGCGGATCAACGCCGCGCATTTTGGATCGAAGGAAAGAATGCGCTGATATTCAGCCATTGCGTCGTCGTCCCTTCCGAGCTGGTGATAGACGAGCGCGAGGTGATAGCCGGCATGCGGGTTGAAATGCTGCAATTGCGTCGCTTCCTTTAGGGCGACTGCGGCGTTTTCAGGTTCTCCGCTTTGCAGGCGGCAAAGACCGAGGCCATACCAGGCGCGGTCGTGTTTGGGGGATGTCCTGAGCACCGTCTCGAACTCGGTGATGGCTTCGGGGTAGCGTTTCAGCTCATGCAGGATGAAGCCGATGTTGAAACGCGTTGTGTCATCGCCGGGCTCAAGCCGCAGGGCTTCGTTCAGGGCATCGAGCGCGGGACCGTGATTTTTGCCCTCCGCCCGAAGGAATCCGATGCAGCGCCATGCAGCGGCGTAACCTGGGTCGAGCGCGATGGCGCGCTGGTATGCAGCAATGGCTTGTCCGTGACGCCTGAACACCGAAAGCAACTGCCCGAAATTGTAGTGAAGCCAGGGATGCAGACGTTCATTCATGTGAAGGCCGGTTGTGGCGCCCGGGCGGGCGCGGTTTGAGGCGGGCCGCGCGCGAAAGCAGGTCGCTGCGCAGACCGGAATCGCCCCATTATTTATAATTGACGCGACGATTGCAAGGCCGGATGCCGTCTGATTTGGGTTCGCTCAAGCAGTTGCGTGCGCGCCCGTGCGGGCGATGAGCTGGCGCGTTTTTGACCCGAACGAAAGGGCGGATATGACCGGAATGCCGCAGGTTGCTCTGGATGCAATGATTGAAGGCCTGCGCCGCCATGCGCCCTTCGACCGTATGGACCTGCCGGCACTGGTGTTTCTCACCGAAAGGCTGCGACTTTGTTATTTTGCCAGGGGCAAGTACATCATCGGTCCCCAGCACGGTGTCGCGCGGCGGCTTTATATCGTCCAGAAAGGCCTCGTCGGCAGTGCGCCGCTCGATGACAGTATGCCCGGATCAGCCACCCTGGAGTACGCGGAAGGGGAATGCTTCCCGCTCACCGCCGTCATTGGTGCGCGGCCCCCACGGCACGTCTATACGGCGATCGAGGACGCGTTTTGCTACGAGGTGGATGCCGCAACGATCGAGGAGCTGGCCCGTCGCAGCCAGCCCTTCCAGGCGTTTTGCAACAGCCGCGCGAGTGTCTTGTTGCAGCAATCGCGCGACCAGTTGCAGGCCTTGTATGCGCAGCAGTCGGCGGGACGGCAACCGCTCAACACGGCGCTGCGCGAACTCACAGGCGGGCCGCCGGTAGTCTGCAAGCCTGCTGACAGCCTGCGCAGCGCCCTGGAGACGATGTGGCGGGGCAATGTCGGGTCGATCGTCATCATTGACGAGGGCGGTCACGCACTGGGCATTTTCACCGAGCGCGACCTTTTCAGGCACGCCGTGGCCGGAGGTCTGGATGTGCAACGCCCGGTCGCGGATTTCATGACGGCGTCCCCGAGAAGTCTTCCGCCGACGGCCAGCGCAGCGGAGGCTGCGGTGCTGATGGCGGAGATGGGGATACGCCACGTGCTGATCGCCGATGAAACCGGATTGCTCGGCGTGGTGTCGGAGCGCGCGCTGTTTGCGCTGCAGCGCACCAGCATGCGCGACATCATTCATTCGATTGGCGCCGCAAGCGGCGTACACGATCTGGTCCGGGCTGCGGCGGATGTCCGCAAGCTTGCGCGCAACATGATCGCCCAAGGCATGGGTGCGGAGCATCTTGCGCGCATCGTTGCGACCCTCAATGACAGGCTCACCTGCCGCGTCCTCGATCTCGAGTCGAAGCGGCATGACCTCGCCGGATTGCAGTTGTGCTGGATTGCCTTGGGCAGCGAAGGGCGGCTGGAACAGACGCTCGCCACCGACCAGGACAACGGCATCATTTTTTCCACGACCCTGCCGGTGGCAGAGGCCCGGGCGCGTCTGCTGCCCTTTGCGCAGGCGGTGAACCAGGCACTGGACCAATGCGGTTTCCCTTTATGCAAGGGGGGCATCATGGCCGGTAACCCATTGTGGTGTCTCAGCGCCGGAGAATGGCGCGAAAAATTCGCCGACTGGATACGCGATCCACTGCCCAGGGCCTTGCTCCAATCGAGCATATTTTACGATTTCCGCGCTCTCTGGGGCGACGAATCGCTGGCATTCGGATTGCGCTCGCACCTGTCCGCGCAGGTCACTGACAACCAGCGCTTTTTGCGGGCGATGGCGGTGAATGCGCTGGAGTCGCGACCGCCCTTGGGATTTTTCAGCGGCTTTGCCACGTCGGGCGCGGCGGGTGAGCCCCCCACCATAGACCTCAAGACGCAGGGTGCGCGGCTGTTTGTCGACGTGGCGAGGATTTATGCGCTTGCCAGCGGCCTCGCGCAGACGAATACCGCGATGCGCCTGCGCCTGTCAGCCGCGAAGGTGCACCTGCCCGCAGCCGAACTCGAGGCCATGGTGGATGCCTATCACTTTATCCTGCTGCTGCGCCTGCGCCATCAGCATGCGGGCGCGGACAGCGGCGCCAACCCCAATCGCATTGATCCGGATACGCTCAACGAACTGGACCGGCGCATCCTGAAGGAATCCTTTCTACAGGCGCGAAAGTTGCAAACGCGGCTTGCGCTCGACTTCCGGTTATGAGTCTGATCGGGCGGCTGTTCGGCCGCAGCGTGCAACTGTCGCCGGCGCAGACCCGGCGGCTCGAAGCATGGCGCCGCCTTGAAGAACCGGACCTCGCCTCAGCGCGGCTGCACCCACGCTACGTCGTTGTCGATGTCGAATCCAGTGGACTCGACGTGCACCATGACAGGCTCATCGCCATCGGTGCCGCTGCCGTGTTCGATTCGGGCATTGTGCTGGCTGACAGCTTTTACGCAGTGTTGCGTCAGGACAGGGTCAGTAGCGATGACAATATTCTGGTGCACGGCATAGGCGGGAGCGTGCAAACCGGCGCCTCTGATCCGCGTGAGGTATTGCTGCAATTTCTCGAATACGCCGGCAAATCGCCGCTGGTGGGTTTTCACTCGCCGTTTGACGAGATCATGATAGACAGGGCGATGCGGCGCTATCTGGGTGAGCGTTTTCGCAGGTCGTGGCTGGACCTTGCCTGGCTTGCCCCGTCACTGCTCGAGGCGCAGGCTGGGTTTGGGCGGAACCATCACCGCAAGGGGCTCGATGACTGGTTGCATGACTTCGGCATTGTCAACATCAGCCGCCACCACGCATTTGCCGACGCGCTGGCGACTGCGCAATTGCTGCAGGTGTTGCTGCATCACGCCGCTATGCAAGCCCCTCGAACAGTCAATGACCTGATTGAAGCGGCAGACTCGCAACGCCTGCTCGACCGGCAGCGGCGTTAGGCGGTTCTCCCGGCGCGGGACCTTCGGCCCGCTTCAGCCAGTCTTGGCTGTATTGGGGCTTTCCCGTATAATTCGGCCTCCTTTGCGCGTCTCCCCGTCCGGGGAGGCCTATTCCAAAGACGGCCAGGTAGCTCAGTTGGTAGAGCAGCGGACTGAAAATCCGCGTGTCGGCGGTTCAATTCCGTCCCTGGCCACCATATTTAGCTTTTAGCGTTAATCACTTAGCCCAGCTCTCCGACCTGGGCTTTTTTGCTTTGGGGCTTGCGTGCCAGCACATTGCAAGCAAACGCTGTATCGAGGCTCTTTTGACATTCAATTTAATCAAACGAAGGCAGCAACCAAGGCGATGAACGAGGCAAAGCGCTGAGCCAGGTTGTCATAGCGGGTGTGCCGGGTCAAATCGGGGCCGATCTTGGCCGATCTTGGCTTTGTGGTACTTGAAATTTCTGGCTGAGTAGGCACTGCACGATATTATCGCCATAATGCGATAGTATGGATATATATGTTTTAAACGATATAATAATCGTTTTAAAGCGATTTGTTTACATTATCGTCTAAAGGCGATATCATTCTCCAATGGACTACCCGATCCGTTTCCCAGACCAAATCAGGCAACAGTTGCGCGCGTTGCGCAAGACCAAGGGTCTGACCCAGACGCAGCTTGGCAAGTTGCTGGGCATAGGACAGGTTCGCATTGCTGAAATCGAGCGGGACCCCTCGGTTGTGAGTGTCGCGCAACTGTTCAAGCTGCTCACCGCCTTGGACACACATATCGTGCTGCGTGATTCGCGGCCTGACGAGGCATCCAAGCCGGACACGACGCCGAAAGGCTCTTGGTGAGTACAGAGCTCAACGTCTGGATGAACGGCGAACCGGTCGGGGTGTGGTCGCGGACCCGCACGGGTGGTCATCGCCTGACCTATGAGGAAACCTGGCTGCATTCCCCGCGGCGGCGCTCGCTTTCGCTGTCACTCCCTATCGGCCCGTCTCGCGAGATTAGCGGCGCATCCGTTTCGAGCTACTTCGAGAATCTGCTGCCTGAAAACGACAACATCCGCCGCCGGCTCAGCGCGCGCTTTCGCACCCGCGGTACCGAAGCGTTTGAACTGTTGACTGCCATCGGGCGCGATTGCGTAGGCGCCGTTCAACTGCTGCCGCCGGAGACTGCCCCAGAAGGATTCGACCGGGTTGATGGCGTGCCGGTCAACGATGCCGAGGTCGAGCGTCTTCTGCGCAGCGTCACCGCTGAACCATTGCCGGGCATGAACGAGGATACTGAGGAATTTCGCATCTCGATAGCGGGCGCCCAGGAAAAGACGGCCCTCCTGTGCCGGCACGGAAAGTGGTTCCGCCCAAAGGGAGCAACCCCGACGACTCATATATTGAAGTTGCCGCTCGGCGTTGTCGGGGGAGGACTGCAGCTCGACATGTCGGAGTCGGTCGAGAATGAATGGCTCTGCGCGCAAATTCTTCGCGAGCTTGGCTTTGCAGTGGCGAAAACCGAAATTGCGGTCTTTGGCACGCAGAAGGTGCTCGTCGTCGAGCGCTTTGACCGCCAGTGGATGGACGAGCGATGGATCGCGAGGCTGCCCCAGGAAGATTTTTGCCAGGCGCTTGCGATACCGCCTGACAAAAAATACGAATCCGACGGCGGACCTGGAATAGAAGACGCGTTGAAACTGCTCTCTGGTAGCGCCTCGCCCAACGCGGACCGCGAGCAATTCCTGTTGGTGCAACTCGCCTTCTGGCTGCTTGCTGCGACAGATGGACACGCGAAAAACTTTTCCGTGTTCCTCAACGCAGGTGACAGCTATCGCCTGACACCTCTCTACGACGTGCTCTCGGCTTGGCCCGTCATCGGTCACGGCACCAGTTCGCTTTCGCCGCAGAAAGCGCGGCTGGCGATGGGCTTGCGTGCCAAGAATATGCATTACAGGCTGAGGGAAATTTGCGCTCGCCACTATCGCGAGCTGGCCGACAAGAGCGGCGTACCGACTGTATGGGACAAGATGCAGGCGTTGATCGAAAGTGTCCCGCCATCGCTCCGAGCGGTGGAAAAGCGCCTTGCAACAGACTTCCCCCGGATTCTGTGGGAGCGAATTTCAAACGGCATGCTCTCCCAAGCGGACGCTTTCAAGAATGAGATGCTTGGCGGCGGCCCCGTCTGAACGCCAAGCGGGGGTAACTTTTGCGGTAACTCGGAAATTCGCATCGTCTGAAACCCAGTATCAACGCGGGTTTCCAGGCGGAATGTGAGTGTGCCCTGGTCATTCCCTCCAATGCGTGCCGCGGCCGCACGGCCTGTCCGGTTGCCGGGGGAAATGCCCCCTTCGGCTATAATCCCGCGTGCCATGCAACTGCTCACCCTCGGACTGAACCACACCACAGCCCCGCTCGCCGTGCGCGAGAAGGTGGTGTTCGCCGCCGAAAACCTGCAGCCTGCACTATCGCAACTGGTGCGCGGCGGGCCAGTGAGCGAAGCGGCCATCCTTTCAACCTGCAACCGCACCGAACTGTATTGCGTGACCGGGGAGCCCCTGCAGGCGCTCGACTGGCTGGCCGCTTATCACCACATGCCGGCGCAGCAGCTCAAGCCCTTTGTTTACACGCTGCCAGAGCGTGAGGCCGTCCGCCACGCTTTCCGCGTGGCTTCCGGACTCGATTCCATGGTTGTCGGGGAGCCGCAGATCCTCGGTCAACTGAAGGACGCGGTGCAGACTGCGTCGCAGGCCGGAACCCTGGGAACGCTGCTGCACAAGCTGTTTCAACGCACCTTTGCCGTGGCCAAGGAGGTGCGCACCAACACCGGCATAGGCGCCAACGTGGTTTCAATGGCGGCTGCTGCGGTGAAGCTCGCGGGGCGCATTTTCCCCAGTATCTCCGATCAGAAAGTCCTGTTTGTCGGCGCCGGTGAAATGATCGAGTTGTGCGCGACGCACTTCGCCTCGCACAATCCGCGCGCCATTACCGTGGCCAACCGCACGCTCGAGCGGGCGCAGCAACTGGCGCATCGTTTCAACGGCCAGGCCATCCTGCTGCGCGATCTGCCCGAGCATCTGGCCGATTACGACATCGTCGTCTCCTGCACCGCCAGCACGCTGCCCATCCTCGGCAAGGGTTTGATGGAACGCGTCATCAAGGCGCGCCGTTACCGCCCGGTGTTCATGGTGGATCTCGCCGTTCCGCGCGACATTGAGCCCGAAGTGGCGAGCCTTGACGATATTTTTTTGTATACGGTCGATGACCTCGCGGCGATCGTCAAGGACGGAATCGATGCCCGCAGCGGTGCGGTGGCGCAGGCGGAGGCGATCATCGAGTCGCAGGTGGGTTCCTTTTTGCACTGGATGAACGCGCGCGAGGCGGTGCCGGTGATAAAGGCCCTGCGTGAAAAGGGCGAGGATACGCGGCGCCAGGAGCTTGAGCGGGCGTTTCGTGCGCTTGGTCGCGGTGACGATCCGCGTGCCGTGCTGGAATCCTTTTCACAAGGCCTCACCAACAAGCTGCTGCACGGCCCGACCCAGGCGCTGCATGAGGCCGGAGGTGAAGACCGCTCACAGTTGCAACAGTTCATCGCCAAGATCTTCCAGATTCGTTAGATGAAGCCCAGCATTGCGGTAAAGCTGGAGCGCCTGACCCAGCGGCTCGCGGAGCTCGACCGGTTGCTTTCCTCGGAGGACGCGACGCGCGACCTCGACCTTTATCGCAAACTCAACCAGGAACACGCCGAAATCACGCCCGTGGTCGATTTGTACCGGCTGTTCACCGACGCCGACCGCGATGCGCGCGCCGCCGGGGATATGCTGCGCGACCCGGACATGAAGGAATTTGGTGAGGAGGAGTTGAAGGCTGCGCGTGAGCGCATGGCTTTGGTCGAGGTGGATCTCGAAAAGGCGCTGCTGCCGAGGGACCCGGACGACGAGCGCAACACTTTTCTCGAAATCCGCGCCGGCACCGGCGGTGACGAATCGGCGTTGTTCGCCGGCGAGCTGTTCCGCATGTACCTGCGCTTTGCCGAGCGCAATCACTGGCAGGTCGAGATCATGTCCGAGAGCCATTCGGAAATCGGCGGCTACAAAGAGGTGATCGCGCGCATCGTCGGCACGGGGGCTTACGCCAGGCTCAAGTTCGAGTCGGGGGGGCATCGCGTTCAGCGTGTGCCCGAAACGGAAACGCAAGGGCGCATCCATACCTCGGCCTGCACCGTGGCGGTGATGCCCGAAGCCGACGAGATCAGCGACGTCGTGATCAACCCGTCGGAACTGAAAATCGACACCTTCCGCGCCTCCGGTGCCGGCGGCCAGCACATCAACAAGACCGACAGCGCGGTGCGCATCACCCACCTGCCCACCGGCATCGTGGTCGAGTGCCAGGACGACCGCTCGCAGCACAAGAACAAGGCGCGCGCGATGGCGGTGCTGGCGGCGCGGATCAAGGACGCGCAGACGCGGGCGCGGCAGGCGAGGGAGGCGGCGACGCGCAAGTCCCTGGTCGGCTCGGGCGACCGCTCGGAGCGCATCCGCACCTACAATTTTCCGCAGGGCCGCGTTACCGACCATCGCATCAACCTGACCCTGTACAAGATCGACAACATCATGGATGGCGATCTGGCGGAACTCACCGGCGCGCTCGCCTCGGAGCACCAGGCCGAGCAGCTCGCGGTACTGTCGCAAAGCGCCTGAACGGGACGCCTGATATGCCGAATGTCGGGCAACTGCTGGCGGCGAGCGGCTTGCCGCGGCATGAGGCGCAGAGCCTGCTGGCACGGCTTACGGGCATGGATCGGGTGGCCCAGATCGCCCACCCGGAGCGCGTGCTTGCGGCAGACCAGTGTGTGCGGCTTGAGGCCCTTTTTGCACGGCGCCGTTCCGGCGAGCCGCTTGCATACATATTGGGCGAACGCGAGTTCTGGGGGTTGCGTTTCAAGATCACACCGGCTGTGCTCATTCCAAGGGCGGAAACGGAGTTGCTGGTGGCGCTTGCGCTGGAGCGCCTGCCCGCCGCGGCCGCGGCCGGGGTGCTCGATCTGGGCACCGGTAGCGGTGTGGTGGCCGTGGCCCTGGCTCACGAGCGCCCGCGCGCGTCGGTTACCGCCGTTGACATATCGGAACCAGCGCTGGCCGTGGCACGCGAAAACGCGCGCTGCCATGGCGTACAAGTGTCGTTTGTCCGCAGCCACTGGTTCAGCGCGCTGGCAGGCGAGGGCCGGTGCAAGTTCGATCTCATTGCGGGCAACCCGCCCTATATCGCCGAGACCGACCCTCATCTTGCGCGGGGGGATTTGCCGCATGAACCGCGTGGCGCCCTGGCTTCGGGTCCCGATGGCTTGTCCGACCTTGGCCATATCGTCGCGCAGGCGCCGCAATATCTGCTTGCCGGGGGATGGCTGCTGCTCGAGCATGGTTTCGACCAGGGGCCCGCCTGCCGGGACCTGTTTCACCGGGCGGGCTTGTGCAGCGTGCAGACGTGGCCCGATCTGGCCGGATTGCCGCGCGTCACCGGCGGATGCGTGTCGCGGGCGGATGCATTGACTGAGCGTCGTTAGAGCGGTAAAATTCCCGACAACTTTACTCAGGTATAGCGGGAGCTGACTATGGATGCGCAACAAACGATCAAGGAACAGGTTTCAGGTCACGCGGTGGTCTTGTACATGAAGGGTACGCCGCAGTTTCCGCAATGCGGTTTTTCCGCCAACGCCATCCAGATGCTCAAGGCAAGCGGCGTGCAGGGTCTGTTCACGGTGAATGTGCTCGAAGAGCCGGAAATCCGCCAGGGCATCAAGGAATACGCCAGCTGGCCGACCATTCCCCAGCTCTACGTCAAAGGCGAATTCGTCGGTGGCTCGGACATCATGAAAGAGATGTACCAGTCGGGCGAACTGCAAAAACTGCTGCAGGGCTGAGCCCCGTATCTGGGGCGGGGACCAGGAAACCGCGGGCTCAGACCGCGGTCAGCCGCGTGTTGGCGAGGGTAAGTCGCTCGACCAGGTTGGACATGAAGGCGCGGTCAAAGCGGTGGCGGCAGGGATCCGAGGCGCGTTCCAGGTCTTCGGTGCGAATGGTGATGATGCGCGAGTCGCTCATCGTCGTCACATCTGCCGAGCGCTGGTTGCCCTGCTTTGACAGATAGGCCATTTCGCCAAAGCACTCGCCCGGGGCGAGTATGTTGAGCAGCTTCTTGCGCTTGGTGACCTTCACCTCGCCTGCGGCGAGAATGCAGAAAAACTCACCATCGTCACCGTCTTGCATCAGCATCTTGCCGGACGGCGCGTTCTCCCAGGTGCTGATGCGCAACACCTCCCACAACTCGGCGTCGCTGAACTCGTTGAAAAAATCCATGTTGCGCAGCGTGTTGAATTTTTCACTGTCGGCAAATTCCTGGGTGCGGTCCGACAGACGCTCGCTGCGAAACGCCTCGGCCAGGTCGTAGGAAAACTCGTCCCAGTTCTGGTAGCGTCGTTCGAGGTCTTTTTGCATCGCCGTCCTGACAATCTTGTCCAGGGCGAGCGGAATCTCCTTGCGGTAGGAAGAGGGCAGCAGCGGCTCGACGTTTGTGATCTGGTACATCATCGAAAAATTGTTCGATGCCTGGAAGGGCAGCGTCCCGGTCAGCAACTGGTACATCACCACGCCCAGCGAGTAAATGTCGGTTTGCTGGTTGAGCGGATGTTCCTTGATCTGCTGCGGTGACATGTAGGCCGGCGAGCCTATGCCCGAAATCTGCGTCTGATCGCCGGAGGCCATCAGTGCCGCGCCAAAATCGGAAATCTTGATGTCGGTCTCGCCGGTCAGCAGGATATTGGCCGGCTTG
>CAYLPI010000042.1:19243-26150 GCA_964385505.1 uncultured Bordetella sp.
GCTTGATGTCGCGATGGGTGACGCCCAGCTTGTGCGCAAAATCGAGGGCGCGCGAGCACTTGAAAATGATTTCCACCACCTTGTCTATGGGCAGCAGGCCGTCCATTTCGCAAAAGCGCTCCAGCGTGCCGCCCGAGACGTATTCCATGACGATATAACTCATGGTCGAGTCGCTGACCGCGTCGTAGATCTGCACGATGTGCGGGTGTTGCAGCTTGCCTGCGAGCGACGCTTCGGTGATGAACAGCTTCTTAGTCAATTTGCCCTGGTCGCCTCCGTCCATCAGCCGGTCTTCAAACACCACTTTCACGGCGACTTCGCGATCGGTAAAGGGATCGTGGCAAAGATAGACCTCGCTGGTCGCGCCCTCCCCCAGTTTGCTTACAACCGGATATTTGCCGATCCGGTCCATTTACGCCGCAAGATCCCGCCGGGCACGCAAAATCGCGGCCAGTACCTGTGCCGGCGCCGTGCCACCGGGGTGATTGCGGCTGGCGACCGACCCCTCCAAAGACAGCACGCCATAGACGTCATCGGCGACGAGCGGGGAGAAGGCCCGCAGTTCGGCTATTGGCAGCGCCGCAAGGTCGCAGCCTTTTTGTTCGGCGGCGCGCACCGCCTGCGCCACCGCCTCGTGGGCGTCGCGGAAGGGCAGGCCTTTTTTGACCAGGTAGTCGGCAAGGTCGGTCGCGGTGGCATATCCCTCGAGTGCCGCGCGGCGCATTGCTTCCGGGACCGCCTCGATGCCGGCGATGAGCTCGGCAAAAATGGCCAGCGTGTCGGCGAGGGTATCGACGGTGTCGAACAAGGGCTCCTTGTCCTCCTGGTTGTCCTTGTTGTAGGCGAGCGGCTGGCCTTTCATCAGTGTGATCAGCGCCATCAGGTGGCCGACGACCCGCGCCGTCTTGCCGCGGGCGAGTTCGGGCACGTCGGGATTTTTCTTCTGCGGCATGATCGACGAACCGGTACAAAAGCGGTCCGGCAGGCGGATAAAGCCGTAGCGCGGACTCACCCACAGGATAAGTTCCTCGCACAACCGGGACAGGTGCAGCATGAGCAGCGAAGCGCAGGCGCAAAACTCGATGGCGAAATCGCGGTCCGAAACGGCGTCAAGCGAGTTGGCGCATAAACCCTCGAAGCCAAGTTCCCTCGCGACGCGTTCGCGGTCGATCGGAAACGATGTTCCGGCCAGTGCGGCGGCGCCAAGCGGCAGGCGGTTGACGCGGCCGCGGCAGTCGGCGAGGCGCGCACGATCGCGCGCCAGCATTTCGTAATAGGCCATCAGGTGATGGCCGAAGGTCACCGGTTGCGCCACCTGCAGGTGCGTGAAGCCGGGCATGATGGTCGCGGCATTGTTCTCGGCCTGGGTGAGCAGTGCGGCTTGCACGCTTTTCAGTAACAGTTGCAATTCGTCGATCTGCGCGCGCAGCCACAGGCGCACGTCGGTGGCGACCTGGTCGTTGCGCGACCGACCGGTGTGCAGGCGCTTGCCGGCGTCCCCGACAATCGCGGTAAGCCGTTTTTCGATATTGAGGTGCACGTCCTCGGCATCGAGCGACCAGGCAAAACCGCCGGCGCGGATCTCGGTAAGGATCTGCTGCATGCCGCGCTCGATGGCCTCAAGGTCGGCCGCGTTGATGATGCCCTTCGCCTGCAGCATGCGGGCATGGGCGAGCGAGCCCTGGATATCAAACTCGGCCAGGCGCTGGTCGAACATGACCGATGCCGTGTAGCGTTTCACGCGCTCGGAAACCGGTTCGGCAAAGCGTCCGGACCAGGTGCCCGCAGCGTCTGCGACGGCGCTGTTGCCGCCGCCGGAGGTTTTCGATGAAGCAACCATGTTTAAGTGCGATACCAGTTGAAAAAATCAGTAGAATAATCGTGCAACGCTCGGAATTTTCTGGACATTTACCGGCGTCAAATGATGCATAAAGCGGTTCGAAATGACGTGACAAGTATAAAGGAATATCCCCCCGGCAGCGTGCAGCCGGGCCCCGCCCTGCCTGCCTGCGGGCATTTCGGGGCGCGCTGGTTTGATGTCTGACGTCACGCAAAAGGGGCTGATACGGGATGCCGGCACAGCCGTGGATACGTTCCCGGATTTTCGCAACCTCGGGGTCATGACGCGCGCGCTGCTGTGGGTGAATGCGGCCATGCTCGCGGTCGCCGTGATCAAGGCGGACACGCCGGGGCGCTTCCTTGCGTTGCTGCTTGAAAGCGCGGCCTACGTCGAGCCGGTGCTGGTCGGAACCCTGGTCGTGCTGTACCTGGCGCAACCATTGCTGTCGCGGGTGCATGTGCTGGCGGCGCTGGGCATCGTGCTCACTGTCGAGTTCATGCTCAACCTCGCAATGTACGAAATCGCCGCGGCGCTTGGCGAGGATGCCGGTATTGCGGGCCTCGTACGGGCCTGGGCATTCAGCGTGGTGATGACACTGTTCCTGCGCGCCTACTTTCAGTTGCGGGCGCGGGCGTTTTCGCCGGCGCTCGCCGAGTCGCGACTGCAGGTCTTGCAGGCGCGGATTCGCCCGCATTTCCTGTTCAACAGCCTGAACGCCGTGCTGTCACTGATACGCAAGGATCCGAAGCGCGCCGAGGGCGCGCTTGAGGACCTCGCCGACCTGTACCGGGTATTGATGGCTGACAACCGTTCGCTGACCAGCCTGAAGGACGAAATCGACCTCACTCGGCGTTATCTGTCGCTCGAGCAACTGCGCCTGGGCGAGCGCCTTTGCGTTGATTGGCAACTCGAGCAGATGCCGAGTGACGCCCTGATCCCGCCGATGTTGTTGCAGCCCTTGGTGGAGAACGCGGTGTACCACGGCATAGAGCCCGGCCTTGCGCCCGGCGTGGTGCGCATTGCCATCGCACGCGACGGCGACAGACTCAGCCTGATGCTGTCCAACCCTTACCACCCGGACCATCAGCACCGCGCCGGTAACCGCATGGCCCTTGCCAACATTCGCGAGCGCCTGATGCTGCAGTTTGATGTCGAGGCGAAGCTCGAGGCAAAGCCGGTCGGTGCGCAGTTCGAAATCCGCATCACCATGCCCTACCGCAAATGAACGCCGCCCGATGAGCGCACCACTGCGCATCCTGATTATCGATGACGAGGCGCCTGCGCGCGAGCGCATGGGCGAACTGCTGGCCGACTGCGCCGAAGAATGTCCGCACACCATCGTCGGTGCGTGCGCAAACGGACTTGAAGGGCTTGCGGCGCTCTCGCGCGACGCCGCGGACCTGGTGCTGGTGGATATCGACATGCCGCAGATGAGCGGCATGGAGTTCGCACGCCACGCCCTCAATCTGCCGTCGCCGCCGGCGATTGTGTTTGTCACGGCGCACGACCAGTACGCGGTGCAGGCCTTCGAGGTCAACGCACTCGATTACCTGCTCAAACCGGTCCGTGCAACGCGGCTCGCTGCAACGCTGGCCAAGGTGGCAAAGGCGCGAGGCGACACGCCGCCCAGCCGCGAGTTGCTGGCGAGCATAGACCCGCACCCGCGCCGCCATCTGTCCGTGTCCGAGCGCGGACGCATTCTGCTGCTGCCGGTGAGCGACATCCTCTACCTCAAGGCCGAACTCAAGTATGTGACGCTGAGGACGGCGCAACGCGAGCATCTGATCGAGGAGTCGCTGGCACATCTGGAGCAGGAGTTCGGCGAACAGTTTGTGCGCATTCACCGCAACTGCCTTGTCGCCAGGGCGGCGGTACGCGGCTTTGAGCGCGTCGCCGAAGATGAGGTCGAGGCGGGCTGGGCGGTGCTGCTCGAGGGTAGCGAGGAAAAGCTCATCATAAGCCGCCGCCAATGGCCGGTCCTGAAAGCGCTGGCGAAGTAACTCATTGGTGGATAGGTCGCTGGAAAGCCACGACTGGCGGGCATTTCCAGCATATTGCCGGCGGCACACATGGCCTGCCTGCGCGATGGCTGTCGCGGTTTCCCGCGACGCGGCCAGCTTTGCCAGAGCGTGTCGCATGCAATTTGACTTCACCTTCATTCTGAGTCATTTAGTGGCACTGTCTAATGCTGCTTCTGAGCTTTGGAAATGCTCCGGAAACATATGATTTAAAACAATTTATTCCCTCTGTAATGCCTCGGTAACAGCGCTTGAATAACATTTGCAATGCGCAAGCAGTCGCGCTTTAGCGCGCGGCCGGTGCAAATTTGTTCCCCGGACGGCCCTTTGTGGAAAAGGAGTACCAGGACATGACACAACTCGATGAGATAGTGGTATTGGCAAAGCAGGATGACCGCAGCCTGGCAGCCGAGGTGCGGGCCGCCATCATCGCAGCAGCGCAGGGTGTCGGAGCCGATCTGATGGATCGCGCCGAGGAGTTCCTTCCGATCGGGTCGAATGGCGGTTTCGGCGCCCGCATCGGTGCACCGACGGACGACTTTGCTTACGCCCACGAAGAGTAGTGTGCCGCGGTCGTCGCGGGTCAGCCGCTGTTGCGCAGTCCTGCGGCGATGCCGTTGATGGCCATGTGAATGCCGCGCAGTACGCGCTCGTCGCTGGAGCCCGAGCGGTGGCGCCGTAGTAACTCCACCTGCAGGTGGTTGAGCGGATCGAGGTAGGGGATGCGGTTCTTTATCGAACGCGCCAGAGGCGGGTTGGACTCGAGCAATTGCTTCTGCCCGGTGATCGCAAGCAGCGCGGTGTGGGTGAGATCCCATTCCTCGCGGATGCGGCTGAAGACGCGCTCGCGCAGGGCGGCGTCCTCCACCATCTCGGCGTAGCGTGAGGCGATGCCGAGGTCGGTTTTCGCCAGCACCATTTCAACGTTCGACAGTAGCGATCGAAACAGCGGCCAGCGGCGGTGCATGCGGCGCAGACGCGCGAGACCCTGTTTCGGTTCGCTCTTCAGGTAGGCGGCTATCGCGCTGCCCACGCCATACCAGCCGGGCAGCAGAAGCCGGCACTGCGCCCAGCTGAAGACCCAGGGTATGGCGCGCAAGTCTTCTATGCGGTCGGTTTTCTTGCGCGCAGCCGGGCGGCTGCCGATCTTGAGTTCTGAGATTTCGCCGATCGGTGTCGCCTGGCGGAAATAGGTGACGAAACCCGGCGTCTCGTAGACAAGACCGCGATACGCGGCGTAGGCGCGGGCAGACAGCGTGTCCATGATCGCGCGAAAGGCCTCGCTTTCCCCGTCGTTTTCGGTTTCGAGCAAGGTGGCTTCCAGTGTCGCGGCGACGATGGTTTCCAGGTTGCGCCGGCCGATCTCCGGGTTGGCGTACTTGCTGGCGATGACCTCGCCCTGCTCGGTAATGCGGATCTGTCCGTTCACGCTGCCCGGCGGCTGGGCGAGGATCGCCTCGTAGCTGGGGCCGCCACCGCGCCCCACGGTGCCGCCGCGGCCGTGGAACAGACGCAGGCCGATGCCGTAGTGGCTGAACAGCCGTTGCAGCTTTACCTCGGCGTTGTAGAGCTCCCAACTCGATGTCAGAAAGCCGCCGTCCTTGTTGCTGTCTGAATAGCCGAGCATGACCTCCTGCACGCCACTCCAGCTGTCGTGCACCAACCGCATCATGCCCGGCAGCGCAAACAGCCTTTCCATGGTGACATGGCAACCGCGCAGGTCGTCAATGGTTTCAAACAGCGGCACGATCTGCATCGCCGCCGAGGGCTCGGCGCCGGCGCGCAACAGCCCGGCCTCCTTGAGCAACACGGCGACTTCGAGGATGTCACTGGGCGCGGTAGCCTTGGAGATGATGGTGGCAGGCAAGGCCTGCCTGCCGTAACGCGAATGAATGTCGTGGGCCGTGCGCAAAATGGCCATCTCGCCGTTTGTTTCGGGTGAATAGCTGATGAAGGGCGACATCAGCGGCCGCGGTGTCGCCAGTTCGGCCAGCAGCTTGTGCTGGCGCCCGACTTCATCGAGCCCGCTGTACTCGTCAACGCCCGAACTGCGCAGGAACAGTTCGGCGATGACCCGTTCATGCACGTCCGAATTCTGGCGCAGGTCGAGCGGCGCAAGAGTAAAGCCAAATGCCTGCGCCGCATGGCGCAGGCGGCGCAGGCGCCCGCGTGCGAGCGCGGCCGAACCGTGCGCAACCAGCGAGGCGTCTATGGTGTCAAGGTCGTGCAGGAATTCACCGGCGTCGGCGTAGGGGGTCGCCGGCGCGGCGGGATGGCGTTCGGCATCGCGTTTGTTGAGCGCTAGCGTGGTTGCGGCGAGCCGCGCATAGATGCCGACCAGCGCCCGCCGGTAGGGTTCGTCGCTGCGAAAGGGGGATTCGTCGCGGGCGGAGTCGGCCAGCCTGGCGAGGTCGTCGCTGACCTTCACCATGCCCAGCGACAGCGGCAATTCGGCGCCAAGTGCATGCACCTCGCCCAGATAGTGCGCCATCGCCACCGTCGATTGCGCGCGCAGGGTATAAGCGAGTACCTGATGGTCGACAAAGGGATTGCCGTCGCGGTCACCGCCGATCCAGCTGCCGAGGCGGAAAAAAGCCGGCAGCGCCGGCGCGTGTTTTTCGGGGAACTCCCGCGCGAGTAGATCCTCGAGGTCGCAGTACAGGCGCGGTACTTCCCCCAGAAACGTCTGGCGATAGTAGGCGAGGGCATTGTCAACCTCGTCGTTGACCGACAGTTTCACCAGTCGCAGCATGCGCGTCTGCCACAGCGTCAGCACCAGGCGACGCAGTGCCGCCTCGTTCTCGGCCTGCTCCTCCGGGGTCGGCGACAAGCGGTCGCGCTCGCCCATCAGGCGCGCGATCTCAAGTTCGCAGTCGAGAATGCTTTTTCGCTGTACTTCGGTGGGATGGGCGGTGAGCACCGGGCTGACCAGCGCCTTGGCTATGGTGTCCCTGATCGTGGCCGTATCGACGCCAGCCTGCTTTAAGCGCGAGAAGGCGAGGGCAAGACTGCCCTCCTGCGGCGCCGATCCGGCCATGCGGTGCGCGCG
>CAYLPI010000043.1:0-25474 GCA_964385505.1 uncultured Bordetella sp.
ACAAGGAAAAAGGCTGGATGTAACAGCCGGGCAGAACGGGCGACCGCGGCGGCAAATTGTTCATGGACGCGGCGCTGAGGATGGTCGGGCGAAAGCAGGGCGGGGCGGGCAAGTCCGCGATTGTCGCCAGCGCGCTGTTTGGCACCATCAGCGGCAGTGCCGTGGCCAACGTTGTCGCCACCGGTATTTTCACCATCCCGCTGATGAAGCGCTCCGGCTACTCGCCTGAAGAGGCGGCTGCGCAGGAGGCAACCGCTTCGACCGGCGGACAACTGATGCCGCCGGTGATGGGCATCGCCGCCTTTGTCATGGCCGAACTGCTGGCCGTACCTTACAGTCGCATCGCGCTTGCCGGAATCATTCCGGCGGTGGCCTATTACTTCGCGCTGTACATGATCGTTGACCTCAAGGCGCGGCATCGTGGCATCGGTACGCTGAAGGCCTCCGACCTTGCCGATATCGCGCCCGTCATGCCGCGGCTGCACCTGTTCCTGCCGCCGCTGGTGCTGATCGGCATCCTCGCATCGGACTTTTCGGCGACGACGGCGGCAATGGTTGCCTCGGTGGTCGCGCTGGTGACCTGCTATTTCCGCCGCGAGTCGCGCCTGTCGGTCTCCGGCTGGATTGACATGATTGAAGAGGTCGCCAAGCAGGCGGCGCAGGTGGCCATTCCCATCATCGCCATCGGCGTCATCATTGCCGTGGCTATCCAATCCAACCTGGCGCTGAAGTTCTCCAGCCAGTTGATCGAAATCTCCGGTGGCACGCTGCTAGGTGCAATGGGCATGATCATCGTTGGCTGCATCATCATGGGCATGGGCCTGCCTACGGTGGCCGCCTACATCATCGGTGCCATCCTGTTCGTGCCGTCCCTGACCAAGCTCGGGATCGAACCGCTGGCGGCGCACTTTTTTGTCATGTACTACTGCGTACTGTCGATGATCACGCCGCCCGTGGCGCTCGCCTCGTATGCCGCCGCCGGCCTCGCCAATGCCAATTCGATGAAGACCGGTTGGCTGGCTTTCAAGCTGTCCTTTGTGCTGTTCCTGATCCCGTTCGCGTTTGCCTTCGACCCGGCGTTGCTGTGGTCCGGCCCGATCGGCTGGATAGCACTCGCGTTCACTTCGGTGATGGTCGCCACTTTTGCCTGGGCGGTGACGCTGGAGGGCTATTTCAACGGCGGCATCGGCTGGTTCGAGCGCCTGTTGTTCGGCATCGTGTCGGTGACGATACTGTTCGCGCCGACCGGAACGCCATTGTGGTCGGCTGGTTGTGCGGGGTTTGCGCTGCTGTGCTGCTGGACCTTGTGGCTGCGTCCGCGCGTCGTCGCGCGGCGCGCACTGCCATGAACCGCATCAAGACCACCCTGGTCGGCTCCTACCCGGTGCCCGACTGGTATCTGGCCCATCCCACGGCCGAGGTGTTGCGCGACGCCACGCGGGCGGTGGTCAACATCCAGGAAACGGCTGGCATAGACGTCGTCTGCGACGGCGAGCTGTCGCGCTTTGATCCGGACCACCCGGAAGCGAACGGCATGATTGAATACTTCACCCGCCGCATCGAGGGCATACGGGTGGCGAGCTTGTTTTCCGAGCGCCTCGCCTATCGCGAAGCCGAGGGTACGCGCTACCGCGCGCGGCCGCCGGGTATCGTCGAGGCGGCCCTCGGCCACGGCAGCCTGGACCTGCAACTTGCCTGCGAGCGCGCGCGTGCGGTGGCGACACACGACTTCAAGTTCACGCTGACCGGCCCGCATATGTTGTCCAAGGTGGTCATCGACCGCCACTACCACGACAGGGAGGCGCTGGCCGATGCCTTTGCCGGCATCCTGGCCGAACAGGTGGCGCAACTCGATGCCGAGGTGATCCAGATTGACGAGGCCAACCTGCCGGGGCATCCGGAGGAATGGCAATGGGCGGCGCGGGCGATGAATCGCGTGCTCGATGCCGTCAAGGGCACGGCGGCGGTGCATCTTTGCTTTGGCAACTATGGTGGCAATTCGGTGCAAAAAGGCACCTGGGACAAGATGATGGGCTACCTCAACAGCCTGCATGCCGACCATGTCGTGCTGGAAATGGCCCATCGCCCGCACGCCGAAATCGAGGTGTTTCGCGACCTGCGGCCCGGCCTGGGTCTTGGTCTGGGCGTGGTTGATGTCAAGCGCACCGAAACCGAAACGCCGGACGATATCGCCCGTGCCATCGAACGTGCCGAGACGGTGCTCGGACCCGGGCGAGTGACCTACATCCATCCCGATTGCGGTTTTTCCAAGGTGCGCCGCTTTACCGCCGATGCAAAAATCGGCGTGCTGGCAAAGGGGCGCGACTTGTACCAGGGGGGCGGCGGCTAAATGGGCAAGGGGCAGTTGACGGCGGGGGAGTCACGCGAGTTTCGCGACGCGGTAACCGGGGCGCGAATACGACAGGTGACCAATCATCCGTCCATCCACCATCACCCGTTTTTTTTCGTGCCCTGCTGGGATGACGCCATGCGCCGCCTGGTGTTTGTGTCGCATCGCACCGGCTCGGCGCAGTTGTTCGCCGAGGAGCGCGCCAGCGGCAACCTGGTGCAGTTGACAGACCGTGATGATCTGGCCGAATGGTCCTTGTATCCCTCGCACGATGGCCGTCATGTTTTTTTTGTCGCCGGCAGCGGTGCCTGGCGTCTTGACCTTGAAACACTGAAGGAGGACCGGCTGGCCGATTTTGGCGCCGTAGAAATGCGCGAAAAAGGCATGGTGGGCGCGGCGATGGGCACCACCGCGCTGTCGGCCGACGACAAGTGGTGGGCGATTCCGGTCAAGGTCGGCAGCGTGTCGCAGTTTCACCTCGTCGATACCGAGCGCGGCGGCAGTACGGTGATCCTCGAGCGCGACACCATAGGCCATCCGCAGTTTCATCCGGACGACCCGGACCTGCTGTTCTACGCCGGCCCGCTGACCAACCGCATCTGGTGCGTGACGCGCGACGGCGCACGCAACTGGAATCCGTATCCGCGCATCGACACGACGCAGTGGATCACCCACGAATCCTGGATTGCGGGCACGCGCGAGCTGGCGTTTGTGGACTGGCCGCGCGGCATGAAGGCGGTCAATGTCGATAGCGGCGCGGTTCGCGACATCACCGCGTTTCCGGCATGGCACGCCATTGCCGATTGTCGCGGCGAGCGCATTGTCTGCGACAGCACTTTTCCCGACCGCGGCATCCATGTGCTGCCGGTGCGTGGTGAGGGCGCCGCCGCGCTGCTATGCACACCCAATGCCAGCAACGCCGGCAGCCACTGGGGCGGCCCCTTTCCGTACAACGACGGTCCGCGCGAAGTGTATGCGCCGCAGCACACCCATCCGCACCCGCGGTTTTCACCCGACGGCAAGCGCGTGACCTTCACCTCGGATGCCTCGGGTCATGCGCAACTGTACGAGTGCATCCTTGCAGACTGAAATCAAGCCACGCCGCGACGCGCAAACCGAATGGAGAAACGATTGAAAATCGACGCGTATTCACACCTCTTTCCGCCGGCTTACTTCAAGCGCATGTGCGAGCTGGCCAAGGACAAGGGCGTCATCAAGCGCTGGCTTACCGTGCCGGTGCTCTACGACATCGAGGCGCGGCTGCGCATGATGGACGGCTTTCCCGACTACCAGCAGATACTTACGTTGTCGAGTCCGCCCATTGAGTTCATTGCCGGCCCGCAGGAATCGCCTGAACTTGCGCGTATCGCCAACGATGGCATGGCGGAAATCTGCGCAAAATACCCCGACCGCTTCCCCGCCTTTGTCGCCGCGCTGCCGATGAACAATGTGCCGGCCGCGCTCGATGAAATGGAGCGCGCCATACGCCAGCTCGGTGCCCGAGGTATACAGGTGTTCACCAATGTCAACGGACGTGCCCTCGATGAGCCCGAGTTCTGGCCGATTTTCGAGCGCGCGACGCGCATGTACGATGTGCCGATCTGGATGCATCCGGCACGAGGCGCCAATTTTCCCGACTTTCTCGGCGAGAAAAAATCCAAGTTCGAGATTTGGTGGACCTTCGGCTGGCCTTACGAGACCAGCGCCGCGATGACGCGCATGGTGTTCTCGGGTTTTTTCGACAAGCTGCCAGACATGCGTTTGATCACCCACCACATGGGCGCGATGATTCCGTTCTTCGAGGGGCGTGTAGGTCCCGGGCTCGACCAGTTCGGCTGCCGCACCTCTGACGAGGACTATGAGGGATTGTTAAAGCGCATGGCGAAGCGACCGATTGATTACTTCCGCATGTTCTACGCCGACACCGCCTTGTCGGGCTCGGCTTCGGGCATGCGCTGCGGGCTCGACTTTTTCGGCGCCGACCGGGTCCTGTTCGCCACCGACTGCCCGTTCGACCCGGAGGGCGGACCGATGTACATACGCACCACGCCGCAGGCGCTGGAGAAACTCAACCTGGCCGAGGACGACAAGCGCAAGATCTACTTTGGCAACGCGCTGCGGCTGCTGAAACTGGATGGACGCGCGTGATGAAAGGCCCGGCGACATGGGTGTGACGGGGCAAACCGGGCGCGAGGCGCGCCAGGCGATTCGCGACAAGCGCCACACCGGCAGTTCGCGCGGACTTGCCATGGGCTATGTGCAGTGCAACCTGGTGCTCATTCCGCAGGTGCTGGCGTTCGACTTCATGCTCTATTGCCAGCGCAACCAGCGCGCCTGTCCGCTGCTCGAAGTCACCGACCCGGGCAGCCCCGAACCGCGCCGGCTGGCGCCCGGCGCGGACCTGCGCACCGACCTCGCGCGCTATGCCGTTTATCGCAACGGCGAACGCCTGCCCGATGTGACCGACATTCGCGATTTGTGGCGCGACGACCTCGTCGCATTCCTGATCGGCTCGGGCATCACCTTCGATGAGGCACTGGAGCGTGCCGGCGTGCCGACACACGAGAACCGCTGGGTGCTGCGCTCGACCATCCCGACTGAACCCGCCGGACGTTTTCGCGGCGACATGGTGGTGACCATGCGCTGGCTGACACCGCAGCAGGCCATAACCGCAACGCAGGTGACATCGCGCTTTCCGTTCAACCACGGCGCGCCCATCCATATCGGCGACCCGGCACAGATCGGTGCCGATCTGGCAAATCCGCTGTTCGGACCGCCTGCCAGCGCGGCGCCGGCCGGCCTGGTGCCGGTATTCTGGGCCTGCGGCGTGACACCGCAGGCGGCTGCGGAGGCGGCCAGGGTCGAATTCATGATCACCCATTCCCCGGCTTACAGCTTTATCACCGACCGCAGGGCGGACGAATTCTGCCTGCCCTAGCGCATCCGGTTTTTTTCAGCCTTCATCACTTTCAACCAAAGAGCATCCCATGGCCCAATCCAACCCGGCGCGGCTGCGCATCGCCGCCGATATTGGCGGCACCTTCACCGATGTCGCCGCCTTTGACGAAAAACGCGGCGTGCTCATGCTGGGCAAGACGCTGACCACCCCGCATCGCCTCGTTGGCGGCATTCTCGAGGGCATGGGCAAGGCGGGCGTGAGTCCGCACGAGGCGAAGCTGTTTCTGCACGGATCGACCATCGCCATCAACACCATGCTCGAGCGCTCGGGTGCGCGGGCGGCGCTGGTCACCACCCGCGGCTTTCGCGACATCTACGAAATCGGCCGCATCAACCGGCCCGATTCGTTCAGCCTGCGCCATCGCAAGCACGTGCCGCTGATCGAACGCGATCTTCGCTTTGAGGTTACAGAACGCCTGCTCGCCGACGGCTCGGTGCTCCAGCCGCTGGCGATGGATGAAGTGGCGGCCGTGGCCGATGAACTTCAACGCCTCGACATAGAGGCGGTGGCGGTGTTGTTCCTGCATTCCTACCGCAATCCGGCGCACGAGCAGACGGTTAAACGCTATCTGCAAAAGCGCCTTCCCGGCGTGTTTGTGTCGGCATCGGCCGATTTGTCGCAGGAGTACCGCGAGTTCGAGCGCACATCCACGGTGGCGGCCAATGCCTACATCGGCCCGCGCGTACACCGCTACCTTGGCGAGATCGAACAGGAGATGCAGCGGGCGAAGTTCGCCGGCAAGTTCCTGGTGGTGCAATCGACCGGCGGCCTGTATGCGCTCAATGAGGCGCGGCAGGACTGCGTGCGCATGATGGAGTCGGGCCCGGCGGCCGGCGTCATCGGCACCCAGGCCTTGTGTCACATGCTCGGTATAGACAATGCCATCGCCTTTGACATGGGCGGCACCACGGCCAAGGCGGGCGTGGTGCGTGCGGGCAATGCGCTGGTCACCGGCAGCACCATGATAGGCGGCTATCTCACCGGTCTGCCCCTGTTGACTTCGATGATAGACATTCACGAGGTCGGCACCGGCGGTGGCAGCATTGCCAGCGTCAGCGCGGCCGGTGCGCTGCGCGTCGGGCCGAAAAGCGCCGGCGCCGCGCCCGGCCCGGCCTGCTACGGCCTGGGTGGCATCGAGCCGACGGTGACCGACGCCAACCTTGTACTCGGCCGTCTCGATGCAAAGCGCTTTCTCGGCGGCGAAATGCTGCTCGACAAGAGCGCCGCCACCGAGACCATTCGCGCCCGTATTGCTGCGCCGCTGCACCTCACGCCCACTACCGCGGCCATGGGCATCCTGCGCATCGCCGCCGCGGCAATGTCGCATGCCGTCAAGGGTGTCACCACGGATCGCGGCCTCGATCCGGCCGCCTTTCCGACTTTGTTCGCCTACGGGGGCGCGGGGCCGCTGCACGCCTCGATGGTGGCACGCGAGTTGCGCATACCGCGCGTGATCATTCCCCGTGCGCCGGGGCATTTTTCCGCCTTCGGCATGTTGTTGTCGGATTTTCGCCGCGACCTGGTGCGTTCGCATTTCATCAGCCTCGATGCGGTGAAGATGGACCAACTCGAAGCCTGGTTCAGCGCACTGGAAGCGCAGGGCGTTGCGGCACTCACCGAGGCGGACCTTGGCACGCGAAAACTGCTGATCACACGCGCCATCGACATGCGCTACGTCGGGCAGGAGCACGCCGTCACCGTGGACATGCCGCTGGCGGTATTCCGGCGCCGCGACAAGAAGGGCATCAAGGCCGCTTTTGATGCCGCGCATGAAGAGCGTTACGGGCGCGGCTCTCCGCATGAGGTGGCCGAGATCGTCAGCATCCGCAGCACCGTCACCGGCGTGATGAAAAAGCCCTCGCTGGAAAAAATCACCCGCGGCACGGCGCGACCCCGCGCCGACGCGAAATCGGCTTCACGCGGGGTGTATTTCGAGCGCGGCGGCTGGGCCGAGGCGGCGGTGTACCGGCGCGAGGGTCTGCTCGCCGGCAATGTCATCCGTGGTCCGGCGCTGGTTGAAGAGCATGCGTCCACCACGGTGGTGCAGCCCGGTGACAGCCTGCGCGTTGACGAATACGGCAACCTCGTCATCAGCATCGACCGAAACTGAGACTCCCCGCATACAAGGACACTGATATGACTGCCCGCAGCAAGAGCTCCGCGCCGAAAAGGCCGCCACGCGCACGGCATACCCAGGTCGATCCGGTTTCGGTCGAACTGATACGCAACAGCCTCGTTGCCGCCACTGAAGAGATGAAGTCGGTGCTGATGCGCACCTCGTACAACATGATCATTTACGAGGCGCTTGATTTCACCGTCGGGCTGTTTGACCGGGCCGGACAGACACTGTCCATCGGCCTCGGCCTGCCGACCTTCATCCGTGGCATGAGCGACGTGGTCAAGGCCAAGGTCGCGCGCTGGGGTCTGTCCGGAATACACCCGGGCGACATCCTGCTGACCAATGACGCCTATACCACCGGCGCCCACCTCAATCACCTCACCTTCTCGATTCCGGTTTTCCACAAGGGAAAAATCGTCGCCTTCTCGACCTGCATGGCGCACTGGCAGGACATCGGCGGCATCCTCAACGGCATGACCACGGACATTTTTTCCGAGGGCTTGCAGATTCCGCTGGTCAAATACCACGTGCGCGGCAGGCTCAACACCGAAATGCGCGACCTCATCCTGATGAACGTGCGACGCCCGGACCGCGCGCTGGGCGATCTTGAGGCGCAGTTGTCGGCCTGTCGCGTCGGTGTCAGGCACATGGAAGAGATGCTGGCGCGCCATGGCGCCGAAACGGTGGCATCGGCAATCAAAGTGATCATGGACCACAGTGAGGCCGAGGCGCGTGCGCGCGTGCGCGCGATGCCCGATGGCGTGTATGTGGCCGAAGCGCAAATGGACGACGACGGTATCGACATCGACCAGCCGGTGCCGATCAGGGTCAAGGTGACGATACGCGGTGGCGAAATGACCGTGGACCTGTCCGGAGTCAGTCCGCAGGTGAAAGGCTTTTACAATTCCGGTGCGGGCGTGGCCTGCGCCCAGGTTGCGTTCAAGTGCCTGACGCTACCCCGCGACAACCCGATCAATGACGGCAGTTTCCGGCCGCTCAAGGTCATTGTGCCGCCTGGTACGGTGGTCAGCGCCACCCACCCGGCACCGATGCGCGTCTGGATGACCTACCCGATGACGGTGGTCGATACCATCTTCAAGGCGCTGGCGCCGGCGATACCGGAGGACGTGATTGCCGGCCACCACGCCGACCTGATGATTGCCAACGTCAACGGCATTCATCCGCGCGACGGGCGGCTGTGGATTTACCTGGGCGGTCTCATCGGCGGTGGATGGGGCGCAAAATCAAATGAGGATGGTGCCAACTGCACCGTCTGCATGAACGACGGTGACACGCACAACGGTCCCTCGGAGCAGGTCGAGAACAAGTTCCCGCTGCTGGTCCGCCATTACCGCCTGCGGCAGGACTCGGGCGGCGCCGGCGAGTTTCGCGGTGGCCTCGGCGCGGAAGCGGAAGTGCTTGCGCTGTCGCTGATCAATTACCAGACGCGAGTCGATCGGGTCAACAATCCGCCATGGGGTCTGGCCGGCGGCGCGAGCGCCATGGGCAACCAGATCGGCATGCGCGGCGCAGACGGCAAGGAGACCCTCTTTCCCGGTGGCAAGGTCAACACCCGGCTCAAAGCGGGCGAGGCCTACATCCTGCGCTCGGGCGGAGGCGGCGGCTTTGGCAAGCCGCAAAAGCGCGCGCGTGAAGCGGTGCTGCGCGACCTGCGATTGGGCTATATCTCGGCCGAGGCCGCCTTGCGTGACTATGGTGTCAGCGCGGGAGGCGGCAATGAATAACGCGCTGCAGACACGGCAAGGCAGCAGCGTGCGCCGGGAAAGGCGTGGAGGGGGGGCTGCTGCGATTACGCGCCAGACGCTGGCACTCGAGGCGATTGCACTCGCCGGCCGCTGGCGGCGGGCATCCAGCGGCCACCTGATTCTCGGGGCCGGTTGCGCCTGCAGCTTCGGGCCGAGCATTGCGCTGCGCGACCTTGACGAGTTTATCCTCGACTACCTGCTGCACAAATTCGCCGCGTCGGCGCAGGTGGTCGCGTGCATCCAGGCCCACGGCGCTGCGACTGTGGCTGACGGCCTGCCGGGCTTGCTGCGCGCCATTGCATCCGGGCGCGACGGACTTGCTGTCGCCGACGCAGCGCTGCTGCTGCGCGCGGCGGGCGACAGCATTGCCTCGGTCGAAGAGCAGCACGTTTGAGTGTATGGCTACGTGAGCGCGTAACGGCGTAACGGCGTGACAACGTGACAAGGCGAAACTCAGTCGAGTTTCATCCCGACCTGTTTTACCACGGTCGCGAAGCGCCGCGTGTCGGATGCAATCATTGCCTCGAACTCGGCCACACTGTTGCTGCGCGGTTCATACCCCAGCGCGATGAGCCGCTCGCGCACCTCTGGTGTGGCGACGGCTTTGACTACTTCGGCATTGAGTCGCTGCACGATATCGCGCGGGGTACCGGCGGGCGCAACGACCCCGTTCCATGATTCGTAATCGAGCGTCGCGACGCCCGTTTCAGTCACGGTGGGTGTATTCGGCAATGCCAGAGAACGTTGCCTGCCGGTGGTGGCGAGGGCGCGCAGTTTGCCGGCACGGATGTTGGGCAGCGGACCGAGCGGACTGTCGAACACCATGTTTATCTCACCACCGAGAATCGCCAACGTCATTGGCGCGTTGCCCTTGTAGGGAACATGCAGCAGCTTGACACCGGCCTGTGAGCTGAACATCTCGGCGCCCATGTGCAAGGGGCCGCCGCTACCGGACGAACCGTAGGTAAGTTTTCCGGGGTTAGCCTTGGCATAGGCAACGAGCTCGGGCAGTGTTCTGGCCGGTACCGATGGATGCACGGCGATGACAAGCGAGTACGCTGCGATCAGGCTGATGGGCGTGAAATCGCGCACCGGGTCCCAGGACAGCTGTTGCAGGTTGGGCTGGATCGCCATGCCGCTGGTGGCAAGCAGGATGGTGTACCCATCCGCTGCGGCCCGCGCGACATACTCGGTACCGATGTTGCCGCCGGCGCCCGCACGTGTTTCAACCACAACCGGTTGGCCCATGCTCTCGCTCATTTTCTGCGCCACCAGCCGTGCCGTGGACTCGGCGCCGCCGCCTGGAGGGAAGGGCACGATGAAGCGGATCGGTTTGTTGGGGTATCCCGCCTGGGCGTTCGCGGCGCCCGGCAGCGCCAGCAGCGCAGTCAGGCAGAGGAAGAGAATGCGGATCAGGTGCTGCGGTGTCATGGTTGTCTCCTATCGTTGGTTCATTTTTATCCGCGCCCGATTCTGGCCTCAGCGGGCTGTTGTGCCGTCATGTTACGTGATACGTGATACGTGATGTCGCATGATGCCGGCGTGGTGGCCTACCGCTTTGGCGCTGTCCGCTTGCTGCTTTTCGGCAGCGGGTGGCGCGGACGGGACTTAATTGGACTGGCCGCTGCGGCGCTAACAGGCTGGAAAGCCACGCCAGACGGGCGTTTCCAGGCATGCACAAGCCTCCGGCGCGCCGGGATTGCTGCTCCCGAGGCCGGCGCGCTTAAGGGCGTTCCGCAAATTTTGGCATCGTTTCAGGCTCGTCATACCAGCAGGCGCGCGAACGCCAGTAGATATTGTTCTCCGGACGCGCGCCCGGGTCGGTGTCGAGCAGACCGGCGGGGACCAGGGTGCCGCCGTCGCGCAGCAGGTGCGGCGTGCGCGAGCCGCAGTGCTGGCAAAACCAGACGGAAAAGCGCTTTGCCTCCGGGAGATCGAATTTGCCGATCTGCTCCGTGCCGGTAAGCCATCTGAACTGGCCGGGCGGCACGAACAGATTGGCGGCGTGAGCGCTGCCGCTCGCTTTCTGGCAGCGGCTGCAATGACAGTAGCGAAAGGCATTGTAGGGCGCGCAGATTTCAAAGCTTACCGCGCCGCACAAGCAGCTTCCCCGCGTGGTGTTGTCTTGCATCATGTCTCCAGCCTTCATGAATGCGGATTGTCCGCCATTATTTTGCGGCGGGCCGTGGTGGTGCGTTGAACACGAACATGGAGACGATCACCAGCGCCGCGCCGAAGAGTTGCATGCCGTTCAGGTATTGCTCAAGGATGAGCGCCGCGAACAGGATTACGCCGACGGCCTCGAAATTCATGAAAAAGCCGGTGCGCGCGGCGCCCAGCACGCCGATGGCGGTCATGGTGCCGACGATGGCGACAAAATACACCACGGGTGCGGCGGCAAAACCTATCCAGCCGTTGGTGGTGGCGGGCAGCGCGATGTCTCCGGTTACGGCAATGGCGATAACGAACAGCGCGGTGGCCGCGGCCATCATGTGCAGGGTGTGAACCTGCGACTTGCGCGCGCCGAGTAGCCTGCCTGACAGGAACATCAGGCCGCCCCAGCTAAGGGCTGCGGTGATGGCGTAAAGAATGCCCAGCGTATCGAGCGCTCCGCCCCTGACCTGCAGCGTCAGTGCCAGGCCGATCAGCGAAAGCGCCAGCGCCGAGGCGATGCGCAGCGTCGGTTTGTCCTTGCCAGACATCCAGCCGGCGATGCACAACAGCACCGGGTAGGTGTAGAAAATCAGCAGCGCATTCGACACCGGCAGCAGGGCGATGGCCTGATTGAGGAAGAAATTCGAGCCGGCGAGCAGGAGTCCGAGCGCCAGTGATACATTGCGTTCGTTCGCCGGGAGACGCCGCGTGGTGCCGCGCCAGGCCAGAAAACCCCACAGCGCGAGCAGTACCACCACGGCGCGAAACGTCACCACTGCGAGGACGCTGGCGCCGCCGTCGTAGGCGAGGCGTGCGCAAATGGTGACCATCGCATAGGCGAAGGCGACGCCTATGGCATAGGCGGTATTGACTGGCAGGCGAAGGGGCAAGCGATTTCCTTTGATATGAGAGTCCGCGCGGGGCGATGGCCGGGACGGATTTTCGCAACTGTGGCGCAACTGTCGTGCACATCCGGCTCTTTTTATCGGGAATTGCCTTACGCAGCAGAGCGGATGGATGCGCCGCGCAAGCCGTTGCATTGTAATTGATGACGAGGGTGCTGCGACGGCTTGCGCTCAAGGCTTGGACGATGGGTGCGGCTCAATCGCCGCAGCTTTAGGCCAATTGGATTCCCGCGTTTGCGGAAACGAAGTACGAAGCAGATCGGTAATCCGTTGCCGCCGGATGAACCGGCAACGGTGGCAGGTCCACCCGGAGGTTATAATCGTTGCACAAAAAATAACTGAAAGTCCCTGCTTGAGTATCGCAACCAGCCTGCCGGCAGACGCGCGCACCATCGGCCTCGTCGGATTCGCCCATCTCGCGAGCCATTTTTTCCAGCTTGTGATCCCGCCGATGTTCCCGGTGCTCAAGGAGGAATTCGGCCTGGGGTACACCGAACTCGGCTTCGTCATGACATTGTTTTTCATTGTGTCGGGCGGGCTGCAGACGGTGGCGGGCGTGGTCGCCGACCGCTACGGCGCGCGCCTCGTGCTGTTCTGGGGCGTCGCGCTCATTTCGCTCGGCATCCTTCTCTGCGGTTTGGCGCCCTCGTATCCGCTCCTGATCGCCGCTGCCGTAATCGCGGGCATAGGCAACAGCGTGTTCCATCCGGCGGGCTTCGCGATACTCAACGCGCGGGTGGACGTGTCGCGCCTGGGCCATGCTTTCAGTGTGTTCAATATCGGCGGGCACCTGGGTTGGGCGCTCGCGCCGGTGTACCTATTTGCTGTGGCGGCCTGGGGCTGGCGCGTGTCGCTGATGGGCGCCGGTCTGCTGGGCTTCGCCATGCTGGCATTGCTGTGGACGCAGCGCGATGCGATGTACGTCGCGGTCAAAGCCGCCGAAGCTGCGGGCACTGACGCGAATAATGCGCCCGGACCCGGGCTCGGTGACCTCAGGGTGCTCGCAGCGCCGGCGGTGCTGATGTGCTTCCTGTTTTTCGTGCTGCTGTCCACGTCCATGGTCGGCACGCAGAATTACCTCATTCCCCTGCTGCATGCGCTCTACGACGCGCCTTTGCTGCTCGGCAGCTCGGCGCTGACGGCCTATCTGCTCGGCAGTGCGGCCGGCACCTTCACCGGCGGATTCGTGGTCACGCGCTCGCGCCATCCCGAACGCGTCGCCGCCGGCGGCGTGCTGGCGCTCGCGCTGTTTTACCTGCTGCTCGCGAGCGGCACGGTGCCGCTGATGCTGATCGTCGCGGGTGCTGTGCTCGCCGGATTTTCGTTGGGCATTACCTTGCCTGCGCGCGACATGCTGGTGCGCGGCATTGCGCCCGAGCGCAGTCGCGGCAAGGTCTACGGCTTCGTCTATTCAGGGCTGGATCTCGGGGCCGCCATCGCGCCGTCTTTGCTCGGCTGGCAGCTAGACCACGGGCAGGCGGCCGGCGCGCTGATCACGCTCGCCGCAATGCTGTTATTCGCCATTTTGCTCATCGTGCTGACCCGACGCTCGCAGCAGCGCGCGGCGCCGGCCTGAATCGCGGCATCGCGCCGCTTGTTTCGAATAAAATCCGCGCGCGCAGCTTGCGAACAAATCAGTCAAATCATTCAAACGGAGCATCCCATGCGATACGAGAAAATATCGGCACCCGGCGTGCCGGAGCCCAAACCGCGCAGCTACAGCAATTGCAAAAAAGTCGGCGACCAGGTGTTCATTTCCGGCATGGTGGCCTGGGACGAACAGGCGAAACCGCTGGGCGGCAACGATGCCTATGAGCAGTCGCGCGTCATTTTCAGCTACATCAAAAAGCTCATGGAGGCGGCTGGCGGCACGATAGACGATGTCATGAGCATGACGGTGTACACCACCGACATGCGTTACCAGCCCGATTTCTGGCGCGCGCGCGCCGAGTTCTTCAGCGGCGATTTTCCGTGCTCGACGCTGGTTTGTGTGCATTCGCTGTTTCTGCCGCAGTTGCTGATCGAGGTCAGCGCCACCGGGGTCATCGGCGCGGGCGGACGCTAGCCGCGGCCTTAAGGGGCCTTTGCTAGGGGTAATGGTGATGCGGGGCGGAATGAGTCGGCATGCGCACCCGGCGCGCTGTGGCGGGCTGCAGGTTCAGATGCAGTAGATGTCGACCATCGAGGGCAGATAGTCGTTTTGCAGGATGGTCTTTTTTGCGGCGATCAGCCAGGTATCGCCACGACGCTGCAGGCGGTACTGGGCATGGCCGAACAAGGTGTTCACTTTCTTGTGCCGTTGCTCGAATACATGGCAGGCCCAGCTTGAGCGCAGTTGCATGTCTGTTTCGGTGATGGCGGTAGCGAGGATGCCGCCGATGATGTGGGTGGTGCGGCGCAGCGGTTGTGTCGCCGGTGAGCGGTTGGAGCGTATGCGCAGGATGCGGTCCTCCAGCCCGGAGCGGTTGGCGTAATAAATATGCGAAATCTCTTTTTGCGGATCAGTGCTCAGCGTCTCCTCGGTCAGCCAGGACGGCACCCAGTATTCGCACTGCTCGGTGAACAAGTCCAGCCAGTCGTCCCAGCGCCGCTCGTCTAGATACGCGGCTTCGCGCAGCACGACGTCCTTGCCCAACTCGGCCTGGCTCATGCCTTGTGCCCGTAGGGTTTGCGGCCGGTTGCGCCGGCCTGCATCAATCGCGCCCACTCGCGATACGGCGCGTGGAAGCAGGTTTCGTTCTGCATGTCGTAGGGACCCTGGACGCTCGCCACCGGGTGCATGCCGAGTTCAGCCGCGCTGGCATTGGGCCCTGGCACGACCGCGGTGGTGCCGCGCTGGTAGCCTTGCAGCCACTCCAGCCCCTGCGCCTGGAAGCCCACCTGCGCGTCCTCGTAGAGCGTAGTGTCATCAGGGGTCGCCATGCCGCTGACGTTGAAAAAATCCTCGAACTGACGCAGGCGCCAGGCGCGCACCTCCGGCGCCTCGCCTATGGGCGCCAGGCACCAGACGCGCATTTCGGTCTTGTCCACTGCCAGCGGGCGGAAGGTGCGGATCAGCAGCGAGGTCGAGTCGGCAATTTGCATGTTTGGGAATATCGTGAGGTTACGCAGCTTGAGCATCCATTCGGCGCGCGTGTGGCCGACGCGCTGTTTGGCCTCGCCCAACGTTGCGAATATCGGCCGGTTTTCCGGCTGGCCCTGGTTGAGCCAGGTCGAGGTGTGGCCGTTGCTGAAGGTGAACATACCGCCTTGCTGCGTGAAGCGCTTGCTCCAGTCGAATTGCCTGGCTTCGACGTTTCCGGCCCTGGCCTGCTCACGGCGCTCGACCACAGCCATCAGGCTCGGGTGTGTCGAGGTCAGGTGGTAGTAGTCGTTGCCGTTGTCCATCTGCAGCTTCCAGTTGGCGTCGTAGGTATACGTGATACGCCCGGGAATGAATTCCATGCCCTGCGGCCCCTGGTCCATGGCCAGGTCGAGCAGGGCGGTTATTTCACCGAGAAATTCGTGTAGCGGCGGCACGTCCGCGCAGAGGCTGCCGAACAACAGGCCCTTGTAACTCTCGAAGCGCGGCAGCGGAATCAGGTCGTGGCTGTCGGCGTCGAAGCTCTCGCCGTAGCAGCCGGCGTCACGGTCCTTGATGTTCACATTTTTGCCGGCGGTGTTGTAGGCCCAGCCGTGGTAGCCGCAGACGAGGTATTTGGCGTTGCCGCTTTCGGTACGGCAGACCAGCGCGCCTTTGTGCCGGCAGGCGTTGAGAAATGCGCCCAGCCCGCCCTTGGCGTCGCGCGCGACAATGACCGAAGTGCGACCGATGTAGCCGGTGATGAAATCATTTGGCCTGGGCATTTGCGTGTCCAGTCCGAGAAAACACCAGGTACGCTCAAAAATGTACTTGTGTTCGAGCTCGTGCAATTCCGCGTCCGAGAACAGCTTGCGATGGACGCGAAAAACGCCGTCGTCGGGACGGTCATCGACGTACAGCTTGATGTCCCCGATGTCCATGCGTTTTCCCCTTAGTCCTGGAACGACGGGTCGAGGCGGTTGGCCTGCCGCACGCAGGCTTCCCAGTTCTTCGAGCGTGCGAGCTGCGGGTCCGTATTCTCCACCTGCTGCACGGCGAAGGCGCAAACCTTTTCGTCTATCAGTGTGTATTCGCCACCACCGGCTAGGCCCGCGATCTGGCCGCGGCAGGCGGTCTCGAGATAGTGGTGGTCGACGAAGGCCTCCTGCACGTTGCGTCCGCACACAAGGGAGCCGTGGTTGCGCAGCAACGCGACACGCATCTGTCCCAGACTCTCGATCAGCGGTGCGCGCATTTCCATGTTGAATTCGAAGCCGCCGAAGTCGTGGTACGCAATGCGTTTGTAAAAACCCACCGCGTGCTGGTTGATCATCAGCAGACCGTGCTTTTGCGAGGCCACGCCCATATTGGCTGGCGTGTGGGTATGGAACACGGCGTTGAGATCGGGCCGCGCTTTCAACACGCCGGCATGGATGACGAGGCCGCCACCGCGTAGCGGCGGACTGTCCTGTTGCGGATTGCCGTCGAGATCGAACTTGAGCAGGCTGGATGCGGTTATTTCCTCGAACATCATGGTCATCGGCTTGATCAGCAACTTGTCCGGCTCGCCGGGGACGCGCATCGACAGATGGTTGTAGGTGAGGTCGTTGACGCCGTTGTGCGCCAGCAGCCTGTGGCATGCGGCGAGATCGACGCGCGCCGACCATTCCTGTTCAGACACCCGGTCGCGTACCGATGCATCGGATTTTACTGCTGTGAGGCTCATTGTTTGCTCCAGGAAATGAAAGGCTTCTGGCCTTGCGCTATTCGACCTTGATGTTGTTTTCCTTGACCACGGCGCTCCAGCGCGCGACATCCGAGCGGATCTGCTGCGTGAAGGCCTGCGGCGTGCTGGTGTCCACTTCGAGGCCGTGCACCGACAGTCGTTGCCTCATGTTCGGGTCGCGCATGATGGCGGAAATTTCCTGGTTGAGTTTCGCCACGATCTCCGGCGGTGTCGTCGCCGGCGCCAGCACGCCGTACCACAGATCCACTGTGTAGCCGGGCACGGTCTCTGCTACCGTGGGCAGATCGGGCACGACGCCCGAGCGTGCGGTTCCGGTGGTCGCAAGCCCGCGCAACTGGTTGAGCTTCATCGGTTGCAGCAGCGTATTGATGGCGCCGAACAGCACCTGTACGCGGCCGGCCAGCATTTCGGGAACCATTTGTGTTGCGCCCTTGAAGGGGATGTGCTCCATCTTGGTTTTGGTCGAAGCCTGGAACAACTCGGCGGCGAGGTGCTGCACGGTGCCGGGACCAGCCGAGGCGTAATTGAGCTTGCCCGGCGAGGCTTTGAGGTGGGCGATGAGTTCGGGTACGGTTTTGGCCGGCACATCGGGCGCCACCACCAGCGCGATCGGTATGGTCGCCACGCGTGCGATGCCGGTGAAGTCTTTCAGCAGGTCGTAAGGCGAGTTTTTTGCCAGCACGGCATTGATGGCGATGCTGTTCGCGGCCATCAGGATGGTGTAGCCGTCTGCTGGCGCCTTGGCGACGAAGTCGCCGCCTATGGTTCCGCCTGCGCCGGCCTTGTTCTCAACCACGACCGGTTGGCCGATGCGTTTTTGTAGTTCCTGCCCGATTTCGCGCGCCAGCAAATCATTGCCGCCACCGGGAGCGAAGGGCACGACAAAGCGTATGGGCTTGCTCGGGTAGGTCTGCGCACCAGCCTCTTTGCTTGTTGCGATGGTCAGACTTGCACATGCTGCAAGGACGAAAGCAAGGTGTTGTGTGCCGCGAAATAGTTTGCTCATTCTATTCTCTCCTCTGAGTTAACTCGTTTATCGCGCCGAACGGTGAACCTCGGGGCATGCCGCGATGTACTTTATGCGACTACTGTATGCTGCGGCCGACCGGTGGGACGGGCGGCCGTTTGAAGCTTTGCGGTGAGGCGGGCTATTCGGCTTTCGCGCCCGAAATCTTCACCGCCTTGGCGAACACCTGCAGGTTATTCCGAATGTTCTCGGCATAGGCCTCGGGTGTACTGCTGATAAGGACAAAGCCCATGGCGGTCAGCTTCT
Source organism: uncultured Bordetella sp. (assembly GCA_964385505.1). Lineage (GTDB taxonomy): Bacteria > Pseudomonadota > Gammaproteobacteria > Burkholderiales > SG8-39 > CAITSH01. The sequence goes on from CAYLPI010000043.1 coordinate 18,335, forward strand.
GGTTGACCTCGGGATTCTGCAAGGCTTTAGCGAGTTCGGCGTTGAGCCTGGATACGATGGCCGGCGGCGTGCCGGCCGGAACGACGATGCCAAGCTCCGAGCTGAAATTGAATCCGGGCACTAGCTCGGCCACTGGCGTGGCCGAGGGGGCCTGGGACATGCGGTTGGCGGAGGTGATAGCGACGAACGTGGCCTTGCCGGTTTTCACATGGGCGGCGAGCGCCGGGTAGGCCGACACCACCAGCGACACTTCGCCACCCATGAAGGCCGGCACCGCTTGGCCGGTGCCCTTGTAGGGCACATGCACGATTTCCAGGCCGAGCGCCGCCTTGAGCGATTCCATGCTGATGTGGTGGATGCTGCCTATGCCGGCGGAGCCGTAGGTGAGCTTGCCCGGGTTGGCCTTGGCATAGGCCACCAACTCCTTGAGGTTGCTGATGCCCAGCGACGACTGGGCGACGACGAACAGCGGGATGGACCCGACCAGCATCACCGGTGAGAAATCCTTGGCCGGATCGTAGGGCAGCTTGCTGAACATGTAGGGGTTGATGGCGAGCTGCTGGATGTCCGAGAAAAACATCGTGTAGCCATCGGCGGGCGACTTGGCCGAGGTCTCCGCAGCCGAAATTCCGCCGGCACCGGGACGATTCTCGATGACGAATTGCTGGCCCATGGTTTCGTTCAGGCGTTGGCCGAGCAGGCGGGCCAGCGTGTCGGGCGCACCGCCCGCAGCGTAGGGGACGATCATGCGCACGGTTTTTGCGGGATAGGTCTGCGCCATGGCGGTCGCCGGGAACAGCGCGAGCAGCGTGATGGCAAGACTTGAGGCGAAGCGGAACAAGATTTTCAGCATTGCGTTCTCCGTGAAAAAACCCCTTTATTGCCTTTCCGGTCGGCGGGTCCGCCCCCGGGCTTATTGTATTGGTGTTGTCCGCGCTCAGAACGGTTGTGTGAGCATCGGGAAAGCCTGGTCGCAATTGGTGAGTTCGGCTTTCTTGACGACGATTTCGAGGCCGTCGCCGCGTCGGCGCAGGGTGTGGATGTAGCGGCCGCCGTAACAACGGCGATCGGCACCCTTACGGTCTTCGAGCATGATGAACTTGGAGCGTACGCGGTATTCGTTGCCGTCCTCGGAGGCCCATTCAACCTTGAAGTTGGATAGCACGCGCACGCACGCCGATTTGGGATCCTGACAGTGGATCATCGGGTGTTTGAGGCGAGCGATGCGCGTCTTCATGATGTGTTTTTCGTCAAAGTAAAGCGAGACGTGCGTGAGCCAGCTCTCCTGGTCGTGCGCGGCCGGCGCCCAGTACACTCCGTCCTCGGCGAACAAGGCATACCAGTCGTCGAAGCGTTGTTCGTCGAGCAGGTCGGCTTCGTCTTCGATGAAGCTGCGCAACTCGTCCAGGGTGAAGGCGTTGCGCGGGGCGGTTTTGATGCTGGTGGCGGTAGTTGTCATGGTCGTGTCCGGTTCAGGCGCTCATCAAATCGCGCCACATGTTGTGCTTTGCACGCATGCCTATTTCGCTGGAGCGGGGCCCCAGCAGCACGCCATTGCCCTCGTCGATTTCGGCGCCGACACCGCGCGCGAGCAGTACCCATTCGGCGCCCTGCGTCTTCAGGCCGTCCTGGCAACGCTCGAAGGCCTCCAGGTCGTCGGTCTGGATGAAGGATGAGGCCGAGTGCGTGATGTTGACGAACTTCACGAGGTCGGTCGAAATCACGTCCGGCGCCCCTTTGAGGCGTACCGGCCAGACCTCGACTTCGGTCAGGTCGGCTGAAATCGGCTTGACCACGCGCACCGAGGTCTGTGCAATCAGGATATCCAGCGTGGGGAACAGGGTCAGGCTGTGACGGCGGTTTTTCATGATCTCGACAGTGCGTTCCTCGCCGAAGCGGCTGACCAGGATGGCGCGGTATTCGTCGATGACGCCACCGGACTGCACCTTGTCAAATAGCGATTCTTCCGAACTGTGGCCGTTGGGAAAACCGCGCACACCGAGTTGCGATACAACCGCCTCGCCGTTGGGCGCGAAAAACGGCGCGGCGCCGCCTTCCTTGCCGGCGCGTCGCTGGAACTGGCGTCCGTCGGGACCGACGGTCGATCCGTGGGCGGCGGCCGGGTGATAGGTGTCGGCCATATTGTCCATTTGCAGCTTCCAGTTGCCCTTGTAGATGTAGCGGTGGCAACCGGCCCAGAACTCGACTTCGCCGTCGGGCGCGCGATCAACCATTTCGTCGATGCCGCGTATGGCGTCGCCGAGGTATTCCTTCAGCGGCATGACTTTCGGATCCTCGCAGGCGAAGACGAAGCCGCGGTAGCTTTCCACGCGCGCCAGCGGCGCCATGCCAAAAATCGGGTCATCGAGCACGCCAGCGGGGAAGTCGTTCCGCATGGGCACGCCGGCGAGCGAACCGTCGGGGCGAAAGCCCCAGCCGTGGTACATGCAGGTAAAGATGCGCTGGTTACCGCGCTCCTTTGACAACACCTTGGCGCCGCGATGGCCGCAGCGGTTGTACAGCACATGCAGCTTGCCCTTGTCGCCGCGGCTCAGCACCACCGGCTGGCGCCCCAGCGTGGTGGTGTAGTAGTCGCCGGCGTCGGGCACCAGGCTGTCGTGACCGACGAATACCCAGGTGTGGCCGAAAATCTTGTCCATCTCGACTTCGAAAATCTGCTGGTCGGTATAGACCGAGCGGTGCACGCGGTCGACCTGCACCAGGTTGCGGAAATGTTCGTTCGTATAGGCACTCATGCGTAATCTCCTTGCGTGATCAGCGGACCAGCACGCCCTTGCCGGCGTCCTGGTCGTAATGGAATACACCGTTGAGGAATATCTTGTGCCGTTCGTAGTACATCTGACGGCGCGGCGCAGGTGGCGTACGGTCTATCGGTTGCCCGCCCTTGAAGATGAAGTCGAAGCGCGACGGTTTTTGCAGCAGTGTGATGTCCTTGGTCGGGTCGCCGTCAACGACCAGGATGTCGGCGTAGCGGCCCGCTTCGAGCATGCCGATGTCGTGGCCGAAACGTTTGAAGATTCTGGTTGCGGCGAGTGCGCCGGCGTGTATGGCCTCTAGCGGCGTCATACCGAGGTATTCAACGAATATCTGCATTTCGCGCGCATGCCATTCACCGTAGGGGATGGGCGACCAGCCGCTCTCGGAGCCCTGTATAAGTGGCACCCCCGCGCGGTAGGCCTTGGGCAGGTTTTGGGTCGCAGCATCGACCTCGCGTTTGAATGCGCCGGTGATGGGGCCGTCGGGGCTGGCTTCAAGGATGTTCACCAGCAGCGGCAGCGTCGGTACGATCACGCACTTGTTTTTCAGGCACCAATCGATTCCTTCATCGTCGATGAAGGAGGCGTGAAAAATGATGTCGAACCCGGCCTTGGCGGCGAGCAGTATCGAGTCGCGCGAACGCGCATGCACGGTGCAGATCTTGCCGACGCGGTGCGCCTCGTCGGCGATGGTCTTGAATTCCTCATAGGTGAAGGCGGCGCCATCGAGCGAATCGGGTGTGATCAGCGAATCGTTGGAGCCCGAGACCTTGATGGCATCGACATTGTCTTTGGCCTGGTAGCGGATCTGCTCGATAATTTCGTCGCGGCTTTTGACCAGTACGCCGGCCTGGCCGGGCGGGAACTGCATTTCGTTGGGGAAGGAATCCTCCAGGCCCTGATGCGAAGTGAGTTGCTTGCCCGATACGGCGAAGCGCGGGCCGTCGAACATGCCGCTGTCTATGGCGTCGCGCACCGACTGCGCGATGTTGTAGGTGGTGGCGGCGTCGAAAGCGCTGGTGACGCCGGCCTGCAGCACTTTTTTGGAGTTCCAGACGGCCTTGAGGGTACGGAACTCGACCGGCGTATAGAGCGCGAGTTCTTCCTCCGAGCGCGCTTCGCCGAAGGAGATGTGGGTGTGCGCGTCGATGAGGCCGGGCATGATGCTGCGGCCGGGCAGGTCTATGGTTTCGTAATCGACCGACTGGTATTTTTTCGGCAGCGCGGCGGCCTTGCCGACCCAGACGATGCGCTCGCCCTCGGTCGCGACAGCGCCATCGGCGACCGGCGCAGCCAGCGTGCCGTTGATGACTTTGCCCTTGAGCACATAGCCCTTGACGGCGGCGGGCTTTTTGGCGGAGCGCGGTGCGGCTTTCATCCGAAGAATCCTTCAGCGAGGGCGACGAATTTTTGCGGGTACTCGAAGGCGACCGAATGCGAGCAACGACCGAGCAGTACCACGTCGGCATGCGGTATGGAGCGGGCCACAGTCAGCGTCAGCGGTTCGGCCGGGAAGCCCTTGTCTTCGCGACCGTGCACCATCAGCACGTCGCATTTGACCTTGGACAACTCCTCGGCGCCCAGCACGGCCTGGTCGATGTAGCGCAGCTTGTCGCCTTCGAACATTTTGCTGAAGTAAGCCTCGTAGTCACCCGAGAACAACACCTTCTCGCGGCCCGACAGGTAGGCTTCGTCTATCAACGCCTTGTCGTGGATCAGGCCTTCGGCGGTGCGACGCAGGTCGTCGCGATTCTTCGGGAAAGTCCAGGTGCGCAGCGAGGCCTCTGAGAGCGGGAATACCGCGCCGACCGTGGCGGTGGTCATGACTTTGGCGATGCGCGGTTCTACAGCAGCGAGCTTGAGCGCGAGTGCGCCCGAAATCGAATGGCCGATGACGCCGACGCGCTCGCCGGGCATGCGGCTGATGATGTCGCGGCATTGCTCGAGCCAAAGCGGGAAATCGAAGTAGGGCGGCTGGGGTTTGCGGCCCGATTTGCCGAAACCGATGAGGTCCATGGCATGCACGTGATAGCGCTTGGCCAGGGGCTCGAGTACCAGTCGCCAGTTTCCCTGGGTCGAGGCGCCCGGCCCCGAACCGTGGATCATCAGGATGGGCAAGCCGCTGCCCGCCTCGACGTAGTGTACGGGGATACCGCGGAAATCGAAGCCTTGTTCGGTCATGAGAGTGCCGCGATGACTTGGACTTCAACGACAAAGGGTTTCTGAGCCAGGCGATAGACCATCAACGGCGTGTTGATGGGGTCGGCGCCGTTGGGGAACATGTTGGAGAGTTCGCGCAGACAGTATTTCATGAATTTTGGAATATTCTCCGAGTGAAAGGGTAAGTCGTGAACTGTACGGCATCGCCCCAGCCGGCGTCCACAGCCTTGAGCGCGGTGTGGATGTTGGCGAAGACCTGCACGCACTGCTGGCCGAAATCGTCGGCGCCTATGACCTTGCCTGCCTTGTCCGCGGCAAGCTGGCCGGCTATGAACAGGAATTCCGAAGCCTTGACCCGGGTCCTCTGGGATTGCTGTCCGAGTGGCTTGCCCAGGGTGTCGGGGCTAAAAATGCTGATTTTGGGCTTGGCCATGTTGGTTTTGTCTGTCGTTGAAAACACGTGATTACCACTTGGCTTTCGCATGAGATGCACTAAATCGAGGAATCTCATTTTCCTGATGCGTCACGACGGTGCACAACTGCTATGTAGAAGTGGATTGAAGATACGGGCCGTCGCAGGGACTGTCACACGATATATCTTGTCCATTCACATGAGTAAAACTAAACTGACGGCATGCCCACTTCACTTCCACCGCTTACCGCGCTGAAGGCCTTCGAGGCGGCCGCGCGCCATCTCAGCCTGAAAAAAGCCGCCGAGGAAATGAACGTTACCCCGGCGGCGGTGAGCCACCAGATCCAGCAGCTTGAGGACTTGCTCGGTGTGCGCCTGTTCCGTCGCGTGCACCGCGGCATCGAGCTGACCGAGGTCGCCCAGGCCTGCATGCCCAAACTGCAGGAAGGCTTCGACTGCCTGCGCCAGGCGGTGAACCGTGTGCACGAGCATCGCGGCGCCGACATGCTGACGGTTGGCGCGGCGCCGTCGTTCAGCTCGCGCTGGCTCATGCCCAGGCTGCATCGTTTTGTCACCAGCCATCCGGACATTGATGTACGCGTATCGACGCGCATGCGGCAATTTTCGCGTATGGCGCGCACCCAGCGCATCGAGATCGAGGTGCTGGGCTGGGCCGACGAGGTCGATGTGGTGGTGGTTTTTGGCAGCGGCGATTATCCGGGCATGAGTGTGGACAGGCTGCTGCCGCTGTCGGTCACGCCGCTGTGCAGTCCCACGCTCTTGCACGGCGCGAAACCCTTGCTCAAGCCCGCCGACCTTGTGCATCACAGTCTGTTGCACGATGACCGCGGTTCGCTCTACGAGGGTAAGTCATTCTGGGACATGTGGCTGCAAAAGGCCCGGGCCACCGGCGTCGATACCCGCCGCGGGCCGCACTTCACCCATTCCATTCTCGCCTTTGAGGCCGCGGCAGCCAGTGGCGGTGTGGTCGCTAGCACACCAGAACTGGCGGTGACCGACCTTGCGTCGGGGCGCCTGGTTGCGCCTTTTGACCTGCGGGTGCCGCTGGCTTCGAGCTATTATGTCGTCAGCAACGTGTTGTCTTCCAAGCGCGGAATCGTCGGCATATTCCGCAGGTGGCTGCTTGAGGAGGCCGACCGCGAGGTCGGCCCTGCGGCGCGACACCGCAAGCCGCGTGCGGCAAGGGCGACCTGATTGTAGCCCCGACGTTGTGACCCCGACGTGCGGCCTGCTTCCAGGGCGCGCAGCTACTTCACCAGCAGTCCGCGTTTTTTGTGCCAGTCGAAAATGCCCTCATCCGGATAGCGCGCGAACGCGGTGTTTTTGCGGCCGGGCTTCGGCACATCCGACCAGGGCGCGGCGAAGTCGAGCATGATGTTGCAGTGCTGCGGCGGCGGCGGTAGTGTTGTATCGATGGCCGACGCAAAGGGATAGACCCACTCGGGCCAGCGCGGGTCGGCGACCCACAGCGCGCTGCCGCACTTGCCGCAAAAGTGCCTGCGTCCCGTACCGGCTTTTTTTGACTTGCCTCCCAAACGCACCTGATACACCGACAGCGCAGCCTTGCCTCTGACCTTGAACGTCGCCGCCTTGCCCATGATGTTGATGGCGTAGCCGCCGCCCCCGCCGGTCTTGCGGCAGATCGAACAGTAGCAGCGCATATAAGGGTAGGGCGTGGTTGATTTGACTGAAAAGCTTACCGCGCCGCAATGACATGATCCGCGCAACAACATGGTGTTTCTCCGTCGGTGTGGACTGCAGTCATGCTAG
>CAYLPI010000044.1:0-6909 GCA_964385505.1 uncultured Bordetella sp.
GGCGCGAAAAATATCCAGGGTCTGCATCGCCACCTTGAAACCGCCGCCGGCGGCGCCGAGGCGGTTGCCGACGGGTATCCGGCAGTTCACGAAATCGAGCGTTGCCAGCGGATGCGGCGCGATGACTTCGATGCGCTCGGCGATGGTAAAGCCGGGCGTGCCGGCATCGACGACAAAGCCGCTGATGCCGCGCGCGCCCGGCGCCTCACCGGTGCGCACGAAGACGCAGTAAAAATCGGCGATGCCGCCGTTGGAAATCCAGGTCTTTTGCCCGTTGAGAACGTAGTGCCCGCCCTGCAGTTCGGCGCTCGTGCTCATCGCCGCCACATCCGAACCGGCATCCGGTTCCGACAGCGCGAAAGCGGCGATGGCTTCGCCGTTGGCCACGCGCGGCAGGTAGCGTCGTTTGAGAGGTTCTGATCCGGCGATGGAGATTGCACCCGAACCCAGGCCCTGCATGGCGAAAGCGAAGTCGGCAAGGCCGTCATGGCGTGCCAGGGTTTCGCGGATCAGGCAAAGCGAACGCGAATCGAGTTGTTCGAGCTCACCGCCATGGCTTTTCGGCACGGTGTAGCGCAGCCAGCCGCCGGCACCCAGTGCCTTGACCAGGGCGCGGCAGGTGTCATCGACATTGCCGCCATGATCGACGTGGCGCAGAGTGGCGTCCGCCCAGGCCTCCAGCGCGCCGGCCAGGGCGGCATGCGCGGCGTCAAAAAACGGCCAGGCGAGGTAGCTTTTGTCGCTCATGTCGGCAATGCCGCCAGACTGTCAGGTCAACTGCTGGCTGAAGAACTCCAGCGTGCGACCGTGTGCCAGCGCCGCGGCGGGCTGGTTGTAGGAGCCGCGATCCCAGCAATTGAAGCCGTGTTGCGCGCCTTTGTAGATGTGGAACTCGGCCGCTTTGCCGGCGAATGCGGCCTTGACCTTGTCCACGGCATCGAGCGGAATGGCGTGGTCCATTTCAGCGTAATTGAACTGAACGGGACACTTCACGGCGGCAGCCTTGTCGAGGTTGTCCTGGATGCCGCCGCCGTACCAGGCGCTGGCCGCGTCGACACCGCCCATCGCCGCAGCGAAATAGGCGAGGCGCCCGCCCATGCAATAGCCGACGGCGCCGACCTTGCCGGTCAGTTCCGGACGCGCACGCAGTGCCGCCACCGTGGTCTGGATGTCCTCGATCGCCTGCGCCGGTGTGATGCCGCCCATCAGTTCGCGCGCGCGCGTCATGTCATCACCGTCGTAACCGAGTTCGACGCGCGGCGCCTGGCGCCAGAACACATCGGGCGTGAGCACGACAAAACCGTCCATGGCGTACTGCTCTGCTACGGCGCGGATGTGGCGGTTGACGCCGAAGATCTCCTGGAACAGCACGATGCCCGGGCCCTTGCCGGTGGGCGGCAGCGCCAGGTAGGCGCCGTAGCTGCCGCCGTCCTTGGCCTTGATGTCTATCCAGCTGGTCTTGATGATCATGGTCGCTTCTCCTGACTTGGTTTAGTTGCCTTCGAATTTCGGTTTTTGCTTTGCGGCAAAGGCGTCGTAGGCGCGGGTGAAGTCCTGCGTCTGCATGCAAATGGCCTGTGCCTGCGCTTCGGCCTCGATCGCTTCATCGAGACCCATGTTCCATTCCTGGTGCAGCATTTTCTTGGTCATGGCGTGGGCGAAGGCCGGACCGTCGGCGAGGCTTTTCGCCATCGCCTGCGCCTCGCCAAGCAATGTTTCGGCGTTGCACAGTTTATTGAAAAATCCCCAGGCGAGTCCTTCTTCGCCGCCGAGGCTGCGGCCGCTATAGAGCAGGTCGGAGGCGCGGCCCTGGCCCACGAGGCGCGGCAGCAGCGTGCAGGCACCCATGTCGCAACCGGCAAGGCCGACACGGGTAAAGAGGAAGGCAACTTTTGCCGCGGCGGTGCCGTAGCGCAGGTCTGAGGCGAGGGCGATCATCGCGCCGGCACCGGCGCAAATGCCGTCGATGGCCGAGATGACCGGCTGCGGGCAGTTGCGCATGGCCTTGATGAAGTCGCCGGTCATGCGCGTGAACTCGAGCAGTTCGGGCATGCTCATCCTGGTCAGCGGGCCGATGATTTCATGCACGTCGCCGCCGGAACAGAAGTTGCCGCCGGCGCCGGTGACGACCACGGCGCGCACGTCGGTGGCGTATTGCAGGTCGCGAAACAGGTCGCGCAGCTCGGCGTAGGAGTCGAAGGTCAGCGGGTTCTTGCGCTCGGGCCGGTTGAGCGTGATGGTGGCGACGCTGTCCTCGACATGCCACTGGAAATGCCTGGCCTGATGCGCGGCGAAGGGTCTCTTGCGGTGGGCAATGCTCATGGCGTATTCCTTGTCTGGTTTGGCGCGCCGCCGTCGGTGCCGAGGACCTGTTTCAGTTGGCCCAGCAGCCCATGCAACTGCATGCGGTCCTTGTCGCCCAGTTTGCTGAACAGGCCGACCACCCACTGCTCGTGTTCCTGCGCCATGCGGGCAAAGGCCTTGCGGCCGGTGGCGGTGAGCCTGACGAGGCAGGCGCGCCTGTCATGTGGCAGGCCTTCGCGCGTCACCAGGCCCTCCTTCACCAGTTGGTCGGTGACGCCGGTGACGTTGCCGCCGGTGACCATCAGGCGTTTGGAGATTTCGCCCATCTTGAGCCCCTCCGGATGGCGCTCGAGCTGGGCCATCAGGTCAAAGCGCGGCAGGGTGCAGTCGAAATTCTCGCGCAGGCGGGCGCGGATGCGGCCCTCTATCAGATTGGTGCAGGTGAGCATTCGCAGCCACAGGCGCAGTGCTTCGTGGTCGCTGCTGCTGGCGCGTGACTCCTGGTCAACGCCGGCGGCGCGCGCGGTCTCGGCCAGCATCTGGCGCATGCTCATGTGCATGGCCTGGAAGATGCGGCGCTGGCCTGCAGTTCGGGGTGTCCGTGGACGGGGGACGGCATGAGCGCGGTGGTGGCAGGCAGGATAAGGTTCAAATTAGTTTAAACCTAAATCATTGCGGCGAACAGCGCGCCGCCTCCGCCACCGCGCCTAGCCGGCGCGCGACAAGAAGCCGGTCAGTGCGGCGTTGAAGGCGGCCGGTTGCTCGATATTGGAAATGTGGGCGGCCGAGGAAATGACGGCCAGCTCGGAACCGGGCATGGCCTCGTGCATGACGCGCGCCATCGCCACCGGCGTACCGTGATCGTCGGCGCCGACGATGACGATGGCCGGGCACTTGATTTCCTTCAGGCGTGCGGTTGAATTGATGTGCGGCAGCGCCTGGCAGCAGCCGCCGTAGCCGGCGACCGGTGTGGTACGGATCATGTCGCCGACCGTTTTCATCAAATCGGGATGGGCGGCGCGAAAGGACTCGGTGAACCAGCGCGACAGCGTGCCATCGACCAGCTCACCCATGCCCTTGTCCGCGCTCGCACGTACCCGCTCCATCCAGGTCGGCAGCGCGTTCTCGCCATAGAAACTGGTGGTGTCGCACAGCGCCAGGCTTTTGAACACGCCGGGGTATTTGAGCGCGAAGGTCTGCCCTATCATACCGCCCATCGACAGTCCGACAAAATGCGTCTGGCTGACGCCAAGCCCGTCGAGCAGCGCCTTGAGGTCGTCGGCGAGCATGTCGAGGCTGTAGGCCCCGGCCGGCGCGTCGCTCTGGCCGTGACCGCGCGTGTCGTAGCGCAGCACGGTGAAGTGTTTGGACAGCGCTGCGGCCTGCGCATCCCACGAACCGAGGTTGCAGGCGAGCGAATGGCTGAAGGTGATCCACGGGCCGCTGCCCTCTACGCTGTAGTGGGTCTGGATGCCGTTGGTGCTGATTTTCATGGCGTGCAAATCATCGAGTGGTCGGGGAGGGCGACGCTAGCACGCGGCCGCGCGGCTTTGTTCCTGGGCAATACGTCAGGCAATGCCCAGTGCGGCCTTTTGCTTTGTCACCAGTTGCATGATGCCAAGTTCGGCCAGCGCCAGCAGGCTGTCCATCTCGGCGCGCGAAAAAGGCGCGCCCTCGGCCGTACCCTGCACTTCGACAAAGCCGCCGGCGCCGGTCATGACCACGTTCATGTCGGTATCGCAGGACGAGTCTTCGGGATAGTCGAGGTCGAGCACCGGCACGCCCCCGACCACGCCGACGGACACCGCCGCGATGTGGTCGCGAAGCGGCGAGGCGGCGATGAGGCCGCCCTTGAGCAGCGTGCCGACCGCATCGTGCAGCGCGACAAAGCAGCCGGTGATGGCGGCGGTGCGCGTGCCGCCGTCCGCCTGCAGCACATCGCAATCGAGTTGTATGGTGCGCTCGCCCAGCGCCGTGAGGTCGGTGACCGCGCGCAGGCTGCGGCCGATCAGGCGCTGGATCTCCTGGGTGCGCCCGGATTGTTTGCCGCGTGCCGCCTCGCGGTCGGTGCGGGTGTGGGTCGAACGGGGCAGCATGCCGTACTCGGCGGTGAGCCAGCCCTGGCCCTTGCCCTTGAGAAAGCCCGGCACCCGATCTTCGATGCTGGCGGTGCACAGCACCTTGGTGTCGCCAAAGGCGATCAGCACCGAGCCCTCGGCGTGCTTGGTATAGCCGCGCGTGATGCTTACCTCACGCAGTTGTTCTGCGCTTCTTCCTGATGGCCGCATGGGCGCTTGCTCCGAACGTGTCGATCTGATTGGGTGGGAAAGTGCGAGGAGCGGATGATGTCACGGCGGCGGTTTTCCCGTGTGCTTGCGCAGCGCGGTGCGTATCTCGGCGATGGCGCGCTCGATTTCCTCGTCGCTGAGGTCGCCGCCGCGCCCGATGTCCGGCTGGGTGCGGCCAAAGTCCTCGAGCTGGGTCGTGAACTGCCCCAGTTCCAGCGTCTGCGTCGAGACGTCGCCTGGCAGCGGCGCCTCCGGGTAGCTCTCGAGCCACTTGATCGCCACGGCCGAGATGTTGTCGCTGTCCTTGCCGGCCCGCGCCTCGGCCTGGCTCATCAGGTTCGGGATCGCCTTCATGATATCGCCGTTGAGCAGTGCGGCGCCGATGATGCGCGAGTTGAGCGGACCCCACAGGCCGTCGCTGCACAACAGCAGCGTGTCGCCCTCGTGCAGTACCGTTTTGCGCGAGATGTCCACTTGCGGCGGGACATGGGACCCGAGGCAGTTATAGATCTTGTTGCGCTCCGGATGCACGGCCACCGCCTCTTCGCGGATGCGGCCCGCATCGACGAGCATCTGCACGCGCGAATGGTCCTTGGTCTGCACCTGGACATGGCCGTTGCGCGTCAGGTAAAGACGCGAGTCGCCGACGTGCGCCCAGTAGGCGATCGAGTCCTGCACGATGCAGGCGACGCAGGTGGTGCGCGGCGAGTCCCCGAGCTGGCGCGTCCCGGCGTAATCAAGGATGGCCTGGTGCGAGTCGGTGATGGACTTGACGAGGAAGAGGAAGGGGTCGGCGAGCTTGGGCTTGGCCTCGCGCTCAAACGCCTCGGTTACAAACTGCACCGCAATCTGCGCCGCCACTTCGCCGTGCAGGTGGCCGCCCATGCCGTCGGCGAGGATGAGGATCAGCGCGTCGCGACTGTAGCTGTAGGCGAGGCGGTCCTGGTTGGTCTTGCGGCCGCCGCGGCGGCTTTCCTGGTAGATGGAAAACTTCATTTTTCGAGAATACGCTTCAAGCTGAACTGTCTTTCCGGGCGCAGCGGGAAATCTGCTTTTGAATGCCGGCAAAAGCGGATTCCCCGGCCGTCGGCCGCGGAACGACAGGGCGTGATGGATGCATTTAAATCAGCAATTTCTCAAATTTTCGGGCGCGCAATGCGCATGAAGGTTTCGCGCAGGTTTTCCATCATTCCCGGCTTGGCGCCGGTTTCGGGGTCTTTTTCGCGCAGCAATACTTTTTGCAGCGACAGCACGCTTTGCGGCCGTTTCATGTGATCCAGTTGCAGGCACCAATCTATGGTTTCGAGCAATTGTTTGCTGTACTTGCCGGAGAACAGCTTGGTCGCCGAGACGTAGCGGTCGCGTTCGGTGCGCGCGTCGGCCGATTGCGGCGCGACGCCGGCGAGGCTGGCATACATGCTGGCGCCGACCGAATAAATGTCGCTCCAGGGCCCCAGCAGGTCGCGGTTCTTGTACTGCTCGGGCGGCGCGAAGCCCGGCGTGTACATCGGATTGAGGCGCGCGCCCTCTTCGGTCAGGGTCTGGCGCGCCGCGCCGAAGTCGATGAGCAGGGGCGTGCCGTCGTTGCGGATGTAGATGTTGGCCGGTTTGATGTCAAGGTGCAGCAGCTTGTTGGTATGCACCTCGCGCAGACCGTTGAGCAGCGTGGTGAAGACGTGGCGCAAAAAGGTCTCGCGAATGGTGCCGCGCCGCGCCTGGATGTGCTCCTGTAACGTGCGGCCGCGCTCGTAGCGCATCACCATGTAAACGGTTTCATTGGCGCGAAAAAAATTGAGCACGCGCACGACGTTGGGGTGCGACAGCCGCGCCAGCGAGCGGCCTTCCTCGAAAAAGCATTTCATGCCGTAGCGGAACGTGGCGACGTTCTCGTCGGCGATGGACGGCAGCGCGTCGCCCTCGCGCCTGAGCGCAAGGGAGCTCGGCAGGTATTCCTTGATCGCCACCGGCTGGTCGTTCTCGTCGTTGGCGAGATAGACGATGGAAAAGCCGCCGCAGGACAGCACGCGCATGACCTTGTAGTTTTGCAGCTGATAGCCATCCGGCAACGGCTGGTTTGCTTGCGATGGCATGGATTGCGCGAGGCAGTTATGATGGAGCGGTTAAGGTGCGAACAACAAAAGGCCGTACGATGGCGCCCGGGATGCCTTCTTGTCCGTGCTGCGTTTTCCCTGCGGGGAACGGGCCAGGCCCGCTGACCTTGCAGGGATTTTCTGGCTTTGCACCGTCAAAGTAAAGCGCCATGGGAATTTCGCAGGGATTTGTTCACAGCTTCGCCGGCTCACGCCGGCTTCGACGG
>CAYLPI010000044.1:7009-25283 GCA_964385505.1 uncultured Bordetella sp.
GGGAATTTCGCAGGGATTTGTTCACAGCTTCGCCGGCTCACGCCGGCTTCGACGGGATTCCGATGATTGCAAGCATGACAGGGTACGCGGCCTTGACCTTTGATTTGCCGCAGGGTGCGCTGCAACTCGAGATTAAAAGCGTCAACAGCCGTTTTCTGGACATCCAGTTTCGCATCGGCGAGGAGTTGCGCAGCCTTGAACCGGCTTTGCGCGAGCTGATCGCCGCGCGCGTGGTGCGTGGCAAGGTGGACTGCCGCTTTGGTTTCACGCCGCGTACGCAGTCGGGCGCCGGTCTCGCGCTTGACCGTGATTTGCTGGCACGGGTTGCCACGCTGGCGCGTGAGGCGCGGGCGCTGGTGCCGGAGGCCGCGCCGATCGGCCTCGGTGAATTGCTGCACTGGCCGGGCGTTCTCGCCGGCAACGAAGTCCCGCTCGATGTCTTGCGTGAGCCGGCGCTGGCGCTGGCGCGCGAGGGTGTTGCGGAGCTGTCCGCGACGCGCGAACGCGAAGGCGCGAAACTCGCGCAGATGATCACGGAGCGCGTCGAGGCGATGCGGCAAAAGGTCTCGACGCTGGTGCCGCTGATGCCGCAGATCGTCGCGGCCTACCAGGAAAAGCTTTCCGCCCGGCTGCGCGAAGTGCTGGCGAGCGGGGAGGAGGAACGCATCCGCCAGGAGGTAGCGGTATTCGGCGTGAAAATCGACGTCGCCGAAGAGTTGTCGCGCCTCTCGGCGCATCTTGACGAGGTCAGTCGCGTCATCGCCTCCGGTGGCAAGGGCGCTGGTTCGGCCGGCAAACGCCTCGATTTCCTGATGCAGGAGCTCAATCGCGAAGCCAACACGCTGGGCTCGAAGTCGGTCGCCCGTGAGTTGTCCGAGGCGGCGATCGAACTCAAGCTGCTGATCGAGCAGATGCGCGAGCAGATCCAGAACGTCGAGTGAAGCGGCAAACGGTGAAGCGGAAATGGTAAATGGTGGATGCATGCCAATTTTGCCGCAGTGCCATGCCGGCAAGGCGCGTTACCATTCATCTTTAGCCATTCACCATTCACCGAACTCCCCGAAATGACAGGTTCACTTTTCATCATCTGCGCGCCTTCGGGCGCCGGCAAATCCTCCCTCGTCAACGCCTTGCTCGAGGAGGTGTCGGACGTTGCCTTGTCAGTGTCCTACACCACGCGCTCGCCGCGCCCGGGCGAGGCGGATGGCCGCGAATACCATTTTGTCGACCGCGCCGCATTCGAAGCCATGCTCGGCCGCGGCGAATTCCTCGAGAGCGCCGAGGTGCATGGCAATTGCTACGCCACCTCGCAGGCCTGGATCAGCGCCAGGCGCGCCGAGGGCATTGATATCATTCTGGAAATTGACTGGCAGGGGGCGCAGCAGGTGCGCCGGATTTTTCCCGAGGCGGTGGGTGTGTTCATTCTGGCGCCGTCGCTGGTGGAATTGGAGCGGCGCGTCCGCGCCCGCGGCGGCGACAGCGAAGAGGCCATAAAACGCCGCATGGCGGCCGCTTCGGACGAAATGAGCCACGCCTCAGAGTTCAATTATGTTATTATTAATCAGGAGTTTGACGAAGCAAAGCGGGATCTGGTCGCGGTTGTCCGGGCGAGCCGGCTAACCCTTGCCAGGCAGAGTTCCCAACACCCGCATTTGTTCAATTAGATGCAATTCGCCGCATTACCCGGGCGCCCCGGCCGTTCAAGACAAAGCGCCATTTGCTGCGTCATGCGGGCACTTCACCCCAGCACATAACAACAAACAACAGGAAAACACCATGGCACGCATTACCGTAGATGATTGCATGAAGCACATTCCCAACCGCTTTCAACTGACGCTTGCCGCAACCTATCGTGCCCGCCAGCTCGCCCAGGGCGGCACGGCGCTGGTGGAGGCCGGCCGTGACAAGCCGACGGTGGTCGCATTACGCGAAATTGCCTCGGGCAAGATCGGCCTCGAGATGCTCAGCCGCGTCAATCTTGGCTGAAACGGATCGGTTGATTCCTGACTTTGCCATTGAGTTAATCTGCAAAGCGCGCCGCCGTCCGGCGGCGCGCAGGTAGCGCTTGCCTCATGTCCGCCGTGAACGCCCTCACCGCGGATTTCCGGCAGCACCTTGCCGGCTACCTCAAGCCGGCCGACATCGGCCGCATTGAGGAGGCCTACCAGTTCAGCGACGCGGCCCATGAGGGCCAGCATCGCGCCAGCGGCGAACCCTATATCTCGCATCCGCTTGCCGTCGCCGAAATTCTCGCCGACTGGCAGCTTGACGCGCAGGCGCTGATGGCCGCACTGCTGCACGACGTGGTCGAGGACACGGCCATTTCCAAGGAAGACATCGGCACGCGCTTTGGCAAGCCGGTGGCCGAGCTGGTCGATGGCGTGTCCAAGCTCGACCGCATCGAGTTCCAGACGCAAGCCGACGCCCAGGCCGAGAATTTCCGCAAAATGCTGCTGGCGATGGCGCGCGACGTGCGCGTCATCCTGATCAAGCTCGCCGACCGCCTGCACAACATGCGCACCCTCGGTGCGGTACCGCCGGCCAAGCGCCGCCGCGTCGCGCGCGAGACGCTGGAGATTTACGCGCCCATCGCCAACCGCCTCGGTCTCGATGCGCTCTATCGGGAGATGCAGGAGCTCGCCTTCACGCATGTTTACCCGCTGCGTTACCGCATTCTTGCCAAGGCGACCAAGGCGGCGCGCGGCAACCGGCGTGAGGTGGTGAAAAAGATTCTCGATGGCATTCGCACGCGGCTGCCCGACTCGGGGCTGGAGGCACAGGTCAGCGGGCGCGAGAAACACCTGTACTCGGTGTACAAGAAAATGACCGAGAAGCACCTGTCGTTTTCGCAGGTGCTCGATATTTACGCCTTTCGCGTCATCGTCAAGGATGTACCCTCGTGTTATCTCGCCCTTGGCGTGCTGCACGGCCTGTACAAGCCGGTGCCGGGCAAGTTCAAGGACTATATCGCCATTCCCAAGGTCAACGGCTACCAGTCGTTGCACACCACGCTGATCGGACCCTACGGCACGCCGGTGGAGGTGCAGATCCGCACGCACGCGATGCACCACATCGCCGAGACCGGCGTCGCCTCGCACTGGTTGTACAAGACCGCGGACGCGTCGCTCTCCGAGGTGCAGAAGCGCACGCACAAATGGCTGCAGTCGCTGCTCGATATCCAGAGCACCAGCGGCGACTCGGCCGAGTTTTTGGAGCACATCAAGGTCGATCTGTTTCCGGACGAGGTTTATGTCTTCACGCCCAAGGGCCGCATATTGTCGCTGCCGCGTGACGCAACGCCGGTGGACTTTGCCTATACCGTGCACACCGATGTCGGCAACCGCTGTGTCGCGGCCAAGATCAACCATGAACTGGTGCCGCTGCGCACCATCCTCAAGAACGGCGACCGCGTCGAGATCATCACCGCCAGCCACGCCCACCCCAACCCGTCATGGCTCGCCTACGTCAAGACCGGCAAGGCGCGCTCGCAAATCCGCCATTTCCTCAAGACCATGCAGCTCGGCGAATCGACCACGCTGGGGGAGCGCCTGCTCAACCAGGCATTGCGCGCCCTCGGCAGTGCGCTCGCCGAGGTCACCCCGGAGCGCTGGGAGAAGATGCTGCGCGATTCGAGCGCCAAGTCGCGTACCGAGGTGCTGGCCGATATCGGGCTTGGCAAACGACTGCCGGCGATTGTTGCGCGCCGCCTGCTCGCGCTCTACGACCATCCGGCTGCGGAGGGCGCGAAACATGCCGGGTCCATCACCATTCGCGGCACCGAGGGCATGGCGGTGCAGTTCGCCCCGTGCTGCAACCCGATTCCGGGCGACCCCATCATCGGCTTTATCAAAAAGGGCGAAGGCCTCGTTATCCACACCCACGACTGCAAGACCGCGATACGCTCGCGCAGCGATCCGGAAAAATGGATCGACGTCGATTGGGATCCGGAAACCGACAAACTGTTCGACGTCAACGTGCGCACCACGGTGCTGGACAAGCGTGGTGTGCTGGCCAAGATCGCCGCCGCCATCGCCGATTCCGGTTGCAACATCGCCAATATTTCGGTCGAAGAGAGCAGCGACATGTATGCCACCAACCATTTCACGCTGCAGGTGACGAGTCGCCAGCACCTTGCGCGCGTGATACGCGCGCTGCGTTCCATTCCGGAGGTGGTGCGCATCGCCCGCGTCAAGGACTGACCGGATGGAAAGCCGCGTCCAGCAAGGCTTTTCAGCGCATACGCCGATTCGCACACCGATATTTTTGCCCATGAATGAACTCGTCCTCGCCTCCGGTAACGGCGGCAAAATACGCGAATTCGAAGCCATGCTCGGACCTCTGGGCTATGCGGTGATTCCCCAGGGCGCGCTTGGCATCGCCGACGCCGAGGAACCTTACGGCACCTTTGTCGAGAACGCGCTCGCCAAGGCGCGCCACGCCAGCCGGTTGTCGGGCAAGCCGGCGCTTGCGGATGACTCGGGCATTTGCGTCCGCGCGCTCGGCGGTGCGCCCGGCGTGCATTCGGCGCGTTATGCCGGCGATGCGCCGGCCGGCGCGCCCAGCGGACGCGAGACAACCGATGCGCGCAACAACGCGAGGCTCATCGCCGCGCTGGCTGCAACCCGCGACCGCAGCGCACACTACCTTGCCGTCATCGTGTTGCTGCGCCATGCCGATGACCCGGAGCCGCTGATCGCCGAGGGGCGCTGGCATGGTCGCATCATAGATGCGCCGCGCGGTGCCAACGGTTTTGGCTACGACCCGTATTTCCTGCTGCCTGACGAGGGCAAGACCGCCGCCGAGCTCGATCCGGCGCGCAAGAACGCCATCAGCCATCGCGGCAGGGCCTTGCAGCGCCTCTTGGCGTTGTTGCGCGAGAGCGCGTGATTCGCGTCGTCCCGGCCGCCGCAGCGGTGTCGGCGGTGCGCGACCTGACCGGCGCGCGCCTGCAGACCCTGCCGCCGCTGTCGCTGTACGTGCATATCCCGTGGTGCGTGCGTAAATGCCCTTACTGCGATTTCAATTCGCACGAGGCAAAGCAGGCGATTCCTGAAGCCGCCTACGTCGCGGCGCTGATCGGTGACCTCGAGGCGGCGCTACCGCAGATCTGGGGCCGGCGCGTGCACAGCATTTTTTTCGGCGGCGGCACGCCCAGCCTGTTTTCGGCGCAGTCAATCGACGCGCTGCTGGCGGCTTTTCGCGCACGCCTGCCGCTCTCGGGCGATTGCGAAGTCACGCTCGAGGCCAATCCGGGCACCTTCGAGTCGGACAAGTTCCGCGACTACCGCGTGGCCGGCGTCAACCGCCTGTCCATCGGCATACAAAGCTTCAACCCGCGCCACCTCAAGGCGCTCGGTCGCATTCACGATGACACTGAAGCGCATCGCGCGGTGGAGATCGCTCACCGCCATTTCGACAATTTCAATCTCGACCTGATGTACGCGCTGCCCGGGCAGACGCCCGAGGAATGCATGACAGACGTGGGCATGGCCGTCGCCTGCGGCACGCAACACCTGTCGCTATACCACCTGACGCTGGAGCCCAACACCGCCTTTCATCACGCACCGCCGCCGCTGCCCGACGAGGACAGCGCCGCGATGATGCAAGAGGCGATAGAGGCGGCCATCGGCGGCGCCGGCTATATGCACTACGAAACCTCGGCCTATGCGCGACCGGCGCAGGAGAGCCGTCACAATCTCAATTACTGGCGCTTCGGCGATTACCTTGGCATCGGCGCCGGGGCACATTCCAAGCTGTCTTTTTCCGACCGCATCGTGCGCCAGATGCGCTGGAAGCATCCGCGCAGCTATCTCGAAAAGGCCGTACAAGGCCTGCATGTGCAGGAGGAAAACACCGTGGGCCGCGCCGACCGGGTGTTCGAGTTCATGATGAATGCGCTGCGTCTGACCGGCGGCTTTGCCATCGCGGATTTCACCGAGCGCACCGGCCTGCCGCTGGCTGCCGCGGCGCGCGCACTGGAGCAAGCCGAGGCGCGCGGCCTGATCCGGCGCAGCGCCACGCATATCGCGCCGACCGAACTGGGGCAGCGTTTTCTCAACGACTTGCTGGGTTTGTTTTTACCGGAGTCGGCGAAGGCCTGAACCGACTTCGGTGTGAAAGTCATAATTCACAACTTTCATTTTGTAAGATGCACGCCTGGCGGGTGTTTTATGGCGATTTTGGTGACAAAAAAGTCACCTTTCATTCAGCGTTTTCGAAACACGATGTCCCAGACGCCATGGCCGAGCTTGAGGCCGCGGCTCTCGAATTTGGTCTGCGGACGCGTGTCCGGCCGGGGCGCAAAGGCTTCGGCGCTGTTTTGCAGCGCCGGTTCAGCCGACAGCACGGCGAGAATGTGCTCGGCATATTCCTGCCAGTCCGTGGCGGCATGAACAAACCCGCCGGAACGGATGCGCGATGCGAGCAAGGCGACGAACGGGCCCTGTATCAGACGACGCTTGTGATGGCGCAATTTCGGCCACGGGTCGGGAAAAAAAATGTGCGTAGCGGCGAGTGCACCGGGGGCGATCATTTTTTCCAGCACCTCGACGGCGTCGTGCTGGATGACGCGCACATTGGCGAGGCCCGATTCGCCGATTTGCTTGAGCAGGCTGCCCACACCCGGGGTGTGCACCTCGATGCCAAGATAGTCGTTTTGCGGCTGCGCCTGCGCGATGGCGGCGCTGGTCTCGCCCATGCCAAAGCCGATTTCGAGAATTTTCGGGGCGCTGCGGCCGAAGGCCTGGTCGAGGTCGAGCAGCGCCGGCTGATAAGGAATGCCGAACACCGGCAGCAGCGTCTCGTGGGCGCGTTGCTGTGCGTTGGACAGGCGTCCCTGGCGCAACACGAAGCTGCGGATGCTGCGCCGTTCTTCGGTCATGGGGAGAGTTTTATAAGCTGATTCAAAATCGGTTGTCATTCCGAGCGCAGCGATGAATCTGCTTTCAATTGTCCGTTAAAAGCAGATTCCTCGGCCGTCGGCCTCGGAATGACAGGTGCGACGGGTCACTTTTTGGCGAACTTTCAGGCGGCTTTCGGAGTGTTCCCGGTGCCCGGCGCGATCATGCCGCCGACCGGGGAGCTTGGCACCGCGGAATAAAGTTTTCTTGGCATGCGCCCGGCGAGAAACGCCTCGCGCCCGGCTTCCACCGCTTTTTTCATTGCACCTGCCATCAACACCGGGTCCTGCGCCTTGGCGACGGCGGTGTTCATCAGTACCGCGTCGCAGCCCAGTTCCATCGCGATTGCGGCATCGGACGCCGTGCCGACGCCGGCATCCACCACCACCGGCACCTTGGCCGCCTCGATGATGAGTTGCAGGTTCCACGGATTCAAAATGCCCATGCCCGAGCCGATGAGAGAGGCAAGCGGCATGATGGCAACGCAGCCGATGTCCTCGAGCTGTTTGGCGATGATCGGGTCGTCGCTGGTATAGACCATGACCTTGAAGCCCTCGGCCACCAGGGTTTTGGCGGCGGCGAGGGTTTCGATGACATTGGGGTAGAGCGTGTGCGGATCGCCCAGCACCTCGAGTTTTACCAGGTCGTGGCCGTCGAGCAGTTCGCGCGCGAGGCGAAGCGTGCGCACTGCATCCTCGGCGTTGTAGCAGCCGGCGGTGTTGGGCAGGTAGGTGAATTTTGACGGTGGCAGCGCGTCGAGCAGCGAGGGCTCGCCGGCGTTCTGGCCGATATTGGTGCGGCGGATGGCGACGGTGACGATGTCCGCCCCGCTTGCCTCGACGGCGCGCCGCGTCTCGTCAAAGTCGCGGTACTTGCCGGTGCCTATCAGTAGGCGCGAGCGGTAGGTCTTGCCGGCGATGGTAAGCGTATGCATCAGCCGCCCCCGACCGCAACGACGATTTCGAGCTGGTCGCCGTTGGCGAGGCGCGTTTCGGCGTAACGGCTGCGCGGCACGATTTCGCCGTTGCGTTCGATCGCAACGCGCTTGCCGGAAAGGGCAAGCTCGTCCAGCAATTCGGTCACGGCGAGCGCACGCCCGAACTGCCGGGGGTCGCCGTTGATGGTTACTTGCAGCACGATAAAGCCTCCAAAAGCAAACGGCCGGATTTTCCGCGGATTTTTCCCGAGGGTTTCCCGGGATGTTGCCTGGCGCAACAGTGCAATTATAGCCGTACCGCTCACGCCGGGCGGCCGTCGGGGCTGTCGAAACACGGTAAAATCGGTGCTATCGCGGGTGTAGTTCAATGGCAGAACGGCAGCTTCCCAAGCTGCATACGAGGGTTCGATTCCCTTCACCCGCTCCATCGGCCCATTGTCATGCCTGCTAGTTTCGACGGAAAGCTGGTTGTCGCCATCTCATCGCGGGCCTTGTTCGACCTCGAGCAAAGCAACCGTGTGTTCGAGGATGAGGGGGTCGAGGCCTATTACCGCTACCAGCGCGTGCACGAGGACGAGATACTGGGCCCGGGCATCGCCTTCGGGCTGGTGAAAAAACTGCTGGCCCTGAACGCGCTGGCGCCGCAGCGGCCCCGCGTCGAGGTCATATTGTTGTCGCGCAACACCGCCGACACCGGCATGCGCATCATGAATTCGATCGAGCACCACAAGCTCGATATCGTGCGCGCGGCCTTTACCGGCGGCGAGAGCACCCACCCCTATGTGCCGGCTTTCGACGCCAGCCTGTTTCTTTCGGCCAATCCGGACGATGTGCGCAAGGCCCTCGACGCCGGCCACGCCGCGGCGACGATATTCCCGGCACAGGCGAGCAGCACGCAGTCGCAGGTCGGCGAGTTGCGCATCGCCTTTGACGGTGACGCGGTGCTGTTTTCCGACGAGGCCGAGCGGGTTTACAAGAAAAACGGCCTTGATGCCTTTACCGCGAGCGAGGTCAGTGCGGCCCATGATCCGTTGACGGGCGGGCCGTTCAAGAATTTTCTCGCGGCATTGCACCGCATACAGTCCGAGTATCCGCTTGACCGTTCACCGATACGGACGGCGCTGGTGACGGCGCGCAGTGCGCCCGCGCATGAGCGCGTCATCCGCACGCTGCGCGCCTGGGATATTCGCATTGATGAGGCATTGTTCCTCGGCGGCCTCGACAAGGGACCGTTCCTGAAAGCCTTCGGAGCGGACATATTTTTTGATGACCAGCGCGGCCATGTCGAGTCGGCGCGCCAGCATGTCGCCGCAGGCCATGTGCCATTCGGCGTTGCCAACGAGTAAGGGAGCAGCAAAGCGTGAAAACCCTCAAATACATCCTTGTCGCCTTTGCCGGGGTCGTGGTGCTGGGCGGGGCACTGGCGGCCTATGTGGCCGCGACCTTTGATCCGAACAAGTACAAGCCCGAGATTGTCGCGCTGGTCAAGGACAAGACCGGGCGTACGCTCGCCATTGACGGCAGCATTGGCCTGACGTTTTTCCCGCGCATTGGTGTCGCCGTGGGCAAGCTGATGCTGTCCGAGTCGGGGACCGACAAGCCGTTTGCGCGCGTCGATGAGGCGAAAGTATCGCTTAACCTGATGCCGCTGCTGTCGCGGCAGGTGGAGGTCGATCGCGTGCTGTTGTCCGGTCTCAGGGTCGATCTGGTGCGGTTCAAGGACGGCCGCAGCAACTTTGACGATCTGCTCGGTAATGGCGCCAAGGTGAAGGACAAGGACAGGGACAAGCCGTCTGCCGCCGACGCCAGGCCGCTGAAGATTGACATCGACGGTGTCAGTCTGAAGGACGCCAATATCGGCTGGCGCGACGACGCCGCAGGCACCCGGATAAAACTCTCGGACATGCAGTTGTCGACGACGCGCATCGCCAGTGGTGTGCCGGGCAAGCTCGAGTTTTCAGCCAGGGTCGATGGGACCAAGCCCAAGGCCAGCGTGCAAATCAAGCTTGCCACCGGGTATCGCGTCGATTTTTCGTCCGCAGCCGTCGCCTTGTCGGGCATCGACCTCAAGCTCTCCGGCGACGCGCCGGGGGCGGCAGGCCTCAACGCCGTACTCAAGGGTGACGTCGAATTTGATCCGCTGAAGCAGCGTATCGGCGTGACTGGCTTTGATCTTGCGGCGACGACGCGCGAGGGCATGGACGTAAAGCTCGCGGCGCCCAAGCTGCTGCTCTCGCCCGACGAGGCGAGCAGCGCCGCCGTCACCGGCCAGCTCAAACTGGCCAAGCCGGGGCAGGCAGTGGACGCCAGATTCGCGCTCGGCGCACTTGAGGCGAAGGGCAAAAAGCTGAATACGAAGCTGGATCTCGATTTCAGCGTAAAGCAGGGCGAGCAGGCAATTCAGGGCAAGCTCACCTCGCCGGTGAGTCTGGATCTGGATGCACGGACTGCACAACTGACCCGCATCGTCGCCGATGTCACCATGCCCTCGCCTGTCGCCGGGCAAAAAAGCATGACGCTGGCAAACACCGGGGCCTTGCGCCTTGACTGGGGCAAGCAGGTCGTCTCGTCCGAACTGGTGACCAAGCTCGACGAGAGCACCATCCAGTCCAAGCTTAATGTCTCGGGTTTCTCCGCAGCTGCGATCGGCTTTGATATCGCCATCGACAAGCTTAACGCCGACAAGTACCTGTCTCCGGCGCAGCAGCAGGGAAAGAGCGCCGCTCCTTCTGCGCCCGCCGCCGCCGACAAGCCCATCGACCTGTCGGGCCTCAAGGGCCTCAACCTCAACGGCGACCTTCGTGTCGGGTCGCTGGTGGCGCGTCAGGTGAAGCTCGAAAAGCTGCACGTCGGCCTGCGTGCCGCCGGCGGCAAACTCGATCTGAATCCGGTTTCGGCCAGCCTTTACCAGGGCACGCTCGCCGGCAGCGCAAGCGTGAACGCAAACGGCAACCTGTTCGGCCTGAAACAGCAACTGTCCGGTGTCGCCATCGGGCCCTTGCTGCGTGATGCGACCGGCAAGGACATGATGGAGGGCAAGGGCAATGTGCAGATGGATGTGCAGACCTCCGGCGCCACCGTCAGCGCGCTGAAAAAAGCTCTCGCCGGCACGGCTGGCCTCAATCTCAGGGACGGCGCCATCAAGGGCATCAACCTCGCGGAAAGTTTCCGCAAGGCCAAGTCGGTGCTCGGCGCCAAGGGCGCGACGGAGCAGGGCGCGAACAAGGCCGACAAGACGGATTTTTCCGAAATGAGTGCAAGCTTTGTCATCCGTGGCGGGATCGCGCATAACGAAGACCTGTCCGCGAAATCGCCTTTCCTGCGGCTCGGCGGCGTTGGTGACATCAACATCGGCGCCGACAGCATGGATTACCTTGCCAAGGCGACGGTGGTGAACACCTCGGGCGGGCAGGGCGGCAAGGAACTCGACAGCATGAAAGGCCTGACCGTGCCGGTGCGCCTGTCGGGGCCGTTCGACGCGCTCAAGTACAAGATTGATTTCGGTGCGATGGTCAGCGACCAGGTCAAGCAGCAGGTGCAACAAAAAGTGCAGGAGAAGCTGCAGGAGCAGCTCGGCGACAAACTCAAAGGCCTGTTCAAGCGGTGAGGGCACGCACCGCGCCGGACCCTGCGATTGCAACTGGTCCGGGCTCCGGGGACTTCGCCGCGCGGCTGGTGGGCTGGCAAAAGACCCATGGCCGTCACGACCTGCCGTGGCAGCGCAGCACCGATCCGTATCGTGTCTGGCTGTCCGAGATCATGCTGCAGCAGACCCAGGTGGCGGCGGTAATTCCGTATTACGCACGTTTTCTCGAGCGCTTCCCCAGTTGCGAAGCGCTGGCGGCCGCATCCGAGGAGCAGGTGATGCAGTTGTGGAGCGGGCTTGGCTATTACTCGCGTGCGCGCAACCTGCACAAGGCGGCGCGCCGGATCGTCGAGCTGGGCGGTTTTCCGCGCGAGCGCGCCGACATCGAGGCCTTACCCGGCATCGGCCGCTCGACGGCGGCGGCGATTGCCGCATTTTCGTTCGGTGCGCGCGAAGCGATACTCGACGGTAATGTAAAGCGCGTGCTGGCGCGACATTTCGCCGTGCCCGGATATCCGGGCCAGAAGGCGGTCGAGGAGCGGCTGTGGGCGATTGCCGAGTCGCTGCTGCCGCAACAGGACATCGAAAGCTACACGCAAGGCATCATGGATCTGGGCGCCAGCCTTTGCGCGCGGCGCGAACCGCGTTGCAAGGCATGTCCGGTGAGCGCCACCTGCCAGGCGGCGATTGCGGGCAATACCGCGGCCTATCCCGAGCCCAAACCGTCGAAGCCGATGCCGCAACGCCAGACGGTGATGCTGGTGCTGCAGCAGGGCGATACCGTGCTGTTCGAGAAACGGCCTTCGCCGGGTATCTGGGGCGGACTGTGGAGTTTCCCGGAAGTGCCGGCGGGCGGCGACATCGCATTGTTTTGCCGTGACAAGCTCGGCTGCGAAATCGCCACCCCGCAGGCCCTCGCCCCGCTGCTGCATGGTTTCACGCATTTTCGCCTGGCCATCGAGCCGTGGCAGTGCGTGGTCACGCGCCGCCAGCCCATTGCGGAGGAACCCGGCCGGGCCTGGCTGCCGCTGGCCACCGCAGCCGAGGCAGCGGTTCCTGTACCGATCAGGAAAATCCTCAACGCACTGCGCGCGGGCACCACGCCCTGAGGCCCTGCGTGCACCGGCAGGCGGGTCTCCCGCTAAAGGGGACCGAAGCCGGGCACGCCGCGCTTGGCGAGGAACGCATGCAGTACTTCGAGGCGCGCAATGCTGTCTGTGAGTTCGAGTAGTTTTTGCCGCGCCGCCGGCGAAACAGGAACGATTTCCGCAAGGCGGTTGCCGACCCAGGTGGCGCTGTCAAAGCGGTGTGGTTGCTCGAAGATTTCGGTGTCCTGGTCGGCCGCAACCATTTTAAGTAATTTCGTGCAGGCGCTGAGCGCGGGGGGGACGGGACCGTCTTCGTCCCCGGCAACGAGTTGCACCGTGGCGCTGATCAGGCCCTGCTCGTTGACGCTTTGCGCAAGAATGCGAAAGCGTTGCTCGCCGCGGTTGCGGATATGCAGCACGCCCAGTTGTTGCATGTCCCAATCGATGATACGGGCGAGACAGCCGGTCGGCTCGGGTACGGCGGGCGTGCCGACCTCCCTGCCCTCGCGGATCAGGCATACGCCAAAGGGCTGCCGGCTTTTCATGCGCTCACGCGTCATGTCCATGTAACGCGTTTCAAACACCCGCAGCGGCAACAGGCCGCCAGGGAAAAGAACGGTGCCCAGCGGGAAAATCGGGATATCGACGGTGGTGTCCATGTGCTATCCCGTTCCCGGGGCCTCATAGGGCGAAGGCAGATGCGGTTTCACGAAAGCTGGCGGTGGCGGACCAGCACCGGCACACGGCCGCGAAAATTTGCGGCCAGCCGTTCCGTCAGGTAAACGGAGCGGTGCTGCCCGCCGGTGCAGCCGATGGCGATGGTGAGATAGGAGCGGTTATCCCGGAGGTAATGCGGCAGCCAGTTGTCGACGAAGGCGCTGACGTCGCCGAGCATTTTCACCACATCGGGGTTTGATTGCATGAAGGCGATGACCTGCGCGTCGTTGCCCGTCAGCGCACGCAGTTTCGGATCGTAGTAGGGATTGGGCAAAAAGCGCACGTCGAACACCAGGTCTGAGTCAAGCGGAATCCCCTGCTTGTAGCCAAAGGACTGGAACAGCACGGTCATGCGCGAGGTATCCACTTCGAGCAGGTCCTTGATCCAGCCACGCAGCATGTTGGGCTGGGCATCGCTGGTGTCGATGCGGTGCCCGAGCTCGCCTATGGCGGCCAGCAACTCGCGCTCGCGCATGATGCATTCTTCTATTGTCACATCGCCCTGTGCCAGCGGATGGCGGCGGCGCGTTTCGGTGAAGCGCCTGACCAGGGTGTCGTTTTTGGCGTCAAGAAACAGCACGCGAAGGTCGATGCCGGAGCGACGCAACGCGTCCAGCGTCTGCGGCAGGTGATCGAGCGCGCCGCCGCTGCGGGCATCAACGCTTACCGCCACCTTGTGGCTGCCGGCGTTGCGCAGGAACTCCGTTGTCTCGGCAAGGAGCAGCACCGGCAGGTTATCGACGCAATAGTAGCCGGCGTCCTCAAGCACCTTGATGGCGATGCTTTTGCCGGAGCCGGAGAGGCCGGTGATGAGTACGAGTTGCATCGTTGCAGATTAGCCGAAACGGGGTGACCGGTGCAATTGCAAACTGCACCGGTCAAGGTTTGTTGCCGAAACAATGCTGCCACAACAAAGGGCGCAGGTATCGCCTGCGCCCTTCGGTCATTTCGGGCATTTCGCACCGGCAATCAGGCCGGGTCAGCCCTTGAGGCAGGTGCTCATGAAGGTCTTGCGGTCGGCGCCGGAGATCTTTTTTTCCTTTGCGTCGGCGTTGCATTTGGCCATTTTTTGCTGCTGCTGCTGCTGCGGTGGTGTTTTCTTGTCGTCCGCAGCGGCTGCCGTCTTGCCACCGAGGCAGTCTTTCATGAATGCCTTGCGATCATCGCCAGCCAGTTTTCTGTCTTTTGCATCCTTGTTGCAGTTGCCCATTCGTTGCTGTTGCGGCAGGACTTTTTTCTCTGCGGCAGCGGGGGCTTTTTCGGCGGCTTTCTTTTCCTGCGCATGCGTAACCGACGCACAGAACATTCCGGCCAGCAGCAAAACAGCGATTCGGGTCGTCATCACGGTCGTCTCCTTGTCAGGTTTGAGGTGCCCACATCGGGGGCCCACACCGCAATAACGGGGTAGCCGCGCTTCAGTTGACGCCGCCGTTGAGCGCCTGATGCTGCCTGGCGATGAATTCGGCCGTGCTGTCCATTCCGCGCAGTTGCAGCACGTAATTGCGCACGGCGGCCTCGAGCAGTACCGCCAGGTTGCGGCCGGCCACCACCGGAATGACCACCTTGCGCACGGTGATGCCGAGTATTTCTTCGGACAGTTCATGCAGGGGCAGGCGCTCCATTTCCGCCGAACCGGGCTGGTTTGGGCGGTCCAGATGCACGATCAGTTTCATCTTCATCTTCGGCCGCACTGCGGTTTCGCCGAAGATGGTGCGGATATTGAGCATGCCAAGCCCGCGTACTTCGAGAAAGTCCTTGAGCATGGCCGGGCAGCGTCCTTCCAGCGTTTGTGCCGCGATCTTGTATATCTCGACCACGTCGTCGGCAACAAGTCCGTGACCGCGGCTGATGAGCTCGAGGCCGAGTTCGCTCTTGCCGATGCCCGAGTTGCCGGTGATCAGCACGCCAAGCCCGAGGACGTCCATGAACACGCCGTGCCGCGTTTCGGTGTCGGCCAGTGTTTTTGCCAGGTACCGGCGCAGTGATTCGATGACATCGGCCGCCGGTCTCGGGGTCGCAAGCACGGCGATGCCACGCCGCTCGGAGGCCGCCAGCAGCGGCTTTATCAGCACCGCGCCGTCGGCCAGAATGAGGGCCGCAGGGTCGCGTGCGAAAATTTCGTCCACCATGCGCTCAAGGGCCGCGGTGCCCGACGAATCGAGGTGCGCCGCCTCCAGACTGCCGATGACCTGGATACGATTGGGGTGTATCAGGTTGAGGTGCCCGATAAGGGCTGCGGCATCGCCGTCCCGCTGCAGTTCCGCGACCGCACCGTCACGGCCGCACACCCAGCTCAGCTCGAGCTTGGCGGCGTTGTCATCATGCAGTTGCGCGACGCTGGTCCGGGACATGGGGTTGCCACGAGGCGAAAATCTGGTGCACGGATTGGGCGTCCGCTTCGTCCGCGAGCTGCTGGCGGAAATCGCGGTCGCTGAACATTTGCGCGAGCTCGGACAGAATCTGCAAATGCGTTTCGTTGGCCTGTTCCGGAACCAGCAGCACGAACAACATTCCGACGGGCTGGCCGTCAGGGGCGTCGAAGGTGACCGGTGTGCCGAGTCGCACAAACGCGCCCACCGCGTCCTTCAGTCCCTTGATGCGCCCGTGGGGAATGGCCACCCCCTGCCCCAGTCCGGTGGAGCCAAGGCGCTCGCGTGCAAACAGGCTGTCGAATACCAGGGCTCTGGCAACGCCCTGGTTGTTCTCGAAGAGCAGGCCGGCTTGTTCGAAGAGGCGCTTTTTACTACTGACTTCCAGATCGAGAACGATGTTTGAGGCGGGGAGTAGTTTTGCGATGAGGTTCATAAGTGCCTGATTCGGCAGTTAAAAAAACGATATCAGTGGCGTGCCCGGTTGAGCGCGCGCGCCATTCTACTCCAAAACAAGCCAGCGCAAGCTGTGGTGTCAGCACGCCGGCATCGGGTGGTCCGGTAGCCTTGCCCGTGGCAGGAGCCGAAGTGGCGGATGCGGGCATGCAACTGACTAATCCTCGGTTGTGCTGTGGCGCTTGAGTGCGTCGTGGGGGTGGCCGTAGGCCTTGTCCTTGTACTTGAGGATCTGCCGGTCGAGTTTGTCAACGAGGAGGTCTATCGAAGCGTACATGTTCTCGTCGACCGACTCGACATGGATGTCCTTGCCGCGGACATGGACGCTGATTTCGGCCTTTTGCATCAGTTTCTGTACTGAGAGGATCACATTGACGTCAATCACGTTGTCAAAGTGTCGCAGCACACGGTCAAGCTTGGTTGAAACATATCCGCGCATTGCTTCGGTGACTTCGACATGATGTCCGCTGACGGTGAGATTCATATTGGACCTCCTTTTCTGGTATGCCTAAAGTGCCTTGCGAAGATTGACCGGGGGGATATGCAGGGATTCGCGGTATTTTGCAATCGTACGCCTCGCAACCACGATACCCTGCTGGCCGAGGATTTGCGAGATTTTGCTGTCTGAAAGCGGTTTCTTCCGGTCTTCCGCCGCAACCAGTTGTTTGATCAGGGCGCGGATCGCGGTGGCCGAGCAAGATCCACCGGCCTCGGTGGCGACATGGCTGCCGAAAAAATACTTCAGCTCGAAAATGCCGCGGGGCGTAAACATGAATTTTTGCGTCGTGACGCGGGAGACCGTCGACTCGTGCAGGCCGAGTGTGTCGGCGATTTCGCGCAGCACAAGAGGGCGCATCGCGACCTCGCCATGCTCGAAAAAGTGCCGTTGCCGGTCGATGATGCACTGTGATACGCGCAAAATGGTGTCAAAGCGCTGCTGCACGTTCTTGATCAGCCAGCGCGCCTCCTGCAGTTGGGTTGACAGTTGCCCGATGCCGCCCGAGCGGTTGTTCTGCAGGATGTCGGCATACATGCGGTGGATGCGCAGCTTGGGCATGGCGTCGCGATTCAATCTTGCGACCCAGACATTCTTGATTTTTTTGACCACCACGTCGGGGACGATGTAGCGCGTGGTGGATGTGGAAAAGCTGGCGCCCGGACGGGGGTTGAGGCTCTGGATAAGCAGTTGCGCCTGGCGCAAGGCGACGTCATCGCAGCCGAGTGCGCGTTTCATCCTGACGAAGTCGTGGCCGGCCAGCGCGGCGAG
Organism: uncultured Bordetella sp.; assembly: GCA_964385505.1. Lineage (GTDB taxonomy): Bacteria > Pseudomonadota > Gammaproteobacteria > Burkholderiales > SG8-39 > CAITSH01. The sequence continues at coordinate 24,329 of CAYLPI010000044.1, forward strand.
ATGGTCCCGTACGATTGTCAGCGCCAGTTCCAGCGCCGGTGTCTCGGCCGGCATCGGGCGCAATTGCAACTCCAGGCATTCGGCGGGTGTTCGTGCACCGATGCCGGTTGGATCGAGTTGCTGCAGGTGCCGCAACGCGATCTGCAACTCGTCCGGGTCGACCTCCATGTCCTCGGGAACCATTTGGGCGATCTCGTCAAGCGGCTGGGTCAGGTAGCCGTCGTCATCCAGCGCCTCGATCAGCAGGGCAACGAGGCTGCGGTCCCGTCGCGAAAGATTGAGCAGGACGAGTTGTTCGAGCATGTGCTCGCGCAGCGACGGCGCTTCCGCCGCCTGTTGCGGGTAGTCCCCGTCCTCTCCCTCTTCGCGGTTACTTCCAGAGTACGAGGGCGCATCGGTAAACCAGTCCTGGTCGTTGCCCGGGGCGTCACTTGCGCCCGAATCAGATTGTGGCGCCTCGTTCGACTGACTGTCGGAGGAACTGGACGGCGTGCTGCTGCTTGTCGCCGGCTGGAAGGGCATGTCCACGGGCGTGTCTTCGCGCTCGAGCAGGGGGTTGTCGGCGAGGAATTTTTCAAGTTCCTGGTTCAACTCCAGCGTCGACAACTGCAGCAGGCGGATGGATTGCTGCAACTGCGGTGTCAGCGTCAGGTGCTGAGACAGTTTGAGCTGCAGGGTTTGCTTCATAGGATGTGAAAGGGGTGCCGGACCGCTAGAGGCGGAAGTTCTCGCCCAGATAGACGCGTCTTACATTTTCATTATAGACAATTTCATCCGGGTTGCCCGAGGCGAGGACGGTGCCTTCGTTGATGATGTACGCACGATCGCAGATTCCGAGTGTTTCGCGCACATTGTGGTCTGTTATGAGTATGCCGATACCGCGGTCCTTGAGGAAGCGGATGATTTTCTGGATGTCGATGACTGCGATCGGGTCGACGCCGGCGAAGGGTTCGTC
>CAYLPI010000045.1:0-8283 GCA_964385505.1 uncultured Bordetella sp.
GGCGGCAAACGGGCGGGGCTCGCCTATCCCGCACTGCGGGGGGCAAATCAGTTGCTCAATGCGTCGGCAGCCCTTGCCGCCCTGGACACGCTGCGGGCGCGCATCCCGGTCGGCATGAACGATGTTCGCAAGGGGCTTTCCCTGGTCGAGTTGCCGGGCCGGTTCCAGGTCATGCCTGGGCGCCCGGTCGTTGTTCTTGATGTTGCCCACAATCCGCATGCCTGCGCGGTTCTGGCCGACAACCTGTCGAACATGGGTTTCGCGCCCAATACCTTCGCCGTGCTGGGCATGTTGCGCGACAAGGATATGGCGGGCGTCGTGGCCAGGATGGCCGCTCGCGTCGACCGATGGCATGTGGCGACGCTCGAAGGACCGCGCGGCGCAACTGCGGGTGAACTCGCGCGGGTGCTCAAGCATGCCGGTGTCAAGACGCCGGTGTTGCTGTTCGATTCGCCCCGGCAAGCATATGCCGCCGCGCTCGGTGAGGCCGGTGAAAATGATAGAATTGTTGTGTTCGGTTCGTTCCTTACCGTCTCCAATGTGATGGCTGCCCGCGCAGCCGAACCTCCTCAAGCCCATGTCCGATAGCCAAGACGCGATTGTCGTAAAAAAGCGCGCCCGCCGCCGTTTGATCGGGGCGGTGGCGCTGGTGCTGTTTGTCGTGATCGTGTTGCCCATGGTTCTCGACAAGGAGCCAAAATCGCTGCAGAACGAATTATCGGTGCAGATCCCGCGGCAGGACGCCGGCGCTTTCAAATCGAGCGTGCTTCCCGCACCGGCACTTGGGTCCGTGACCGGCAAGGCCGATGTGCCGACTGCATCGCCCAAGGCCGACGTTCCTCCGGTGTCCGCGGGCAGTGAGCCGGTCGCGGGGGCGAAGCCGGCGGCCAAAATGGATCCGCCCCCTGTGCCCAAGGCGCCTGTGGCGGCCAAGTCTCAAGCGGCCCCGGGATCCGCGCCGATTGCGGCTGCCGCGCCAGCAGTGCCGCCGCAACCAGTTTCGAAGGCCGCCAACGACGGGTCGTGGGTGGTTTTGATCGGCGCGTTTTCGAATCCCGACAACGTCCGGCAGTTGCAGGCGAAGCTAAGTGCTGCCGGCGTCAAATCACTTACCGAGGTCCTCAAGTCGGCAGAGGGTGAAAAAATACGCGTCCGCGGTGGACCATTCAAGACCAAGGCGGAGGCCGAAAAAGCGCGGGATGCGATGAAAGCCATTGGCGTTGATGCGGGGGCGGTGACAAGCAGATGACGTGGTTTGATTACGCTGTGCTCGGCGTGATCGGGCTGTCTTTGCTGGTCGGGGTAGTTCGCGGATTTGTGCGGGAAGTTTTTTCCCTCATCGGCTGGATTGCCGCCGCAGCGGTGGCCTCGGCTTTTGCGGTATCGGTGGCCGTATGGCTTCCAGCGGCGGTGAACAGTCCGGTTGCACGCGTTGCGATTGCATTCGTGATAGTGTTTCTCACAGTTCTAGTGGCGACAGGTTTGCTTGGCTGGCTGCTGGCGAGTCTGGTGAAAGCTGCGGGCCTGGGACTTGCAGATCGGTTTTTAGGCGCCGTATTCGGTATTTTCCGCGGTTTGCTGGTCGTCCTTGTGGTTGTGATGTTGGCCGGGTTGACGGCGGTGCCACGGGAGCGTTTCTGGCGCGAGGCAACGCTGAGCGGGCCGCTTGAAACGGCGGTTACAGCGGCCAAACCGCTGTTGCCACGCGAGTTGGCGCAACGCGTAAAGTACGACTGATTGCTGTGAATGCAACAAGGCAAGGCAGCGCGCCCGGCGGTCCCCGTCAGGGGAGTTTTCGCCCGGGCAGGCTGGCTTCGGTATTGTGTTTCCTGTTTTAGGGGCTGCGGTTCATGTGCGGAATTCTTGGAGTCGTATCAAAGATGCCGGTTAACCAGATCCTCTACGATGGCTTGCTGTTATTGCAGCATCGCGGACAGGACGCTGCGGGAATCGTCACCAGCGAGGCCAAAACCTTTCACATGCACAAGGGGTCCGGTTACGTTCGCGATGTGTTTCGCACCCGCGACATGCGATCCCTGCCGGGCAACATGGGGATCGCGCACTGCCGTTACCCCACCGCCGGGTCCGCTTCAAATGCCGCCGAGGCCCAGCCGTTCTACGTTAACTCCCCCTTCGGCCTGGTGCTCGCCCACAACGGCAACCTCACCAACGCCGAGGCGCTGAAGCAGGAAATGTTTCGCCAGGATCTTCGCCACATCAACACCAATTCCGATTCCGAGGTGTTGCTCAACGTTCTCGCGCATGAGCTGGAAATGTGTTCCAAGGGTTTTCGCCTCGAGCCTGAAACCATTTTCAACGCCGTCACCAACGTTTACCTCAGGTGTCGCGGGGCCTATGCCGTTGTCGCGATGATCGCGGGGCACGGCATGCTGGCGTTTCGCGATCCCTACGGCATCCGTCCGCTGATCATTGGCCGCAACAGGACCGAGGCCGGCGACGAATACATGATTGCCTCGGAGAGCGTTGCGCTCGATTCGCTTGGCTTTGAAACTTTACGCGACGTCTTGCCGGGCGAGGCGATTTTCATCGACGAGCAGTCGCGGCTGTTCAGTTTTCAGTGCGCCAAGAGCATGGTGCTCAGCCCCTGCATTTTCGAGTATGTGTACCTGGCCCGTCCGGACTCCCTGATGGACGGGGTCTCGGTCTACGAGTCGCGCCTGCACATGGGTGAGCACCTCGCGGAGAAAATCCGCAGGACCATGCCCGATCACGATATCGATGTGGTGATACCGGTACCGGACTCAAGCCGACCGAGCGCCTTGCAGCTCGCTAAGGGCCTCGGCATTCCCTATCGCGAGGGCTTCGTCAAGAACCGCTACATCGGCCGCACCTTCATCATGCCGGGCCAGACGATACGCAGGAAGTCCGTGCGGCAAAAGCTCAATGCAATTGACATGGAATTCATGGGCAAGAACGTGCTGATCGTTGACGACTCCATCGTGCGCGGGACCACCAGCCGCGAGATCGTGATGATGGCGCGGGAGGCGGGTGCCAGCAAGGTGTACTTCGCATCGGCCGCGCCGCCGGTCAGGTTTCCGAACGTATATGGCATCGACATGCCGACCAGGCAGGAATTGATTGCGACCGGGCGCACGGAGGAGGAAATAGGGCGCGAGATCGGCGCAGATGCGGTCATCTTCCAAGACCTTGATGCGCTGATCGCGTCGGTGCGCGAAGCGAATCCGCATTTGACCCAGTTTGAGACCTCCTGTTTCGACGGCAAGTACATCACCGGCGATATCACCAGCGAGTATCTTGCGTCTGTGGAGTCCCAGCGCAATGGCGCCCGCAGCGATAGCGACGAGTCACAGCCGAATCAGCTTGACCTGAACCTCGCCTGAACCCGAGGCCCAACCATCCACGCTGGCCCCGGGTTGACGGGGTGGTGCGGGAGGGTGTATTTTGAGTTTCGCGCCGATTTGATGGTCAGCTTGCGGGCGCGTTAAAAATGCGGCTAAAGCGGGGACGGCCCGTCCTGGCTTTATGCCATGGCGGGTTTTTACATTTCAAGGGTCATGATGTCTGAAAAATACGATCTCGACACACTGGCGGTGCGCGCGGGTATTGCCCGCAGCCAGTTCAACGAGCATTCCGAGGCTTTATTCCTGACCTCAAGCTATGTGTTTGAAAATGCCGCCCAGGCCGCTGCGCGCTTCAGTGGCGCGGAAGCCGGCAATATCTACTCGCGCTTCACCAATCCCACGGTGACGGTCTTCCAGGAGCGTCTGGCTGCGCTCGAGGGGGCCGAGGCCTGCATGGCGACTGCGAGCGGCATGTCGGCGATCCTGGTGTGCGCCATGACCGTGCTGAAGGCCGGCGACCATGTCATCGCCACCCACAGCCTGTTTGGTTCCACCGTGCAGTTGTTTGCCAACCAGTTGTCGCGCTTCGGGGTCACCACCAGTTTCGTCGATTTGACCAAACCCGAGCAGTGGCAGGCCGCCGTGCGTGCTGAAACGAAAATGCTGTTTGTCGAGTCGCCCTCCAATCCGCTGACCGAAGTGGCGGACCTCGCGGCGCTGGCTGATATCGCCCATCGCGCCGGCGCCGTGCTGGTGGTGGACAATTGCTTTTGCAGCCCGGCGCTGCAGCGGCCGCTTGAGTTCGGTGCCGACATCATCATCCATTCTGCGACCAAGTATCTCGACGGGCAGGGGCGTGTCCTGGGCGGTGCGATTGTCGCCGACCGCAAGTACATTGATGAGAAGGTTCTGCCTTTTATGCGCAATGCCGGGCCGGCACTAAGTGCGTTCAATGCCTGGGTGTTACTAAAGGGCATGGAAACCCTGGGAATCCGCATGCAGGCGCAATCTGCCAGTGCGCTTGAGCTGGCGCGCTGGCTCGAGGCGCATCCAGGTGTTGAGCGCGTCTATTATCCGGGGCTGCCTTCCCATCCGCAGCACGCGCTGGCGATGCGCCAGCAGCGCTCGGGCGGCGCGGTCGTGGCTTTCGATGTCAAGGGCGGCAAGGCCGCAGCCTGGCAAGTGGTTGATGCGACGCGTGTGATGTCGATTACCGCTAATCTGGGGGACACCAAGACAACGATCACGCATCCGGCGACGACCACGCACGGGCGCATCAACCAGGCTGCGCGCAACGCGGCCGGCATCGGCGACGGACTGTTGCGTGTTGCCGTCGGCCTCGAATCACTCCGCGACTTGCGTGAGGATCTCGAACACGGCTTGCGAGCGCTCTAGAGTACAGCGGGTTTGCCACCCATGTCGCTGGAGATGCCCGCCTGGCGGGCGTTTCCGGTCAATGTGCCGGCCTGAATTGGCGTGGCGCTGCGGCGGACGTATTACCGGCTCAGACCACCTCGGTGTGGCAGCAGTCGCTGTCGCAAACCAGCACGCTGCCTCGTGCGTACCAGTCGGCAAGGACCCAGCGTTCGCAGTGATGGCCGTCCACGACATGCTGGTGCAGCGCCGGCCTGTGGGTGTGTCCGTGAATGATCCGGGGGTAGCCGGCGGCGCGCAGTTGCGCTTCGACGGCGCCGGCGTTGACGTCCATGATGGCGGAGGTCTTGCGGCGTTTTTCGTCCTCGCTCTGGCGGCGCAGTCCGCCGATGATGGCTTTGCGCACCGCCAGCGGTTTGGCGAGAAAATCCCCAGCCCAGCGCGCCGAGCGGATTTGCTCGCGGAACATCATGTACTCGTGATCATCGGTGCAAAGCGTGTCGCCGTGCGTGAGCAGGGTCGGCGTTCCAAACAGATCCAGTCGCACCGGGTCGGCGAGTATTTCCAGACCTGCGCGCCGTGCAAAGGTTTCTCCGACGAGGAAATCGCGATTGCCGTGGATGAGTTTTACGGCGACGCCAGCGGCGGCGAGGCCGGCAAGCGCCGTGATTACGGACGCATTGAACGGGTCGTCGCAATCATCATCTCCCGCCCAGTACTCAAACAAATCGCCGAGTATGTACAGCGCTGATGCGCCGCGAGCGCGGTGGCCGAGAAAGTCGAAAAAAATACGGTTGATTTCCGGCCTGTCCTCCGACAAATGCAGGTCGGATATGAACAGGACCGGGCCCATCTCTCAGGCGACTACTTCGGCCCGCTCGATGACGACATCCTCCACCGGCACATCCTGGTGAAAGCCGCTGCTGCCGGTCTCGACGGACTTGATCTTGTCCACCACGTCCTGTCCCTCGACCACCTTGCCAAACACGCAGTATCCCCAGCCCTGGCCGTTCGGCGCGGTGTGGTTGAGAAAGTCGTTGTCCTTGATGTTGATGAAGAACTGGGCCGTGGCAGAGTGCGGATCAGAGGTCCGTGCCATGGCGAGGGTGTAGCGGTCGTTCTTGAGTCCGTTGGTGGCCTCGTTCTGGATCGGCGCCTTTGTCGGCTTTTGCTTCATTCCGGGTTCAAAACCGCCGCCCTGGATCATGAACCCGTCAATGACACGGTGAAACACCGTATTGTTGTAATGACCGCTTTCGACATGCTCGAGGAAATTCTTCACGGATTCGGGAGCCTTGTCGGTATTGAGTTCGATCTTGATGATGCCGTGATTGGTGTGCAGGTTGACCATGGGGTTCTCTGGCAGGGGTTGAAAGGATTGTCCCGGACCGGCTTATTTGGCCGGAAGGATTGTTACCGACTCAATGACAACGGCTACCCGCGGCACGTTCTGGTAGGGCCCGGCGGAGCCGGTGTCGACCTTGGCGATTTTTTGGACAACGTCCATGCCCTTGGTCACTTTGCCGAATACGGTATAGCCCCAGCCGGACGCCGTTGGCGCGCTGTGGTTGAGGAAATCGTTGTCCTTGAGGTTGATGAAGAACTGCGCGCTTGCCGAGTCCGGGTTCGGCGTGCGCGCCATCGCGAGCGTGCCGGTGGTGTTGTACAGCCCGGCCTTGCTGCCGATGTCAGCTTCGTTCTTGATCGGGGCGCGGGCGGGCTTTTGCTGCATGTCTCGGGTAAAGCCGCCGCCCTGGATCATGAAACCGTCGATGACACGGTGAAAAACGGTGCCGTTGAAAAAGCCGTCCCTGGTGTACTGCAGGAAATTCGCGACAGTCACCGGCGCTTTGTCGGCGTACAACTCAATGGTGATCGAACCCTGGTTGGTGCGCATCTCGACCTGCTGTGCCGAGACCGGCGAAACCAGCATGGCGATAGCCCATGTCACTGCAATTCTCAACTTCATTGTCATCCTTTCAGCTTCCGGCGTTCAGGCTGCGCCTTCGTACACAATGCGCCAGTTGCCGCTTTCGTTGATCCAGTACTGGCGCTTTTTCATGCTGTTCTCGAGATTGTTCGAACGGTAACCCTGCTCGAAGCTGACTACGACCAGGTCCTGTCCGGGACTGCGAAACATGCTCATGCCCGATACACCGACCTTGATCCACTCTTTTCCGGCGTTGACGGTTTGCTTATGCTTCGCCCACGCCGCGTAGTCCTGGTTGCCGGCCGAGAATTTTTTCGAGTAGTGCTGCAGGTAGCGCGAGGTATCGCGGCTTTCCCAGTCTGCACGCCAGCGCTCGATCGAATCCCTGAGTGCCTTGCGGTCGGCGGCCAGTTCCTCGATCGACTGCCACTCTATTTTTTCACTGATGATGACCGGCGTGAGGCCGACCTGCAGCGTCTTGGCGAGTGCGTCGAGGTCGCTGTTGGATAGAACGACGCACCCGTTGCTGGCACGGGGCGGGCGGCTATAGGTGTCCGAGGGTGTTCCATGCAGCCAGATACCGTGCCCGTTCCGGCCGAGGCGCTTGTCCCATTCGTTCGGATAGTTGATCGGGAACGCCCCGCTGCCGTAAAAATCCGACAATTTCGCGCGTGGCAGGTTTGCAGTGACGTAATAGACGCCTATCGGCGTTTTTTCATCGCCTTCGCGAATTTTTTCCATGCCGCGCTTGCCGGCGCTGATGTAGTAGTCGGCGGCAAGCCGGGGCACACCCTCGACGTTCTGGTAAAGAAACAGCCTGGCGCGCTGGGCATCGATAACCACCGCGTAGCGCTGCTGCGGCTGCATCTCAAGGATGTAACGCGGGACCTTGTCCGCAGGAGGGGGCTGGCGATACGCCTTGAGCCGTGCCATGGCCTCGGCGCGAAGGTCATCGAGCCGTTCGCGCGGCGCGTTCGGGGCATCTCCGAGTCCGCGCAGCGGCCTGACGCGGGCAATGAGCAGATCGCCCTTTATCAGGTGGGCGAGCCGGAAATTCGGGTTGCTCCGCAGCAGGGCCTCTACTTGGGTGAGGGCCGTATCGAGGCGATTCTGATTGATCGATTCGAACACCTGATTCAGCATGGCCTCCGGGCCGGAATCGGACCGGGCCGGTGCGGCGAGAAAAATCGCTGAGGAGACTGTGGCGGTGAGAAAAAGCTTGTGGAGATATTTGACAGATTGCATCAGTTGCCGACTCGTTCCTGCTGGATCAGCCATTTGCCGTCACGTTTCACCAGAACCATCGTCTTGCTGCTGTTTGCTTTGAGCGCGTCCGACCGGTAGCCCTGGCGGAAAGTGATCCTGGCGCCATTGGCATCGGCCATGGCGACCTTTGGGGAATCGACTATCACCTCGATTTTCTTCGGTGCGTTGATGCGCTGCCGGCGCGACGTCTCCCATTCGGCGCGGGGTTCGCCGTTTGGCGTCTTGAAGTCTTTGGCATAGAATGCAAGGTAGGTATTGACGTCTTTTTTGGCCCAGGCTGCGGCCCAGGCACGCACGGCTCGCACCACTTCATCAGAGGGATCGGATTTCGCTGCTTCGGCAGCGGGGGCAGCGGCAGGTGCCTTGGTCTCGGCAGGTTTGGCTTCGGCG
>CAYLPI010000045.1:8293-13879 GCA_964385505.1 uncultured Bordetella sp.
GGGGGCGGGCACGACAGCGGCGGGGCGTGCCGTTTCGGCCACGGCAACACGGGCGGGCTCCGGCTTTACGCCAGCCCTGCCCGGTCGGACCGACCCGGTGAACAGGTCGCGAATCAGCGACAGTTTCGACTGTGCAGTCGGGTTGTTGGAGTCCAGTTGCAAGGCCTTGTCGTACGCCTGGGTGGCCAGCTTGGCATAGACATCGCCGAGATTTTCATACGCGGTGGCGTAACTGGGATGTGTGCGGATCGACATTTCCAGCGCGGTTTTTGCCTTGTCGTACTGGCCTTGCGAGGCGTAGAGCACAGCCAGGTTGTTGTAGGGCTCAGGCAACTCCGGGTAGTCCTCGGTGAGCCTGGTGAATACCGCGATCGCCTCGCTGGGCTTGTTCTGTTCGACCAGGATGAGTCCGCGCAAAAAGCGGCCCTGTGCATCACGCGGCTTGGCGGCAAGGAACTGGTTGACCTTGTCCAGGGCCTGCGCGGTTTGTCCCTGACGCAGCAGGCGGGTGGCTTCCTGCAAATCGTCGGTCTGCGCCCATGACGGGCTGCACAGAAGGAGACCGAGAAGAGTCGCTGTAAGCCGGATCATGGTTTGCATCGTGGTATACTTTTTTGGCCGTTGAATAGCTGGCGATTTTATCAAAAATCTCCGCAAACTTCACAATAATCAACATTTTCCGCTGAATTCGCGGAAACCGGGTTAAACCCCGCGCCGCCCAGTCAGCGCAATCAAATTCCATGTTGAAAATCTACAATACCCTTAGTCGCGCCAAGCAGGATTTCGTTCCGCGGGTGCCGGGACGGGTTGGCATGTACGTATGCGGCATGACAGTGTACGACTACTGCCACCTCGGCCACGCCCGGGTCATGGTCGGGTTTGATGTCGTACAGCGCTGGTTGCGGCATTCCGGTTACCAGGTGAACTATGTCCGCAACATCACCGACATCGACGACAAAATCATCCGTCGCGCGGTGGAAAACGGGGAAAGCATGGCGGCGCTGACCGGGCGGTTTATTGCGGCCATGAACGAGGATGCGGCCGCCCTTGGCGTCGAGGCGCCGGATGCCGAGCCCCGTGCAACGGACTACGTTCCGAAGATGCTCGAGTTTATCGGCGTGCTCGAGCAGCGCGGGCTCGCCTACAAGGCGGCGGATGCGGACGTGAATTTCTCCGTGCGTGATTTCGCCGGCTATGGTGCGCTGTCTGGAAAATCGCTGGATGATTTACGCGCCGGCGAGAGGGTTGACGTCAATTCGACCAAGCGCGATCCGCTCGATTTTGTGTTGTGGAAGCACGCACGTGAGGGGGAGCCGTCCTGGGATTCGCCATGGGGCCGGGGCAGGCCCGGCTGGCATATTGAATGCTCGGCGATGTCGGCGGAACTGCTGGGGGCGAGCTTCGACATTCACGGCGGCGGGCAGGACCTGCAGTTTCCCCATCACGAGAACGAAATCGCGCAGTCCGAAGGTGCTATGGCGGCGGGCGTTTCGGCCGCGCGTTTTGTTAACACCTGGATGCATGTCGGCTTTGTGCGCGTGGACAATGAAAAAATGTCCAAGTCCCTGGGTAATTTCTTCACCATTCGCGAAGTGCTGCAAAAATACGATGCCGAAGTGATCCGTTTCTTCATCGTGCGTGCGCACTACCGCAGCCCGCTCAACTATTCGGACCATCACCTCAACGACGCGCGGAGCGCGCTGACGCGGCTTTACACGGCACTGCGGGCTGCGCCGCTCAAAGCGCAGGCGGTCGACTGGTCATCTCCCCAGGCGGCGCGGTTCCGCGCCGCGATGGATGATGACTTCAACACGCCCGAAGCCGTGGCGGTGTTGTTCGAACTGGCGGCCGAGGCCAATCGCGGCGTGCAGTCGGCGGGACAGTTGTTGCGCGCGCTCGGGGCGCAACTGGGCTTGCTGCAGCGTGATGCCGCCTTGTTTTTGCGTGCCGGACCGGGCACGGATGCCAGCCTCGGGGCGTCCGAAATAGCGCACTTGATCGAGCAGCGCATCGCGGCCAAAAAAGCCAGGGATTTTGCCGAGGCCGACCGTATTCGCGCAACGCTTGCGGCCGCCGGCATCGTGCTTGAGGATGGTGCCGGCGGCACGGTTTGGCGCAGGGGCTAGACCCTGCACGGGACCGGCAGGCTAAAAGCTGAATTTCAGGTCCTTGCCGATGATGGTTAACTCGACAAAGCTGCTGCCATTGTGGTCGCTGTTGGAGAAATTGACGAAATATTCACCGGCGTCAAATTTTTGCATTGAGTCGAGCGCCTTGACCAGCGACTCACGCGACAGCTTCGGTCCGGCGCGACGTATCCCCTCGACCAACACCTTGGCGGCGATGTACGACTCGAGCGAGGTGAAAGAATATTCTTTCTTGCCGGAGAATTGTTCGATGGCGACCTGGTACTCGCGCACGATGGGCAGTGACCGGCGTGTCGGCGGCGGCACGACCTGCGCGACCGCCACGCCAACGCCATCCTTGCCCAGTTCCTTGGCGAGCGGGCTTGCCCCGGGAAAAGAGTTGCTCACGTACTGAGCGCTCAGGCCGGATTTTCGGCCGACTCGGACAAAGTCGGCCGAAGCCTTGAACAACGTGGTCAGGATCACTACGTCGGGCGTGCCCTTGGCTACCTCCTTCACGCCAGCCTCGATGTCCGGTTTCGTCCTGTCCTTGAACGCCGTGATCGAAGTAGGAGTGAGGCCGCGTTTTTTCAGCGACCGTTCAACGGCGGCGAAATTTTCCTTGCCGACCACATCGTCGTAATAGACCACAGAAAAACGCTTTGAGCCGGTGGTGAAGTAATACTCGACGATTTTCTCGAATTCGTCGGCGTAGCTCGCCCTGATGTTGTAAACACGGGGATTGAATACCCGCATCGGGTCAGCGCCGGTAAAGGGCGCGAAAAACGGCGCCTTGTACTGTTCGACAAAGGGCAGGGCGGGACGACTGAGGGTTGCGCTGGCGTAGCCGAACAAGGCAAGCACCCCTTTGTCTGCGAGCAACTCCTTGGCATTTGCCCCGGAGCGTTTGGTGTCATTACCGTCGTCGAGGGACAGCAGTTCAATGGTGCGGCCGTTAACGCCGCCGGCGCTGTTGATTTTCTTGAAGTAGGCCAGAGCGCCGTTGCGAATGTCCTCACCCAGTTCCTTGTTCGCCCCCGACAAGGGCGTTGACTGGCCGATGAGGATGGATTTTGCCGTGACACCGGCTATCGGCGCCTGCGCTGCGGCGGCGAACGGAAGGGCGGTTGCGAGAGCCGCAAACAACAGACGCCAGTTGTATTTTTGCATCGTGAACTCCCTTGGTGGCAAAGCGTCCCGGGGCCGGCTTTATACGATGACGGCGGCTCGGAAACGGGCGCTCGTGTCAAAAGTCATTGTACCGTTTCTTCGCGCGGTTGCCGCGGTGCCTCGACATTGCGAGCTGCGGGACAACCGTACTTGCGGGTGCTCAGGAGCCGAAAAATTCCTTGGCCTTGTCCATCCAGGATTTGGCACGCGGGCTGTGCCGCTCGCCGTCGGTAAGGTTGATCGCCTCGAGCTCGCGCAACAAGTCCTTTTGTTGTTCTGTGAGTTTGACCGGGGTCTCCACCACAACGTGACAGAGCAGGTCGCCCAGATTCTGGCTGCGCACCCCCCGGATACCCTTGCCGCGCAGGCGGAAAGCTTTGCCGCTTTGCGTTTCCGGCGGAATTTTCATTTTTGCCGCGCCGTCGAGCGTGGGCACCTCGATTTCGCCTCCCAGCGCCGCAGTGGTGAAACTGATCGGCATTTCGCAATGCAGGTCGTCGGTGTCACGCTGGAACACCGCGTGCGGCTTGAGGTGCAATTGCACGTACAGATCCCCGGACGGGCCCCCGCTCTGACCCGCTTCGCCCTCGCCGGAGAGCCTTATGCGGTCGCCTTCATCGACACCGGCCGGGATTTTCACCGACAGCGTCTTGTGTTGCTTGGTGCGACCGGCGCCCGAACAGGTCGTGCAGGGTTCGGGAATGATTTTGCCGGTACCGTGGCAGCGCGGACAGGTTTGCTGAATCGAGAAAAACCCCTGTTGCATGCGCACCTGGCCGTGGCCCTCGCAGGTCGGACAGGTCTTGGGGCTGGTTCCGGGTTTGGCGCCGGAGCCCTTGCAGGGTTCGCACGCAACCATGCTCGGCACGCGGATCTTTGTTTCCGTGCCTTTTGCCGCCTGCTCCAGCGTAATTTCCAGGTTGTAACGCAGGTCTGCGCCGCGCGACACGCCGGAGCGGCCGCCCCGGCCGCCCGTCTGGCCAAAAATGTCGCCAAAAATATCGCCAAAGGCGTCGGAGAAATTGGAAAAGCCCTGGCCACCGGCGCCTGCGGCTGCGGCGGATGGATCGACGCCGGCGTGGCCGTAACGATCATAGGCGGCACGCTTGTTGGCGTCAGAAAGCATTTCGTAGGCCTCTTTGGCCTCCTTGAAAAGCTCTTCAGACTTCGGATTGTCCGGATTGCGGTCCGGGTGATGCTTCATCGCAAGCTTGCGATAGGCCTTCTTGATCGCCTCCTCGTCAGCGTCCTTGTTGATGCCGAGAATTTCGTAGTAATCGCGTTTTGCCATATGGGAACCTTAAAACGGGGAGCCTTAAAACGGGGAGCCTTAAAACGGGGAACTTTAAAACGGGGAGCCTTTAACCGGAGCGTTAAACGCAAAGACGCAAAGCGCACAAAAGGGGTGGATGCCCCTTCGTGTCACTTTGCGCCGTTCGAGCCTGTACGTCGCGCTGTTACGCGGTGTGCTTACTTCTTTGCGTCCTTGACCTCGGTGTATTCGGCATCGACGACGTTGCCATCGTCCTGCTTCGCTTCGGACTTGCCGCCTGTCTCCGGCGCCGCCTCTGCGCCGGATTGGGCGTCAGCATACATTTTCTCGCCGAGCTTTTGTGACACTTGCGCAAGGGCCTGCGACTTGGCGTCGATGGTGTCCTTGTCGTCGGACTTGAGCGCTTCCTCGGCCTCCTTCAGTGCGGTCTCGATCTGCGACTTTTCGCCTGCGTCGATCTTGTCGCCGTACTCGGAGAGCGATTTCTTTACCGAATGAACAAGGGCGTCCGCCTGATTGCGTGCCGTGACGAGTTCGATCACCTTCTTGTCATCATCGGCATGCGCTTCCGCATCCTTCACCATGCGCTGGATCTCGTCTTCCTTCAGTCCGGAATTGGCCTTGATGGTGATCTTGTTTTCCTTGCCGGTGGCTTTGTCCTTTGCCGACACATGGAGAATGCCGTTGGCGTCGATGTCGAAGGTGACCTCGATTTGCGGGCGGCCGCGCGGGGAGGGCGGAATGCCCTCGAGGTTGAACTGGCCGAGGCTCTTGTTGCCGGAGGCGATCTCTCGCTCACCCTGCAGCACATGGATGGTCACCGCCGACTGGTTGTCATCGGCGGTTGAAAAAACCTGCTGCGCCTTGGTCGGGATGGTGGTGTTCTTATGGATCAGCTTGGTCATGACGCTGCCCAGTGTCTCGATGCCAAGCGAAAGTGGCGTCACGTCAAGCAGCAGCACGTCTTTCACCTCGCCCTGCAGCACGCCCGCCTGGATGGACGCGCCGACGGCCACG
>CAYLPI010000045.1:13889-24650 GCA_964385505.1 uncultured Bordetella sp.
TTAACGTCGCGCCGCGGCTCCTTGCCAAAGAGCTCCTTGACCATTTCCTGAACCTTGGGCATGCGGGTCATGCCGCCGACGAGGATGACGTCCTCGATGTCGCCGATTTTCACGCCCGCGTCCTTGATCGCCAGTTTGCACGGTTCCATGGTGCGCGCGACCAATTCCTCGACCAGACTCTCGAATTTGGCCCGGGTGATCTTGATGGCCATGTGCTTGGGCCCGCTCTTGTCTGCGGTGATGTAGGGCAGATTGACTTCGGTCTGCTGCGCCGAGGACAACTCGATCTTGGCTTTCTCAGCCGCTTCCTTGAGGCGTTGCAGCGCCAGCACGTCACCGCGCAGGTCTATGCCTTGTTCCTTCTTGAATTCGTCAGCCAGAAAATCGATGATGCGCTGGTCAAAATCCTCGCCACCGAGGAAGGTATCGCCGTTGGTGGAGAGCACCTCGAACTGGTGCTCGCCATCGACTTCGGCAATTTCGATGATCGAAATGTCGAAGGTTCCGCCGCCAAGGTCATAGACGGCGATTTTGCGGTCACCTTCCTGCTTGTCGAGTCCGAAAGCGAGCGCAGCCGCAGTCGGTTCGTTAATGATGCGTTTGACGTCGAGGCCGGCGATGCGTCCGGCATCCTTGGTCGCCTGGCGCTGGCTGTCGTTGAAGTAGGCCGGCACGGTGATGACCGCTTCGGTCACTTCTTCGCCGAGATAGTCCTCGGCGGTCTTCTTCATTTTGCGCAGCACCTCGGCCGAAACCTGGGGCGGTGCCATGTTTTTGCCGCGCACGCTGACCCAAGCGTCGCCGTTGTCGGCCTTGACGATTTTGTAAGGCATCAGCTTGATGTCTTTTTGCACTTCTTTTTCTTCGAAGCGGCGACCGATCAGCCGCTTGACCGAGGAAAGCGTGTTCTGGGGATTGGTGACGGCCTGGCGTTTGGCCGGGGCGCCGACGACAATTTCGCCGTCCTCCATGAAAGCGACGATGGACGGTGTGGTGCGGGCACCTTCCGCGTTTTCAATGACCTTGGGCTTCCCGCCCTCCATGATGGATACGCAGGAGTTGGTGGTTCCCAGGTCGATTCCGATAATTTTTCCCATTGCTCTTTTCCTCAAATTTCGCGGCAAAAAATAACCCTGCTCCCGATATTGGGTCCATTCCCCGGACTTCAATAGGGTCTTCGCATTTCCAGAATATGTTTTTCAAATCAACCGGCAAGCCGCGCCGGCGGGGCGTCGTCGCAGCTAGTTTTTGGGCTTGGCGACGGTCACCAGGGCCGGCCGCAGCACGCGCTCATGCAGCACATAGCCTTTTTGCAACACGCTGACCACGGTGTTTGGCGCGGCATCGGCATCGATCATGCTGATTGCCTGATGATGATTGGGATTGAATTTTTCGCCGGCCGGGGCCAGTTCCCTGACGCCTGCCTTGTCAAAAGCGGCGTCGAGCTGTCTCAAGGTCAACTGCACGCCTTTTTTGAGGTTTTCAATCTGGCTGTCCTCGCTTGCGAGGGCGGCTTCAAGGCTGTCCCTCACCGGCAGCAGGGACTCGGCAAAGTTTTCCGCAGCGAATTTATGCGCAGCGGCGGTATCCGTCTGCGCACGCTTGCGCACGTTCTCGGTTTCCGCCTTGGCGCGCAACCAGGCGTCGTTCAACTCCTGGACTTTCGCCTCAGCCAGCTTGAGCAAGGCTTCCGGTCCCTGGGGTATGTCGGCTACCGGATCCTGCCGCGCTGAATCCTGCTGCTCCTGCGGTACGTCGTTCTGCTTTTCTGACATGTCTTCGATCGGTAATGAGCGTTGTGGGAGAGTGGGGGCTTCCAGCGGCTTTTTCAAGCCTTGGCGGAAGCGGATTCAACCGTCAGGCCGGCGCGCCGATGGCGACGGCCCGCTGCTGGCGCGCCTGCGCTTCCTTAATCGCCAGACTGCCGTCCCAGGAGGCGCTGACCCAGCCGGACATGTGTTCGAGCGCGATGCTGCCGAGCGCCTCAATCCAGTCCGGGCGCTCATTGAGACAGGCGATGGCATGAAACTCCCGACCGCCGGCAGCGAGGAATTCGGCTTTGCCGTCGATGGCAATTTCCTCAAGCGTCTCGAGGCAGTCGGCGGTAAAGCCGGGGCAGACCACGTCAACACGGCCGACGCCGGTACGGCCATATTCCTCCAGCATGCCCACGGTATAAGGCTTGAGCCACTCGGCCTTGCCGAAGCGCGACTGGAAGGTGATTTTCCAGAAGTCCTTGTCTAACTCAAGCGCCTCTGCGAGCAGGCGGGCCGATTTGTGGCATTCACAGTGATAGGGATCGCCGCGCGACAGCGTGTATCGGGGCAGGCCGTGAAAACTCATGATCAGCTTGTCCGGACGGCCCTCGCGCGCCCAGTGCTCGGTTACAGAGGCAGCTAGGGCGGCGATGTACGCGCGATGATCGTGGAAATGGCTGACGGTGCGTACCTCGGGCACGGTGCGTGTCTGCTGCAGCCATCTGGCCAGTTCATCGATGGCGGCCGCCGTTGTACTCGCTGCGTATTGCGGATAAAGCGGCAAAAACAGAATGCGGTCGCAGCCTTGTTGTTTGAGACGGGTAAGCGTGCCGGCAATGCCCGGACTGCCGTAGCGCATGGCGTAATCGACGACAAGGGGGGACTTGACGCGCGCGGCCAGGTTTTCGGCCAGCAGACGGGCCTGCCGTTCGGTGTGAAAGCGCAGTGGCGAGCCGTCCGGTTGCCAGATGGACGCGTATTTTTTTGCCGACTTGGCGGGGCGCACATTGAGGATGATCAGGTTGAGGATCAGCCACCATAGCGGTCTTGGAATCTCCACAACCCTGGGGTCGGACAGAAACTCCTTGAGATAGCGCCGTAGTGCAGATGCCTTCGGGGCATCCGGCGTCCCGAGATTGACGAGCAGCACCGCGGTTTTCGCGACATTGCTGTGTTGGTAGGGCGGTTCCGGCAGGAATTGCGGCATGGATTGCGCCGCGTCAGTGCTGCGGGTGGTCTGAGAGGGCGCTCGACAACAGCTTGGCCGTGATATCGACGATGGGAATGACCCGCTCGTAGGCCATGCGGGTTGGACCGATTACACCGACGGAGCCGACGATCTTGCCGTCAACCTCGTAGGGTGCGGTGACCACACTGCACTCATCGAGGGGGGAAATGCCGGACTCGCCACCGATGAACAATTGAACGCCCTGGGCGCGGTTGCTGACGTCCAGAATCTGCATCAGCAGGGTTTTTTTCTCGAACAGTTCGAACAATTCGCGCAGGCGCCCCATGTTCGATGACAATTCTTGCGAATCGAGCAGGTTCTTCTCGCCCGAGATAACGTAATCTTCGCTGCTGTCCGAAAGCGCCTGGTTGCCCGCTTCGAGCGCCGCCGTCATCAGCAGCATCATGTCCTGGCGCAACTGCTTCAGTTCGTCCCGGACGCGCCGGCCGATTTCGTCGAAAGCGAGCCCGGCGTAATTCTGGTTGAGGAAATTGGCCGCCGTGGTCAGGTCGGCCGGGCTGTAGGCTTTTTCGGTGAACAGGATGCGGTTTTGCACATCGCCGTCGGCGGTGACGATGATCAGCAGGATACGCCGTTCGGACAGACTGAGAAATTCGATCTGCCGGAACGCAGGACTGCGGCGCCGGGCGGCGACCACGACACCGGCGAAATGGGTGAGCTGGGAAAGTATCTGCGACGCGGAGCTGATCAGTCGCTGTGGCTGGTCGGGGTTGAGATTGCCTTCCATTTGACTGATTTCACCGCGATCGAGCGGCTTCGTGGTTAGAAGCGTGTCGACGAAAAAGCGATACCCCCGCGCCGTCGGAATGCGTCCGGCCGAGGTATGCGGGCTTGCGATATAACCCATTTCCTCAAGGTCGGCCATGACATTGCGGATCGTGGCCGGAGACAACTCAAGGCCGGAAAAGCGCGATAGCGCGCGCGATCCAAGGGGCTCTCCGTCCGCGATATAACGTTCGACGAGGGTCTTGAGCAGGATTTGGGAGCGACGCTCTAACATGGCTGCATTCTACACAAAGCAAAAAAAACATCGGCAACAAAGCGGCCGCAAACCGCCTGCGCACCCTTACGGGGCGTGGTCGGTTGTGATTTAATGCCGCCTCCATGCCCGCATTCAACACCATCGCCCTCATCGGCAGATACAACACCCCAGGCGTTGCCGAATCGCTGCAATTGCTGGGGGGGGTTTTGGTCAAACAGGGATGTTCGGTCCTGATCGAAGCGGAGACGGCCCGTTCCAGCGGCGTCACATCGTTTCCGAGCGCTGATTTCGCCGCCATTGGCGCGCGGGCCGATCTTGCCGTGGTGCTGGGCGGGGACGGCAGCATGTTGACGGCCGCCCGCGGCCTGGCGCAATTCAATGTACCGCTGGTCGGTGTCAACCAGGGTCGGCTTGGCTTCATGACCGATATCGCCCAGGGTGCGATGATCGAAACCATCAGCGCCCTGCTTGCGGGGAACTTCACCACCGGTGAGCGAACCCTGCTGCGGGCCGAGGTCATCCGCGCCGGCAAGCCGGTGTTCGAGACGCTCGCGCTCAACGACATCGTTGTCAACAAGGGTTCGATCGGCCGCCTCATCGAGTTCATGGTGCACATCGATGGCCAGTTCGTCTACGATTTGCGCTCGGACGGATTGATCGTGGCGACGCCGACGGGCTCCACCGCTTATGCGCTGTCCTCGAACGGCCCGATCCTGCAGCCCAATGTGCCGGGAATCGTGCTGGTACCGATTTGCCCGCATACCCTGTCCAATCGTCCGATTACGGTCAGCGACGCCTGTGCCATAGACATCACGCTCAAGCGCGCGCTTGATGCGCGGCTGCATTTTGATGGTCAGCCGCAATTCGACCTCGAAGAGGGGGACCGCGTGCTGGTGGCGCGGGCGGCGCAGACGGTGCGCTTCATACACCCGCCGGGCTACAGCTACTACGCCATGTTGCGCGAAAAGCTGCATTGGAGCGAGAACCTTTGACCGCGCAACCTCGCCCCGCCGGCCGCAACGCGAATGGCGCACCGGCTGGAAACGCCCGCCAGGCGCGGGTTTCCAGTCATTCTCCCTGGTTCGCGCGGAGCGCTGCTGCGGCGTTCTATGCCTTCGTTTGTGGCTGACCGGCCCCGCCATGCTCTCCCAGCTTTGCATCACTGATTTTGTCATCGTCGAACGCCTGGAGCTTGAGTTCAAGCCGGGGTTCACCGCGCTGACGGGGGAAACCGGCGCCGGCAAATCGATTTTGCTTGACGCGCTGGCGCTGGCGTTGGGTGACCGCGCGGATGCAAGCGTGGTGCGTGCCGGGGCCGACAGGGCGGACATCGTC
This sequence comes from uncultured Bordetella sp., assembly GCA_964385505.1. Classification (GTDB taxonomy): domain Bacteria; phylum Pseudomonadota; class Gammaproteobacteria; order Burkholderiales; family SG8-39; genus CAITSH01. Next base: position 19,213 of record CAYLPI010000045.1, read on the forward strand.
GCAGAATTTCAGGTGGACCCAAAGTCGCCCCTGTTGCCGTGGCTGCGCGACATGGCCTTCGAGGGTGATGCCAATCTGGTGATGCTGCGCCGGGTCATCGATCGCGGCGGACGCTCGCGTGCGTTCATCAACGGCAGCCAGGCGACACTGGCGCAAATGCGCACGGCGGGCGAATGGTTGCTCGACATTCACGGCCAGCACGAACATCAGTCGCTCACCAGGCCCGACGCGCAGCGCGAGTTGCTCGACGGCCACGCCGGGCTGAATGAGATGGCGGGCGCGGTGGCGGCCGCCTATCGGCAGTGGCAGCGCCTCGCCCAGACGCGCGCCGAGCACGAGACCAATGCCAGCGCCCGCGAGGCCGAGCGCGAGCAGGTGGCCTGGCAGGTCGAGGAACTGGACAAGCTGGCGCCGTTAGCCGGGGAGTGGGGCGTGGTTACCACAGAGCACAGCCGGCTTTCCCACGCAGCAAGCCTGCTCGAGGGCACGCAATGGGCGCTGGAGAGCCTGTCCGAGGGCGAAAACGCCTGCCTCGGCAGCTTGTCCGGCGTGGCGGCAAAACTGACGCAACTGGCGCAGGTCGATTCCGGCCTTGCCGAGACCAAAAGCCTGCTCGATTCGGCACAGGCGCAATTGCAGGAAGCGGTTTATGCCTTGCGCCATTACGCGGATCGCGTTGACCTCGACCCGGCACGCTTGGCTGGCGTCGGTGAGCGGCTGGGTGCATTGCACGCCGCGGCCAGAAAATACCGCTGTGATGCGGAGGAGTTGCCGGAAAAGCTGCGCACGCTGAAGTCGCGACTGGCAGAACTGGAACTGGCAGCGGATTTCGCCGCCCTGCAGCAGCAGGAGGAGGCTGCGCTTGCGAGCTACCGGGAGCTTGCCGCGAAACTGACTGCGGGCCGCAAAAAGGCCGCTGGCAAATTTGCAAAGGATGTCACCGCCGCGATGAAATCGCTGGCAATGGCCGGCGGTCTGTTTCAGGTGGTGCTGGTTGCCGTGACGGGCAAAGGCGGCGTCCATGGTGAGGAGCACATCGAGTTCCAGGTGGCGGCCAACCCCGGAATCGAGCCGCGTGCACTGGCGAAGGTTGCCTCGGGAGGGGAGCTTTCACGCATCAGCCTGGCCATCCAGGTTGTCGCGACGAAGTCGGCGGCGGTGCCCACGCTTATTTTCGACGAGGTTGACGCGGGCATAGGTGGCGCGGTGGCCGAGGTCGTGGGCAAGAAACTCAAGGATCTGGGTGCGGCAAGACAGGTGCTTTGTGTGACGCACCTCGCCCAGGTCGCGGCCCAGGCTGACCAGCAATGGTCGGTGGCCAAGCAGGACGACAAGGGTGTGGTCCGCAGTGCGGTAAAGGTGCTTGACGAGAAGGGGCGAATTGACGAAATCGCCCGCATGCTCGGCGGCATGTCGATCACGGCAACGACGCGGCAGCACGCGGCCGAAATGTTGGGGCTGCGCTGAGTCCGGTGGTTTGGTAGAGTTCGGCTAATCAATTGCAATAATTGCAACGGGAGAAATACATGCGAGCAGGGAAACAGGCACAAGCAGGTTCGGCGCAGGTGATCGCGCTGGTGGTCGTGGCAGTCGTGCTGGCGGGGGCCTATGTCGCCCTGGATTTTTACAGCGAAGGACAGAAAAACATCGCCATCGCCGAATCACGCGGCGCCAACCTGATCAACGGACTGACCAAGCACAAGCTTGAGTCGGGAAACTATCCCGACGGGCTCGACAAGCTGGTTCCAAAGTATCTTTCCGCGCTGCCAAAATGTCCCAATGGCGAGCCGTTTGCATTCCAGGTTTCCGGCAACGAATTTACGCTGGCCTGCCAGAAGGTGGTGTTCAAGTCCAATCCGTACACCTACACTTCGCGCAGCCGGAACTGGGCGGGCTGAGCCGGCGTGGTGGCGCTTGCCGCCAAATGCGCTTGTCCGCATCCTGATTTGCCCGGACCGCGCCGCTAGGCTAAAATACGCGGCTGGTTGGATATTTCTCGGAAATAGGCGCGTAGCTCAGCTGGTTAGAGCATCACCTTGACATGGTGGGGGTCGTTGGTTCGAGTCCAATCGCGCCTACCAGCAACCTGCAGTTGAATCAGAAAAACCGGAAGGGAAGCGTTATGACACCGCGAACCAGTTCTGCCGCAGTTCCCAGACACTAGCCGCGTTGGTCGTTCATGCTTTGAAAAAAGTGCGGCTTGTCCGCACTTTTTTTATTTCTGAGTCAGGAGGATCACCCGTTATGCCCAATATCACGCTGCCCGATGGTTCGGTCCGGAGTTTTGACGCGCCGGTTTCTGTGGCCGATGTCGCCGCATCAATCGGTGCCGGTCTGGCGCGCGCCGCGCTGGCCGGGCGGGTTGGCGGCAAGCTGGTCGATACCTCTTACCGCATCGAGGCCGACAGCCAGTTGGCGATTGTCACCGACAAGGACGCCGACGGGCTGGAAATCATCCGCCATTCCACGGCCCATCTTTTGGCGTACGCGGTCAAATCGCTGTTTCCGGATGCGCAGGTGACCATAGGTCCGGTCATCGAAAACGGCTTTTATTACGACTTTTCCTACAAACGCCCGTTTACCCCCGACGATCTTGCGGCTATCGAAAAAAAGATGGCCGAACTCGCCAAAATGGATTTTCCGGTGTCGCGCGAAGTATTGCCGCGCGATCAGGCGGTCGCATATTTCAAGTCGATCGGCGAACACTACAAGGCGGAAATCATCGCGTCGATTCCCGCCGATGACGATGTGTCGCTGTACCGAGAAGGCGATTTTGTCGATCTGTGCCGCGGACCCCACGTGCCCTCCACCGGCAAGCTCAAGACCTTCAAGCTGATGCGCCTCGCCGGCGCCTACTGGCGCGGCGACTCGAAGAACGAAATGTTGCAGCGGATTTACGGCACGGCCTGGGCCAAAAAAGAGGACCAGGACAACTACCTGCAAATGCTCGAGGAAGCGGAAAAGCGCGATCACCGCAAGCTCGCCACGCAACTGGACTTGTTTCACATGCAGGACGAGGCGCCGGGCATGGTGTTCTGGCATCCCAAGGGGTGGGCTTTGTGGCAGCAGGTCGAGCAATACATGCGCAAGGTTTACCAAAACAATGGCTATCAGGAGGTGCGTTGCCCGCAGATTCTCGACCGTAGCCTGTGGGAAAAGTCCGGCCACTGGGAGAACTACAAGGAAAACATGTTCACCACGGAGTCGGAAAAGCGCGACTACGCGGTCAAACCGATGAACTGCCCCGGCCATTTGCAGATTTTCAACAAGGGATTGCGCAGCTACCGCGACCTGCCGCTGCGCTACGGCGAGTTCGGTGCCTGCCACCGTAACGAGCCCTCTGGTTCGCTGCACGGCATCATGCGCATCCGCGCCTTCACGCAGGACGACGGCCATATTTTTTGCACTGACGAACAGATATTGGGCGAATGCGTTGCTTTCACGGCACTGCTGCAAAAGGTCTATCGCGACTTCGGTTTCAAGGAAATCATCTACAAGGTTGCCACGCGGCCGGAAAAACGGGTTGGCTCGGATGCCGTGTGGGACAAGGCCGAGGCCGCGGTAATCGAGTCGCTGAAGCAATCGGGCTGTGATTTTCAGCTATCGCCCGGCGAAGGCGCTTTTTATGGCCCGAAAATCGAGTATTCGCTCAAAGACGCCATCGGCCGGGTCTGGCAGTGCGGCACCATGCAGGTCGATTTCAACATGCCCGAGCGCCTTGGGGCGGAATACGTGGCCGAAGACAATAGTCGCCGCATTCCGGTCATGTTGCACCGGGCCATAGTGGGCTCAATGGAGCGTTTTATCGGGATTTTGATCGAAAATTTCGCCGGAGCGCTGCCGCTATGGCTGTCGCCGGTCCAGGTCGTTGTTCTGAATATTTCCGAGGGGCAGGCGGATTACGCCCGGGAGGTTTCGGCGCGTCTGGAGGCCGCCGGGGCGCGGGTTAAGACCGATTTGCGAAATGAGAAAATAACCTATAAAATACGGGAACATAGCTTGCAAAAGCTGCCTTACCAGCTCATCGTTGGTGAAAAAGAAAAGGCAGCGCAACAGGTGGCCGTGCGGACTCGCAGCGGTGAAGATCTGGGCTCGGTAGCGCTCGATGACTTCATCAAACGCCTTCAAAATGAGGCGCTTGCAGTCGGCACGGCTTAATTATTAATTGTCAGGAGAATCAACATCGCTCAGGAAAAACCGCAGCGCTTGAACAGCGACATCAACGTACCCGAGGTAAGGTTGGTTGGTGTCGAAGGCGAGCAACTAGGCATTGTGCTGATAGCCGATGCCTTGCGCATGGCAGAAGAAGCTGAAGTCGATCTGGTGGAAATCGCCCCTACGGCGAAGCCACCGGTCTGCAAGATGATGGACTTCGGCAAGTTCAAGTATCGCGAGGCCAAGAAGGCCCACGAAGCCAAGCTCAAGCAAAAGCAGATCCAGGTCAAGGAAGTGAAATTCCGGCCGGGCACTGACGAAGGCGACTATAAGATCAAGCTGCGCAACCTGATCAAGTTTCTCGAAGAAGGCGACAAGGCAAAGGTGACTTTGCGTTACCGCGGGCGCGAGATGGCCCACCAGGAATTCGGACATCGGCTCATAGAGCGGGTCAAGACCGACCTTGAGCAGTATGCAGTGGTAGAGCAGTACCCGAAAATGGAAGGACGTCAGCTCGTCATGGTGCTGGGGCCGAAAAAGGTCGCAGTTCCCGCCAAGAAGAGTGAGGCGAGCAGTACCAGCAAGGCCGCAGCCTGAGCGAAAGCCGGGCGCGTTTTTTAAAACAAGCGTTACCGAGGTCCCGGACGGGCAGTCCGGAATGAAGTGCTCCGCGAGGAGCCACCCGGTGTCGCAACAAACGAAGGAACAGTCATGCCCAAAATGAAGACCAAGAGTGGCGCTGCCAAGCGCTTCAAGCGCACCGCCTCTGGCGCCTTCAAACGTGGCAAGGCCAACGCCCGTCACCTCTTTGCAGGCAAGTCCAACGCAAACAAGCGCCGCCTCGGTCAGTCCGGAACCGTAAGTTCCGCTAACCATCAGGCTGTTCTTGATATGCTCCCTTACGCCTAACTAGACGTAGCCGGTGTCAGCGAGGCTCTTTGCACGTGCCCGCCATGCCCGGAATTTAGATGAACCATTAACCCAAGGAGAAAAACGTGCCTAGAGTAAAACGTGGTACCGGTCGTAGAGACTATCGCCACAAAACAATGAAGTTAGCCTCCGGCTTCTTCCTTACCAAATCAAAACTCAATCGCTCCGCACAGGAAGCCGTTGAAAAATCCCTCAAGTACGGTTACGTTGGCCGTCGCCGCAAAAAGCGTGACTTCCGCCGCCTCTGGATCGTCCGCATTAATGCGGCCGCCAAGTCCAACGGGATGAGCTACTCACGATTCATGAACGGCCTCAAAAAGGCAAATATCGACCTGAACCGCAAGGTACTCTCT
>CAYLPI010000046.1:0-5265 GCA_964385505.1 uncultured Bordetella sp.
GCAGCACCGGCTTGATGATCTGCTCGATCACCGCCTCTTCGATCTGCTTGTGCGTCACGCCGGGCTGGTGCTGCGTCGAGAGCACCACGGTGTCGATGGAATCGGGCCTGCCATCGACATACTTGATCGTCACCTGCGATTTGGCATCGGGGCGCAGCCAGGGCAGGCGGCCGTCGCGGCGCAACTCCGACTGGCGCTCAACGAGGCGGTGCGACAAATGGATGGCGGCGGGCATGAATTGCGCCGTCTCGTCGCAGGCGTAGCCGAACATCAGGCCCTGGTCGCCGGCACCCTGGTCGAGGTTGAGTCCCTTGCCTTCGTCCACGCCCTGGGCGATGTCCTGCGACTGCTCGCCGTAGGCGACGACGACGGTACAGGTCGAGAAATCGAAGCCGATGGCCGGATCGGTATAGCCGATGCGCTTGATGGTCTTGCGCGCAAGATGCTGGTAGTCAACCTTGGCACCGGTGGTGATTTCGCCGGCCAGTACCACGAGATTGTCCTTGACCAAAGTCTCTGCGGCGACTCGGGAGCGCGGGTCCTGCGCTAGAATAGCGTCGAGGACGGCGTCGGATATCTGGTCGGCGACTTTGTCCGGATGGCCTTCGGATACCGACTCTGATGTGAAGAGGAAGCTGCTCATGCTCGGCGTGTCCCTGCAATTTAAAAGAGCGCTATTTTAACACGGCCGTCCTGCCCACCCCAACCCTGCACGATCCCACTCTGCCCACTTTTCCCATGCCTTTTTTGCTGCGGCTCGCGGCCGCCCTGCCAATGCCGCTGCTGCATGCGCTGGGCGCCGTACTCGGCTGGGTGATTTATGCCGCCTCGCCACGCTATCGCCGCCATCTCAGGGCCAATCTGGCGCAGGCCGGCTACACCGACCCGGCCCTTCGCCACGCCGCCATAGCGGCCGCCGGCCGCGGCGTGCTGGAGCTGCCGGCGCTGTGGTTGCGTTCGCATGCCGCGGTCGCGGGCCTGGTGCACGAGGTCGCCGGCTGGGACCTGGTCGAGGCGGCGCGCGCGCACGGCAAGGGCATCCTGTTCCTGACGCCGCATCTTGGCTGCTTCGAGATTACGGCGCAGTACTACGCCAGAAATACCGACCCTGCGGCGCCGCTGACCGTGCTCTATACGCCGCCGAAGAAAAAAATCATCGAAGCGGCGATGCGGGCGGGGCGCGACCGTGCCGGCTTGCGCGTCGCCGCCCCCGACCTGTCCGGCGTGCGCGCGATGTTGCGCGCGCTGAAGAATGGCCATGCGGTGGGCATATTGCCCGACCAGGCGCCGGGTGTCGGCCAGGGCGAATGGACGGAATTTTTCGGCCGGCCGGCCTATACCATGACGCTTGTCGAGCGCTTGCAGCGGGCGAGCGGCGCGACGCTGATCCTCGCCTTTGCCGAGCGCCTGTCCGGCGGACGCGGCTATGCCCTGCATCTTGCCGCCATGCCCGAAACGCTGCCCGGCGAGCGGCCGGCACGCCATCTCAACCGCGCCATCGAGGGCCTGGTGCGGCGCTGCCCGGCGCAGTATTACTGGGGCTATAACCGCTACAAGGTGCCGGCGGGCGCGACGCCGCAGAAAACGCATGCCGATGCCTCGGATGCCGTTCCGCCACAGTCGCCGCGGTAATTGATGCTGGCGCGCCTGTCCATTGCCGTGCTGTGGCTGCTGCACTTCTTGCCGCTCGCGCTGTTGTCGCGCATCGGCGAAGCCTTTGGCATGCTGCTATACCGGCTGGCGCGTGAGCGCCGCGACGTCTGCCTGCGCAATCTGTCGCGCTGTTTTCCCGAACTTGACGAGGATGCAATCATTGCCCTGGCAAAAGGGCATTTTCTTGTGCTCGGCCGCAGCGTGCTCGAGCGCGGCCTGTTGTGGTGGTCCTCGCGCGAGCGCATCGCGCGCCTCGTGCGCGTGCGCGGACGCGAGCACCTCGAGCGCGAACTGGGCCGGCCGCTGATCCTGCTGGCGCCGCATTTCGTGTCGCTTGATGCCGGCTGGACGCGCCTCAGTTGCGAGCTCGACATGGCCAGCATCTACGCCAACCAGAAAAGCCCGGCCTTCAACCGCCGCCTGTTCGACGGCCGCACGCGCTTTGGCCGGCAACGCCTGTTCTCACGCCAGCAGGGCGTGCGTCCGGCGCTGGCCGCACTCAAGGAGGGGCGGCCGTTTTACTACCTGCCCGACCAGGACTACGGCCCGCGCGACGCGATATTCCTGCCGTTTTTCGGTGTGCCGGCGGCCACCGTCACCGGCATGACGCGCCTCGCGCGCATTTCGGGCGCGCGCATCGTGCCCTGTGTCACGCGCATGCTCGAGGGCGGCGCCGGCTACGAAATCACCTGCCACCCGGCCTGGGAGGATTACCCCGGCGATGACATCGAGGCCGACACGCTGCGCATGAACGCGTTTATCGAGACCTGTGCGCGCGCTATGCCGGCGCAGTATTTCTGGACGCACAAGCGTTTCAAGACGCGCCCCGCCGGCGAGGCGAAGTGGTACTAGGGCGCGCCTCCCTTTCCCCCCCGGCAGACCTCGGTACCCGGATGGGTAAGGGCCGGGGATGAGGGCGCAGGCCGGGCGCAGGGTGGTCGAATTGAAGGGTCGCCGCATTTATTGTCACGCGTTCCTTGCAGCGCGTTTTACAATGAGCGCATGAATTTTTCTTCTGCCGACGATGACCGCCTGCGCGCCATGTTCGAGGGTGTAAAGACCATCGCCGTGGTCGGCTATTCGCCCAAGCCGCAGCGCGCGAGCCACGCCATCGCGCGCGGCATGCAGTTGCGCGGCTTTCGCATCATTCCCGTGCGCCCCGGCATCAGCGAGGGCCTGGGTGAAACCGCCTACGCCGGCTTGTCGCAGGTGCCCGGCGGCATCGACCTCGTCAACGTGTTTCGCAACGGCGCCGAGGTGATGCCGGTGGTCGATGCCTGCATCAGCCTTGGCCTGAAGAAAATCTGGATGCAGGAAGGCTGCATCAACGACGAGGCGGCGCAAAAGGCGCACGACGCCGGCATGCAGGTGGTGATGGAGCGCTGCATCCTGCGCGATTACAAGCGCCTCGGCCTGGGTGATCCGGCATGAAACTCAAATTCACCAAGATGCAGGGCGTGGGCAATGACTTCGTCGTGTTCGACGGCGTCAACCAGGCGGTGGCACTGACCCCGGCGCTGGCGAAAAAAATCGCCGACCGGCATTTTGGCATCGGCTGCGACCAGATTCTGCTGGTCGAGAAGCCCGGCTCGACGGCGGCCGATTTTCGTTACCGCATCTGGAACGCCGACGGCGGCGAAGTCGAGCAGTGCGGCAACGGCGCGCGCTGCTTTGCGCGCTTTGTACGCGATCACGGTTTGAGCGCAAGGGATGAAATCCGCGTCGAAACCCTGTCCGGCCTGATCACGCCGCGGCTCGAAGCCGACGGCCAGGTGACGGTGAACATGGGTGCGCCGATTTTCGAGCCGGCGCTGATTCCGTTTGTCGCCGAGGCCGCGGCCATCGTGCACGCCCTTGACGTTGACCGGCGCACGCTGCAGGTGAGCGCCATCTCGATGGGTAACCCGCATGCGGTGCAGGTGGTCGATGATATCGAGGCCGCGCCGGTGCTGACAGAAGGGCCGCTGATCGAGCGCCATGTGCGTTTCCCGCAGCGCGTGAATGCCGGCTACATGCAGGTCATCGACCGCCACCACATCGGCCTGCGCGTGTTCGAGCGCGGCGCCGGCGAGACCCTCGCCTGCGGCACCGGCGCCTGCGCTGCGGTGGTGGCCGGCATACGCCGCGGCCTGCTCGATTCGCCGGTGCGGGTGGCAACGCAAGGCGGCGAATTGACGATACGCTGGCAAGGCGCGGACAATGCGGGCAGTGCCGTGTTCATGACCGGCCCGGCGGTGACGGTATTCGAGGGCGAGTTCGACATTGGCTAGAACGTCGCATTCAAGATTATTTTTCCGATGGAATGATTGACTAGAACAAAAAGCGGGCACCACAGAGAACACGGAGAGCACGGAGAACATCGAGAAAACGGAGCAACCAAAAGCCCGGACAAGACATATTTTTCGCTTTGTCCTCTGTGTTCACTGTGTCCTCTGTGTACTCCGTGGTCCGGGCTTTTCCGTTTACATACTTTTAACGCAAACAGGAACAAACCACGCATGAATGCCGATGATGTCGCGCAATACCTGAAGGACAATCCGGAGTTTTTCGAGGATTACGCCGATTTGCTGGCGGGTGTTTCCCTTGCGCATCCGCACGGCGGCCATGCCATCGCCCTCTCCGACCGGCAGTTGATGACGCTGCGCGACAAGAACAAGGCGATGGAGGCCAAGCTGGCCGAACTGATCCAGTTCGGCGAAGAAAACATGGACATCGGCGAAAAAATGCACCGGCTGTGCCTCGCCATGGTTTCGGCCTCCGGCCTGCCCTCGCAGGTCGGCGCGCTGCAATACAACCTGCGCGAGGATTTCGCCGTGCCGCATGTGGCGCTGCGTTTCTGGCGCGGACAGGGTGAGAGCCCCGAGTACGGCCCCGCAGGCGAGGAGTTGCGCAGCTTTGTCGGCGCGCTGGAGCAGCCCTACTGCGGCCCCAGCTACAACGACGAGGTGGTGTCCTGGTTTGGCGACAGCGCCGCGCATATCCGCTCGACCTCGCTGATTGCGCTCACCGAAGGCGAATGCTTTGGCGTGCTGGTTCTCGCCAGCGAGGACCCGCAACGCTTTCATCACGACATGGGCCGGCTCTACCTCAAGCGCCTGGGCGATCTTGCGAGCGCGGCGCTGTCGCGTTTCGTTTGAGTGCGGCCGGTGCCTGAGCCGGTGAACGCCGCGCCGTGAGCACCGGGCGTTGAGCGCCGACGCGCGCCTTGCCCTGCTCGGCGGTTTTATCGAGCAGATCGCCCATCAGCGCCGCCTGAGTCCCACCACCGTCGTCAGCTACGAGCACAGTGTGCGCCGGTTGCTGGCGATCAATCCGGGCGTCGAACTCGCGGCAATGCAGCCGCAGCACATACGCCGCGCCGTGTCGCAGTTGCATGCCGGCGGCCTGTCCGGGCGCAGCATCGCGCGCATGTTGTCGGCCTGGCGTGGCTTTTTCAACTGGCTGGTGCGCCATCACGCTTATGCCGCCAATCCGTGCACCGGCCTGCGCGCACCGAAAAGCCCCAAGGCGCTGCCCAAGGCCTTGTCGCCCGACTTCGCCGCACAACTGCTCGATGCCAGAGCCGAAGGCACCGAAGAGATCCGCGACAAGGCCTTGGGCAGCGCCTTGGGG
>CAYLPI010000046.1:5275-23984 GCA_964385505.1 uncultured Bordetella sp.
GCAGGTCGGCAGCGAGCTGCGCGACAAGGCGATGTTCGAGTTGTTCTATTCGTCCGGACTGCGTCTGGCCGAGCTGGTCGGCATCGATCTGAACGAGGGCCGGCTGATGCTGCGCGAAGCCGAGGCCACTGTCACCGGCAAGGGCTCCAAGACGCGCACTGTTCCGGTCGGTGCCAAGGCCTGCAGCGCCATCGCCGCCTGGCTGCAGGTGCGCGCGCAACTGGCGGCCGCGGACGAAACCGCCTTGTTCGTCGGCGCGCGCGGCCGGCGCATCAACCCCGCTGTGGTCGGCCAGCGCCTGTCGGCGTGGGCAAAGCGCGCCGGTCTGCCGCAGCATGTGCATCCGCACATGCTGCGCCACTCCTTTGCCACCCATGTGCTGCAGTCCTCGGGCGACCTGCGCGCGGTGCAGGAGATGCTCGGCCACGCCAGCATCTCGACGACGCAGGTATACACGCACCTCGACTTCCAGTCCCTCGCCAAGGCCTACGACGCAGCGCATCCGCGGGCGAAAAAAAGAAAATGACGCGCCCCGTACCTGTATCTGTCGCCGTCATCACCAACGAGACGGTCACGCCCACAGAACGGGAATTGTTCACCGGGTTCCTGCGCGTTGCGCTGTGCGGTTTTGGCGGCGTGCTGTACTGGGTGCGGCGGGTGGCGGTCGAGGAGCGGCGCTGGCTGGGCGAAGCCGAGTTCGTCGATGTGATGTCGCTATGCCAGTTCATGCCCGGCCCCAATACCGTCAACCTGGCGATGGTGCTCGGACTGCGCTTTCACGGTGTGCGCGGCGCGCTCGCCGCCTTCGCCGGGCTGATGGTCGCGCCGTTTGTGATCGTGCTCTGTCTCGGTGTGCTCTACACCAGTTACGGTGAACTGCCGCTGGTGCAATCGGTGTTGCGCGGCATCGGGGCGGTGGCCGCCGGCATGATGCTGGCGATGGGCCTCAGGATGGCGCTGGTGGCGCGTATCCGCAATGTGTTGTGCGTGGTTGCCATCGTCGCGTTCTCCGCCGTCGCCTTGCTGCGCCTGCCGCTCTTGGCGGTGTTGCTGCTGCTGGCACCGGCCGGTGTTGCACTGGCATGGTGGTGGCGGCGCGGGGAGGCCGCATGACCGAGGTGCTGTCGCAGCTTGCGCTCGATTTTGCCGGCCTGTCGCTGCTGGCTGTGGGCGGCGCGCCGACGGTGCTGCCCGAAATACAGCGCAACGTCGTCGAGGTGCACGGCTGGATGAGCGCCTCGCAGTTTGCCGACCTGTATGCCATTGCACAGGCCTCGCCCGGCCCTAATATTCTGGTGGTGTGCCTGATCGGCTGGAAGGTGGCGGGGCTTGCCGGTGCGCTGACGGCGACACTGGCGTTGCTGGTCCCCTCGAGCATACTTACCTGCGTTGTTGCCGGCGCCTGGGACCGCTTTCGCGACGCACGCTGGCGTGCCACGGTGCAACTGGGTGTGGCGCCGCTCACCGTCGGCCTGATGCTGTCCTCGGGGTATTTGCTGACGCACGCAGCCGATGACACACTGGCGGCCTATGTGCTCACCGCCGTCACGGTCCTCGTCATCATGAAAACCCGCATCAACCCGCTGTGGCTGATCGCCGCCGGCGCGCTGATCGGGCTCACCGGCCTCGTCTAGCCGTGCGCGCCGTACACGTCGCCGCGGGGTTGCTGTTGTGCCTCGCCGCATTTGCCGCAGGGGCCCAATCGGCTCGATCGGCCCAGCCGGCGCCGCCGCAGCCCATCGACATTCCGGCCTGGTTCAACGACAGCTTTCTGGATTTTCGCGACGACTTGCGCGAGGCCGCGGGCAAGGGCAAACGCCTGATGCTGTATTTCGGCCAGGACGGCTGCCCCTACTGTACCGAACTGATGCAGAACAACTTCAGCCGCAAGGACATCACCGACAAGACGCGCAGGCATTTCGAGGCCATCGCGCTTAATATCTACGGCGACCGCGAGCTCATCTGGACAGACGGGAAGCTGCGCTCCGAAAAAGCCTTCGCCGCCGAACTGAAGGTGCAGTTCACGCCGACGCTGCTGTTTCTGGACGAGCGCGGCACGGTGCTGATGCGCCTGAACGGCTATTACCCGCCCAACCGCTTTCGCGCCGCACTCGACTGGGTGAGCGATGCATCGGCGCAGCGGCCGCCGCTGGCAGAAGCCTTGCGCGCCGCAGCGGCCGAGCCGGCGAAGCCGGGGCTCGGAGCGCAGCCGTTTTTCATCAAGCCGCCCTACCGGCTGCTGCGCGCAGCCGGCGCGAAGCCGCTGGCCGTGCTGTTCGAGCACGACAGTTGCGCCAATTGCGACGAAATGCACAGCAAAGGCTTCACCGATCCGCGCGTCAAAGGCCTGCTCGGCCGCTTCGACATCGTGCGCCTGCCGCTGTTCGGACGCGCCGCGGTGCAGACGCCGCAGGGCAAAGCCACCACCGCCGCCGAATGGGCGCGCAGCCTGGGCGTGGCTTACAGTCCGTCAATGGTGTTTTTTGAGGCGGGTGGCAAAGAGGTGTTTCGCATCGAGGCCTATGTCCGGCCCTTCCACCTCGCCGCCAGCCTTGACTATGTTGTCAGCGGCGCTTACCGCACCCAGCCCAACTTCCAGCGCTTTATTCGCGACCGCGCCGAAGTCATGCGCGAAAAAGGCGAGCAGGTCGATTTGTGGCAATGATTTGATATTTGTCATTCCGAGCGCAGCGAGGAATCTGCTTTTTGCGCGTGAACACAGCCGATTCCTCGCTGCACTCGGAATGACCTGGGTGTTTGAGGGTGATCAGTGTGCAGGATGCACCGCCTCGCCCCGGCTTGCGCTCTCGAGCAGCGCATCGATAAAGCGCTGCACCTTCAGCGCCTCGCGGCCGCCGGCGCGCGGCGCGCGACCGGTTTGGACGGCGTCAAGAAAATCAGCCAGCACGCCGCGGTGTGCGTCATTGGGAAAATCCATCGGGTCGGCGCCGCCGCCGCCGGCGCCTTCCTCGCCGAGCGTCTCGCGCCTGCCGTCCTGCCAACTGATGTCCAGCCTGCCCGCCGACAACAGCGCGGTGCCGCGCGTGCCCATCAGTTCGATGCGCTCGGCAAAGCCCGGATAGCCGGCGGTGGTGGCCCATAGCGCACCGAAGGCGCCGTTGGCGAACTCAAGGCCGGCGCCCACGGCATCTTCGGTCTGCATGCGGTGCATGCGGCTGGTGCCGCCGAGCGCGCTGACCCGCGCCACGGGGCCCGTGAGCGAGAGGAAGAGGTCGAGGGTGTGTATGGCCTGCGTCATCAGCACGCCGCCGCCGTCACGCGCCAGCGTGCCGCGTCCGGGCTCGTCGTAATAGGTCTGCGGCCGCCACCAGGGCACGCTGACGCTGGCGGCGGCGAGCTCGCCGAGTTCGCCCGCAGCGATGATTTGCGCCAGGCGCAGCGAGCCGGGGCGAAAGCGGTGCTGTAACACCACCGCCAGCGTACGTCCGGCGCGCTCGAAGGCCTCGACCAGTTCGAGGGCGCGCGCGGTGGTCACTTCGACCGGCTTTTCCAGCATCACATGCTTGCCCGCCGCGGCGAGGCGCGAGGCGACCTCGAAGTGGGTGTTGGGTGGGGTCAGCACCAGCGCCGCCTCGACGCTGCCGTCCTCGAGAATGTCCTCGAAGCGCGCGCACAGCGGAAACGAAAACTTCTCGCCAAAGGCGCGCCGCCGCGCCGCCGACGGACTGAAGGCATGCACCACCTCCAGCCGGTCGGACAAATCGACCAGGCTTTTGGCATGCGGGGTCACGGCCATGCCAAGGCCGATCAGGGCGACGCGCGTTTTTTTCATGTCTTCAAAAGACTCTTTTCGGCCGAGCTGTCATTCCGCGGGCGAAGACCGGGGAATCTGCTTGTCGCTCAGAAAAAGCAGATACCTCGTTGCACTCGGGATGACAACATCGCATTTTATTAGCGGCTCTGAGTATCTCGATGGCAGCGTTACCAGAGTTACAATGTTCAGCCCGCTTTATATCAACAATTCAAACCCAGCGCTCGCGCTGCCGCCATGAAATCCACGCCACGCATCGTCCTCAAGCCCGGCCGCGAAAAGCTGCTCGCGCGCCGCCATCCGTGGATATTTTCCGGCGCCATCGACCATGCCTCGGGCAATCCGCAGGCCGGTGACACGGTCGAGGTGCGCGACGCCGGCGGCGAGCTGCGCGCGCGCGCCGCATTCAGCCCGCAGTCGCAGATTCGCGCCCGCATCTGGAGTTTTGACGCCGCCGAGGACATTGACGAGGCGTTTTTCCGCCGCCGCCTGCGCGCGGCCCTCGCCTTGCGCCGCGAGCTGGTGCCGGCGCGCGCCTCGACCGGGCTGCGCCTGGTGCACGGCGAAAGCGACGGCCTGCCCGGGCTGGTGGTGGACCGTTACGGCGGGACGCTGGTGGCGCAGTTCCTGTCCACCGGTGCCGAGCGCTGGCGTGATGTGCTGGCCACGCTGTTGTGCGAGGAAAGCGCCTGCACCAGCGTGTACGAGCGCTCCGACGCCGATGTGCGCGAGCTCGAAGGCCTGCCCTCGCAGAGCGGGCCCTTGATCGGCGACGCACCGCAAGGGCCGCTGGAAATGACCGAGCACGGCCTGCGCTATGGCGTCGATATCGCCGGCGGCCACAAGACCGGGTTTTATCTTGACCAGCGCGACAGCCGCCAGCGCATCGGCCAACTGGCGCGCGACCGCGATGTGCTCAACTGTTTTTGCTATACCGGCGGTTTTTCCATCGCCGCGCTCGCCGGCGGCGCGCGCTCGGCGCTGTCCATAGACAGCTCCGGCCCGGCGCTGGCACTGGCCGCAGACAATCTTGCGCGCAACAAGCTTGATGCGGCGCGTGCAAAGTGGCTGGAGGCCGACGTGTTCAAGGCCTTGCGCGACCTGCGTGAACAAAAACGCCAGTTCGACCTGATCGTGCTCGATCCGCCCAAATTTGCACCGACCGCCTCGTTCGCCGAAAAAGCCTCGCGCGGCTACAAGGACATCAACCTCAATGCGTTGCGGTTGTTGCGACCCGGTGGGCTGCTGGCGACCTTTTCTTGTTCGGGTGGCATCTCGGCCGACTTGTTCCAGAAAATCGTCGCCGGCGCGGCGGCCGACGCCGGCGTGTCGGCGAATATTCTCGAGCGCTTTCATGCCGCTCCCGACCATCCGGTGCGCATTGAATTTCCCGAGGGCGAATACCTCAAGGGCCTGCTGCTGCGCCGCGCCTGAATTTAACGATCGCCTGAAAAGCCCCGTCTGGCGCGGCTTTTCAGGCGATGCACTAGCGTCGCTGAAAGGGGTCGGGGCGGCCGGCCAGCGCCTCAAGTGCAATCATTTCAGCATTGCTGTGGTTGATGAGGGGTGCGTCGGCGATGCGCATGCCCGCTTGTGCGCCGCCTATGCTTCGGGCCTGGTGGTTGGCGGTGACCTCCAGCACGCGCTCTTTCATGCCCTCGCTTGCACCCTGCGTCGCCGTCAGGTCAACCGCGCCGTAACAGGTGCAAAAGTACGTAGAATCGGCCAGGACCTCGACATAGACGCCGGTGCCGCGAATGCCGGCGGAGACGTTGGGCGCGATGATGCGCCGGTCGCGGCCGCGGTAAAACGCCGCACCGAGCGCGCCCGACACCAGGCGCAGCGCCGATATGAGGGTGCCCGACGTGCCCTGACTGGTCATTTCGAGGCGGCTGTTGGCGCGCAGGAAAAAAGCGTCGCCGCCGATCAGAAAGGACACGCTGCTGTTGGCGCCGGTGGTGATCGAGTCGGAGCCGAACACCTGGGTGCTGGCGTTGGCGAGGCGGCCGTTGACGCGCACCTCGCCCTCGATCTTGTTGATGGTGCCGGCGTATGCCCCGCCCGGCAGCAGCAGCAGGCTGCCAAGCCCGCCGGCCGCACCCAGCGCCAGCGCGCGTGTCAGAAAGTCCCGGCGTCCATGCGGCAGTCCGAGATAGCGTTCGGCCATGCTTTTTCTCCAGAGTGATTGTTTACAGATCTGCCCGCATCTGCCTGCAGGCGATTGCACTGTAGTCGCCGCAGTCCGTTCAAACCTTACATATTTTTGTGGTGACAGCGCGGCGTGGCGGTGTAAATGCAACAGTGTTGCATCAGTCGCGCCTTGTCGCTACAATGCGCCGATGCTCGATGCCAAGACAATGGAGAAGGCGCGCGCCGCAGTAGAGGCCTCCGGCGGCCGCGTCACCGCGGCGAGGATCAGCGCGCTCGGCGTGCTGATCGCGGCGGGGCGCGCGTTGTCGCACACCGACGTCGAACTGTCGATGTCGCGGCAGGGCGCAGTGGATCGCGTCACGCTGTATCGCGTGCTCGACTGGTTGGTGGAGAAGGGCCTCGCCCATCGCATCGCCGGCGCCGACCGGGTGTGGCGCTACTCGATCGCCAATGCCGAGCACGGCGACCACGCGCACTTCCAGTGCAACCAGTGCGGCAAGGTGTTGTGCCTGGAGCAACTGGCGCGGCCCGGGGTGCGTTTGCCGCGTCTGCCCAGCGGTTATCGCAGCGAACGGATCGAGATGACGGTACAGGGACGTTGCGCCGAGTGTGTCTGAGTGTGTCTGAGCGCAGATGAATTTTAAAATCGACTGAACAAACGGAGTTGCACATGGATCAGCAGCAAATGGTACCGGTCACCATACTCACCGGCTTTCTCGGCAGCGGCAAGACCACGCTGCTCAACCGCATTTTGCAGGAAGAGCACGGCCACAAGGTGGCGGTCATCGAAAACGAATTCGGCGAGGCCGGCATCGACAACGAGATCCTGGTGCAAAACCGCGACGAGCAGATCATCGAGATGAACAACGGCTGCATCTGCTGCACCGTGCGCGGCGACCTCTCGCGCATCCTCAACGAGCTCAGGGACAAGCGCGTCGCCGGCAAGCTCAACTTCGAGCGTGTGATCATCGAGACCACCGGCATGGCCGATCCGGGCCCGGTGGCGCAGACTTTTTTCATGGACGAGGACATCGGCAACTACTACCTCCTTGATTCGATCATTACCGTGGTCGACGCCAAGCACGCCAATAAGCAGCTTGATGATTTTCGCGAGGCGCAGGAGCAGGTCGGCTTCGCCGACCGCATCCTGATGTCCAAGACCGACCTCGTCGCCGAGGGCGACGAGGAGAAGCTGCGCCTGCGCCTGCTCAAGATGAATCCGCGCGCGCCCATCCGCAAGGTGCACTTCGGTGAAACACCGTTGAAGGACATTCTCGACATTCGCGGCTTCAACCTCAACGCCATCCTCGAGATCGAACCCGAGTTCCTCGAAGAAGACCACCACGAGCACGACGAGCATGTGCGCTCCTTCGTGTTCCGCTCCGAGCGCCCGTTCGACGGCCTCAAGCTTGAAGAATTTTTGTCCGGCCTGGTGCAGGTGTACGGCAACGACATGCTGCGCTACAAGGGCGTGCTGTCGATGGCCAACAACCAGAACCGCGTGGTCTTCCAGGGCGTGCACATGCTGATGGGCGGCGACATGGGCAAGCCCTGGGGTGCCGACGAAAAGCGCGAGAGCAAGATGGTCTTTATCGGCCGCAACCTGCCCGAGGACCTGTTTGTCAAGGGCCTGGAGCAATGCCTGGCCGAGGCCGTCTGAGTTTTCGAACCGACGCCAACGGGCTGATTTAATCGACCTGAACCGAGTTGAACCGACCTGAACCGATCGTCATGACACGGCTGATGCGCCAACTGCTGCTGGTCCTCGTGCTGCTGTTCTCGCAGCAGGCGGCGCAGCTGCACGCGCTGGGGCATGCACTGGGTCATGCCCTCGGCCAGGTCGATGGCAACGCCGCAATGGCGGCGCTCGCCGACACTGTCGGAGAAGACCCCGGTCGCGGTGCGCCTTCGTCGGGTCATCCGGCCGAGCACTGTCTTGCCTTTCATGCCATCGACAGCGCCCTGCCTGGTGTCGCGCCCCTCGTCATGGGGCGTTGCGAGGATATTGCGTCGCTCGCATTTTTTACCCTTCCCCCGGCCTTTGCGCCGCGCCTCGCTTTTGATGCGCGCGCCCCTCCCGCACTCTCCTGATTTGCCGCATTAGGTCCCGTTTCGCACACTGCGACGGGCTTGCCCCCGGTCTTTGCGCGCCTGCGCCAGGGCCGGTATTTGGGAGAACACGTTTGGGAGAACACATGTTAAAAGTACGAAGAATGTCGATAGCTGTGGCCTGCGCGCTCGGCATCCCCGCTGCGGTACAGGCGCAGCAAAGGAGCATTGAACCGAAAGCCGATGATGTTGCCGTCACGGTCACCGCCAACCCGCTGGGTTCAAGCAGCCTGTTCGACCTTGCGGCCCCTGCGTCCGTGCTGCAAGGACAAGGTCTGGTGCTCAGGCGCGCCAGCACGCTGGGCGAGACCCTGTCGGGCGAACCCGGACTCGCCGGCAGTGCGTTTGGTCCGGGCGCGAGCCGCCCGGTCATTCGCGGCCTTGACAGCGACCGCGTGCGCATTCTGCAAAACGGCGTCGGCATGCTCGATGCCTCGGCGCTGTCCTATGACCATGCGGTTGCGGTCGATCCGTTGATTGCCGATCGTATTGAAGTGGTGCGCGGACCGGCGGCCTTGCTCTACGGCGGCAATGCCGTGGGCGGCGTCGTCAACGTCATCGACAACCGCGTGCCGCAAGAGCCGGTGACGGGCGTCACCGGCGCGATCGAGCCGCGCTTTGGCGGGCCCGACAATGAAAAAAGCGGCGCGGTCAAGGTCGAGGCCGGCAACGGCCGCTTTGCCGTGCACGTCGATGCCTACGGCCGCAGGAGCGACGATCTCACCATTCCCGGCTTTGCCCGTTCTGCGCGCCAGCGCGCCGCCGATGCGGCAGGCACGGCACAGCCGAGGAACGTCATTCCCAACAGCAGGATGAGCTCGGATGGCGGCGCCCTCGGCGGCTCACTGACCTGGGACAAGGGCTATGCCGGCCTTGCCTACTCGGCGTTCAACTCCAACTACGGCTCGCCGATCGAACCGGCGGTGCGCGTGGACATGAAAAGCGCGCGCTGGGATCTTGCCGGCGAGTTGCGTGATGTCGGCGGGTTCATCGAGGGGGTGAAGTTCAAATATGGCCGCACCGGCTATGAGCACCGCGAGATCGACGCCGGCGTGGTCGGCACCGTTTTCAGGAATCGCGGCTATGAGTCGCGCATTGAACTGAAGCACGCGCAGATTGGCGTCTTTCGCGGCATGGTCGGCATGCAGTTCAACAACAATGCATTTTCCGCGCTCGGTGACGAGGGTTTTGTGCCGGCGACCAATACCGATGCCAAGGGCCTGTTCGTCTATGAAGAGCTGCCGCTCGGCGACTGGAAGCTCAACGCCGGGGCGCGCATCGACAGGAACTCGGTCAAGTCGGCCGGCGGCGGGGCCAATGTGCCGGCAGCGTCATTGTCGGCGCTGGCCGGCACGCCGCGCTTTGGCGCCGCGCAGTCCCGCGGCTTCTCTCCCAAGGCATTCAGTTTTGGCGCGGTCTATAGCTTGAGCAAGGTATTTTCTCTCGCCGCCAACACCGCCTACACCGAACGCGCACCGACCTATGCGGAGTTGTTTGCAAACGGCCCGCACATCGCCACCGGACGCTTCGAGGTCGGCAACAGCGGATTCGACACCGAGCGCTCGAAGGCATTCGATATCGCGCTGCGCATGCGTTCGGGCCCGCATTCCGCATCGGTCGGTGTGTTCTACAACCGCTTCAAGAACTTTATTACCCTCGCCGACAGCGGCGTTACCCGCGATGCGGCCGGTTACAGCAGCGCCGCAGGGGACGACATGTCGGATGCCGGCGACGGCACGTCCCAGGTGTCCACCAACAACGGCGACGCGTCGAGGATCCTGCCCGAGTCGGTGTTTCGTGCCGTTTCGGCGGAGTTTCGCGGGGTCGAGGCGCAGGGACGCTTTCGCATCATGGACAAGGGTGGAGAGCTCGACCTCAAGCTCAAGGCCGATTATGTGCAGGCAACCAACAAGGACAGCGGACAGCCGCTGCCGCGCATCGCGCCCCTGCGCCTTGGTGTCGGCCTCGAGTACCGGTTCAATGCATGGAGCGCCGGGCTGGACCTTGAGCACGCCGCGCGGCAAAACCGTGTCAGCGCCATCGAACGGCAGACCGATGCCTATACGCTCGCCAACGCCAGCCTCGGCTATCGCTTCAAGTCGGCGGGTGTGAACTGGGAGGCCTTTGCCCGCGCCAACAATCTGTTCAATCAGGAGGCGCGTAACCACGTGTCGTTCGTAAAGGATGTTGCGCCGATGCCCGGGCGGGGTGTGCTGGCCGGCTTGCGCGGCTTGTTCTAGGCCGGCTGTCGATCGTGGCTGCGATGGGTCCGGCGGCGCAATGCCGGGCCCATCGCTGGTGCGATCGACGCCCGCGAACCGGTTGCGGATAGGGGGGAGAAAACAGCGGGAATTCGATTGATTTGGCGCGAGCGGGTGTGGAATAATCAAGCCGAACAGAACGCGTTTCCCCTGTCGCAAAATCAAGCAAAATGAAGGCAAGTCGTGGCCTTTTCCCTGTTCGGCAAGAAGGAAGATCCGCCTTCAAAAAAGCCGGAAACCAGAAAAACTGAAGCGGTGCCCGGGCCTGCGTCCGGGGCCGGCGTTGCCGTGCCGGCTGCCGCCACAGCAACGGCCCCGTCACCGATCGCGGCGCTCGAGAACGATGACGACCTCTCGCTCGATTTCACCAGTTTTGTTCCACTGCCCATGGATGTCGCAGAGGATGTGGCAGAGGCGCCTGCGCTGCCGGTCGCGCCAAAGGCCACGGCCGCTGCGACAGTAGTGGCACCGACAGCGGCGAGCGCATCGTCCCAGGCACGGCCCAAGCCGGCCGGCCCGGCCGGCCCGGCCGCCCCGCCGCCCGAAGCGACGAAGCCCACCGCGACGGTGCCCAAGGCGACGGCCCCCAAAGCGACCGTGCCTGTCGCCAAAGCGGCACCGCCGGCGGCGGCGCCGTTGAAGCCCGCCCCTGCCGCAGCGCCGGCGCCCGCCGCTGCCAAACCTGCGGCCGCACCTGCGCCCGCGGCCAAGCCCGCCCCGGTGGCCGCGAAACCCTTACCTGCCGCGCCTGCCGCGCCTGCCGCGTCGGCCCCGGCAAGCCGCAGACCGGCGCCGCCTGACTCGGTCATGAGCATCGAGGTCAACGCCGCGACCGACGGCCCTGCCGCGGTCATCGAAGAGGCGGCGGTGTTGTTTGCCAATGCGCAGGACAGTGCGGCCTTGAAAACCCTCAGCACTGCGGTGCGCGAAGATGACAGCAGCAGGCCGGCACGACAGATCTGGCTGATGTTGTTCGACCTCTACGAGCACCTGGGCATGAAACAGGAGCACGATGAGCTTGCGCTCACCTTTGCCGCGAAGTTCGAGCAATCGCCCCCCACCTGGACCGACACGCCGCGCGCCGCTGCCAGTGCCCCGCCCGGTGAATCCGGCCACAGCATCACCAGCCTTGCCGGTGCGCTTGACGCCGGCGTCGCCGCGCGGCTCGAACACGCACGGCAGGCCGCCGGCACCGGTCAGGCGCTGCGATTCGACCTCGCGGGGCTCAGCGCAGTCGACGCCGCAGGCGGCCGTCTGCTGCTCGAATGCCTGCAGCCACTGCGGCGCGCCGGCAAAACGGCGTCCGTTTCCGGCGAAGGGCGACTCATCGCGCTGCTGGCGGCCGCGGCGCCGAGCGGGGATCGTGCCGTTGACCAGGTGTTCTGGCTGCTGCTGCTCGAACTTTTGCAGATGACGGGCATGCACGACGCCTACGAAGAGGCGGCGCTCAACTTTGCCATCACCTACGAGTTGTCCCCGCCGGCATGGGAGCCGGCGCGCGCGGCCGCGCCCGGGCCGGCCCCGGTCGCGCTCCAGGCGCAGGCGGACAAGGCGCTGCGACTGTCCGGCGAAATTACCGGGGCCAACGAGAACACGCTAAAGGCGATTGTCGATTACGCCGCAGAATCGAGTCTGGTGCTGATCGATTTTTCGGCGGTGCCGCGCGTTGACTTCGTCAGCGCGGGTCAGTTGCTCAACACCTTCAGCAAACTGCACCAGTCGGGCAAGGCGGTGAAACTGCGCGGTGCCAACGAATTGATTGTCGCGCTGTTCGGCGTCATGGGCGTGCAAGCCGTTACCGGTATCGAGCAAAAGCGCTGAGCTTGCCGCGGTTGGCGCGTTCGGCGCGACAGGTTCAGACCGCCGGGTGTGCCCGAGCCCGGATGTGCGCGGCAAGACAGCCCGGACACAGGCATTCGCTGAATGCGCTCGTGGCTTTGATCGGCGGCAGATCAAAACACCAGCATTTCGCCAGGCCAGCCGTGGCGCCACATCGGAAACTTGTTTTGCATCGCGGGCAGACGCTGTCGCCGGCAGAACTGGCGCTGCGCGGCGGGGGTTCAGTCACGCGGATCGCGATACTGCTGCATGGCTTTACGCAGCAGTACCACCTGTTTGCTGAAATTGCTGCAGGCCGAGCACATGCCCAGGTGCGCCCACAAGCCGACACGCTCACCCAGGCCGAGTTTGCGATCCTCGGCCTCGGACAGCGTGCGGGTTGCCTGCTTGCAATTGAGCATGAAGGACATGGAATTTGATTCTCAGTGTTTGGCGGCTTGTGCGCCGAACCAGTTTTTCTCGAGGCAGGTGCGCAGCCCCATGCGGGCGCGGTAAAGCACCACCCAGCAGTTGGTCGCGGTCATTTTCAATTCCTTACAGATCTCGCCGGTATCGAGGCCCAGCCATTCACGCATCATGAACACGCGCGCCGTGTTGGCCGGCAGCGCTTCGAGGCACAGGTCGAGGACCTTGAAAAATTCCTTTTGCTCCAGCGTGGACTCCGGGCGACCCCAGTCGGCGGGCGCCTCGGTCCAGTGGCCGTCGTCTTCAAACAGGGTGTCGAAGTCGTCGGTGGTGGTTTCAAAGGCCTGCGGCTCTTTTGCCTGGCGGCGCAGGTGGTCGATGATCTTGTGCTTGAGAATGCCGACGAGCCAGGTCTTCAGCGACGACTGGCCGGCAAAGCGGCTGGCACCCTGCAGTGCGGCGAGCATGGTTTCCTGCACCGCATCCTCGGCCGCTGTCTCGTTGCGCAATTGCAGCACGGCGAATCGCATCAGATAAGGGCGGGTCTGTTCAAGTTCAAGTGCGATGTCTTTTTTTTCGGAGGCCGGCATGGTGCGGCCACTCTAGCCGCTTGGGCGGTCGGTTGCAATACGGCGCAAGGGCTCTTGAAAACGCGTTGCGCTTCCCCATATTGAAGCTGTAGGCGCGAGCCTGAACGGACTTTTACCGACCACACATACGGAGAGATGATCATGGTGAACGTGAACCGCTATTCGCCCATCGGCGATATTTTTGATGATTTGTTCAAGGGCTTTGTTGTTCGGCCGGTTTCCCGCGATGCCGGGGCCGCTACCGAAGCGCGGCAGTTCAGGATCGATGTCAGCGAGCAGAACGGCGCTTACCAGATTCTCGCCGACCTGCCCGGAGTAAAGAAGGAAGACATTCGCATCAGCGTCGACGGCGACGTGGTATCGATCAGCGCCGAGACGCGCAACGAAAAGGAATCGAAAGAGGGCCAGCGGCTGGTGCGAAGCGAGCGTTATTTCGGCAAATATTCGCGCAGCTTCCGCCTCGGCCAGGATCTGGATGAGGCCGCCGCCCAGGCCAAGTACGCTGACGGCGTGCTTGAGCTGGTTCTGCCGAAAAAGGCCGCGCCGGCGACCAGGCAGATCAGCGTGCAGTAATTGTCAAAGCCGGACGGCTGTCGCCGCCGGTTTGACTCCGCGCACCGGAGCCGACCTCCCGCGGTTTTCCCCGGTGCGCGGGGCGGTGGAAGCGGCCGGGTATTCCCGGCCGCGATTTGCCGCTCTGGCGCGGCACCGGAGTTACAATGTCGCGTCTTGAACCAAGCCGCAGACCATGACCACCCCTGAAATAAAAGCCCAGGTACTCGCCGAGGCGCTGCCTTACCTCCGCCGCTTTCACGGCAAGACCATCGTCATCAAGTACGGCGGCAACGCCATGACCGATCCTGCGCTGCAGGCCGGCTTCGCCCACGATGTGGTCTTGCTCAAACTCGTTGGCATGGACCCGGTGGTGGTGCACGGCGGCGGCCCGCAGATCGAGCAAATGCTGAAAAAGCTCGATATCAAAAGCAGCTTCGTGCAGGGCATGCGCGTCACCGACGATGCGACGCTCGACGCCGTCGAGATGGTGCTGGGCGCGCTCAACAAGGACATCGTCACGCTGATCAACCAGGCCGGCGGCAAGGCCGTGGGCCTGACCGGTCAGGACGGCGGCTTCATTCGCGCCAGAAAAATGATGCTCGAGAACAAGGACAAACCCGGCGACATGCTCGACATCGGCCAGGTCGGCGAGATCTCGTCCATCGACCCCGGCGTCATCGACACGCTGGAGGCGGGCGGCTTCATTCCGGTGGTGGCGCCCATCGGCGTCGGTGAGGACGGTGCGACCTTCAACATCAACGCCGATCTCGTGGCGGGCAAGATCGCCGAGGTGCTGAAAGCCGAAAAGCTGGTGCTCCTGACCAACACGCCGGGTGTGCTCGACAGCAAGGGCAAGCTGCTGACCGGCCTCACGCCGAAACTCATTGACGAACTGGTCGCCGACGGCACGCTGTCCGGCGGCATGCTGCCAAAGATTTCGTCGGCCGTGGATGCGGCCAAGAGCGGCGTCAGGAGCGTGCACATCATCGACGGCCGGGTGAAGCATGCCTTGTTGCTGGAAATTCTGACCGACGAGGGCATCGGTACGCTGATCCGCAGCAAGTGACATCCGCGCCAAGCTTGGCAAACGTCAAAAGCTTTCACCACGGAGAACACAGAGTGCACAGAGAAAACCCGGAAAGCTGTTTTTCCCTCCGTGTTCTCTGTGTTCTCTGTGGTTCAGGCTTTTAAGGTTTTTGGTGTTTCTCCTACCCGACCTTGTTGCCCTCGGTGTCCCACAGTCCGACGAGGTAGCCTTCTTTTGAGTCGTGGATGGTCAGCAGCCGGCCGCGCGGTTCGGCGCTGAAGGACAAATGCACCCAGCGGCCGAATTCGAGAATGCACTGGTCAAAGCGCAGCCCGGAATCACGCAGCGCAGCGGCGATATCGAGTGGTGTGCCGAACCCGGGGCAGGTGAAATCGGCGGCGATGCCGGTGCAGTGCTGTGATTTTTCGGCGCCGCCGACCGCGACATTGAGGGCGGGCGAGCGGTAGCCGCTGGAGATGCTGAGGGGGTAACCGAGCAGCGCTTGCGCCTGCTCGAGGCCGGCGGCAAGCTGCCTGAGGTTGTCGATGATCTCGGGCGGCGGCGCGTTGTCGATGCCGCGGGCCGCCGCCGTGTCCGAGGCGGTCAGCTGTTCGAGGCTGAAGTTGGCGCTAAGCTGCATGATGTGATGAATTCTAGAACGAAAGTCGTACCAGTCACACAAAGTATCGGTACCGGTACCGGTACCGATACCGATACCGGGTGACCGGTCGCAATTTCAGGCTGTCGTCATCCTGAGCGAAGCGAAGGATCGGCTGTTGAATGTTTGAAAAGCAGATTCTTCGGGCGGAGCCTGTCATCAGCGCAGCCGAAGGACCCTCGGAATGACAAGTCAGGATGGCACCGATGCAAACCCGTTTCACCTGGTTGTTCGACCTCGACAACACGCTGCATAATGCCTCGCCGCATATTTTTCCGCACATCAACCGCAGCATGACCGCCTACATGGCCGAGCACCTGCAGCTCGGCATCGAGGAGGCCGGCGCCTTGCGGACGACCTACTGGCGCCGTTATGGCGCGACGCTGCACGGGCTGATGCGCCATCACGGTACCGATCCAAAGCACTTTTTGTGGCAGACCCACCAGTTTCCGGACCTCGCGCGCATGATCGTGTCCGAGGCCGGACTGCGCCATGCGCTGCGCCGCCTGCACGGCCGCAAGATCATCTTTTCCAATGCGCCGGCGCATTACGCCGAGGCGGTGCTGGCGCTGCTCAACATCAGCGACCTGTTCGACGCCGTGTACACCGTCGATCGCGTGCGTTTCCAGCCCAAGCCCGAGGCCGGCGGTTTTCGCCATATCCTGCAGCGCGAGGGCCTGCTGGCGCGGCGTTGTGTCATGGTCGAGGATTCGCTGCCCAACCTGCGCGCGGCGCGGCAACTGGGCATGAAAACGGTCTGGGTGACGCGCGAATCGCGCCATCCGGCCATCGTTGACGCCAAAATAGCCAGCGTACTGAAACTACCGGCGATTGCTGCAAAAATAGGCATCCGCAGGTAAGCAAGCGCTCACATGATGATAGAATGACGAGCGTCAGGCCAAACTCATTGTTGTAAACCCAGCGGTGCGGCCTTTATCAGGAGCGCAAACCATGCCCCCCAGAACCGGCGAACGCAAACTGCAGATCCTGCAAGTCATTGCCGAGATGCTGCAAGACCCCAAGGGCGAAAAAATCACCACCGCGGCCCTGGCGAAAAAACTCGATGTATCCGAGGCCGCGCTGTACCGCCACTTTGCCAGCAAGGCGCAGATGTACGAGGGCCTTATCGCCTTCATCGAAGAGACGCTGTTCGGGTTGATCAACAAGGTCACCGCCGAAGAGGACAACGGCCTGCGCCAGTTGCAGGTGATCATCAATTCGCTGCTCGGTTTTGCCGAAAAGAATCCGGGCATGACGCGGGTACTGCTTGGCGATGCTCTCGTCAACGAAGACGAGCGCCTGCAGGCACGCATCAACCAGTTGCACGACCGGCTCGAATCGACCATCAAGCAATGCCTGCGCGTCGCCGCCTCGCAGGGCCACGACGAACCCGATCCTGCCGCGCGCGCCAACCTGCTGCTATGCCATGTCATCGGCCGCTGGCACCAGTTTGCCAAAAGCGGCTTCAAGCGCCTGCCGACCGAAGGACTGGAGAAGCAGCTGCCGATGTTGCTGTGACACCCGGTGATGTGACAATTTTGTCACCAAAATCATCCAGAAAGACCCGCCCATAGCGGCTCTACACTTTTAAAAGTTAAAGATTTACACGCCATGACCACGCCATCCCTGCCGGCCGACCTGTTGCGCGACGTTGCGCGCCGGCGCACCTTTGCCATCATTTCCCACCCCGACGCGGGCAAGACCACGCTGACGGAAAAGCTGCTGCTCTATGGCGGCGCCATCCAGATGGCCGGCACCGTCAAGGCGCGTAAAAGCGCGCGCCATGCGACCTCGGACTGGATGGAAGTCGAAAAACAGCGCGGCATTTCAGTGACGAGCTCGGTGATGCAGTTCGACTACGCCGGGCATACCGTCAACCTGCTCGACACGCCCGGCCACGAGGATTTTTCCGAGGACACCTATCGCGTGCTGACAGCGGTGGACGCGGCGGTGATGGTGATCGATGCGGCCAAGGGCGTCGAGGTGCAGACCATCAAGCTGCTGGAAGTCTGCCGCCTGCGCAACACGCCGATCATCACCTTCGTCAACAAGATGGACCGCGAGGTGCGCGACCCCTTGTCGCTGCTCGAGGAAATCGAGTCGGTGCTCAAGCTCGATTGCGCGCCCATCACCTGGCCGGTGGGTATGGGCAAGTCCTTTCGCGGCGTGTTCCACCTGTTGAACGACCGGCTGATGCGCTTCACGCCGGGCGAGGAAAAAAAGGGCGACGAGGGCGAATTGATCGCCGGCCTCGAAAACCCCAAGCTCGACGCGTTGTATCCGGGGGAAGTGGGCACCTTGCGCAATGAAGTAGGCCTGCTGCGCGATGCCAGCACACCGTTCGACCTCGAGCGTTTTCTTGCCGGCACGCAGTCGCCGGTGTTTTTCGGTTCGGGTATTAACAACTTCGGTGTGCAGGAAATCCTGCAGGCCCTGCTTGACTGGGCGCCGCCGCCGCAGCCGCGCAATGGCACGCTGCGCACGGTGCAGCCGGCGGAGGCGCCCTTTAGCGGTTTCGTCTTCAAGATCCAGGCCAACATGGACCCGCGCCACCGCGACCGTATCGCTTTTTTCCGCATTTGCTCAGGGCGCTATGTCCCAGGCATGAAGGTGCGCCACCTGCGCAGCGCGCGTGAGATGAAGCTGGCCAATGCGCTGACCTTCATGGCCAACGAGCGCGTGGCGAGCGAAGACGCTGTCGCCGGCGACATCATCGGCATCCACAACCACGGCCAGTTGCAGATCGGCGACACCATCACCGAGGGCGAGGCGCTGGCTTACAAGGGCATTCCGTATTTCGCACCCGAGCTGTTTCGCATGGCGCGGCCGAAAGACCCGTTCAAGGCCAAGCAATTGCAAAAAGGCCTGCAGGAACTGGGCGAAGAGGGCGCGATACAGGTGCTGACCCCGGCGTTCGGCAACAACGCCTTGCTCGGCGCCGTCGGCCCGCTGCAGTTCGAGATCGTGGCGGCGCGCCTGCAAAGCGAATACAAGGTCGATGCGCTGTACGACATGGCCGACATCTACACCGCACGCTGGCTGACCTTTCCGGACGAGGCGACGCGCCGCGCCTGTGAAAAAGACCTCGCCCAGCACATGGCGAGTGATGTCGATGACAACCCGGTCTATCTCGCGCCCAACCGCTATCACCTGCAACTGGCGACCGAGCGCTGGCCCAAGGTCGGTTTTCATGCCATACGCGAGCATGGCCAGAAGATGGCGCAGCAGGTCTGAGCACCGGCGAATCGGTATTCCCGTGCATTCCCATCTGATAGCGAAAGAGTGAATTGAGCATGCGTGTTATTGCGAGCAGTCTGTTGTCTGCCGTCGCCGCGGCGACGG
>CAYLPI010000047.1:0-23809 GCA_964385505.1 uncultured Bordetella sp.
CGGCCTCGTCATAGAGCCGGATGCACACGCCGCTGGCGACACGGCCGCAGCGGCCTACACCGACCCGGAAATCCTGCGCTCTTCGCTGGCGGCGGTGATCCTGCGCATGAAGTCGCTGCACATCGGCGAGGTCGAGGACTTTCCGTTCATCGAGCCGCCGCTGCCGCGCGCCATCGCCGACGGTTATGCGCTGCTAAACGAGCTGGGTGCCGTCGATGACAACAACAAGCTCACCGACACCGGCCGGCAACTTGCGAGGCTCCCGCTCGATCCACGCATCGGCCGCATGATTCTGGCCGCGCGCAATGAAAATGCGCTGGCCGAGGTGCTGGTCATCGCCGCCGCGCTGTCGGTGCAGGACCCGCGCGACCGGCCGCACGAGCGCGCCCAGGCGGCCGACGCCGCCCATCAGAAGTTCAACGACGAGAAGTCGGATTTTCTCGCCTATGTAAAGCTGTGGGCGTTTTACGGGGAGGCGCAGGCGCACAATTCGCATCGCAAGCTGGCGCGGCTGTGCCATGACAATTTCCTGTCCTTCAACCGCATGCGCGAATGGCGCGACATCCATTCGCAACTGAAGGAAATGACCGCGGAGCTGGGCTGGAAGACGGCAGCCGGTACGGCGAGCTTCGCGCAAATCCACCGTGCGCTGCTGACCGGGCTGCTGGGCGGCATCGGCCTCAAGTCGGAGGAGGGGCATTACCTTGGCGCGCGCGGCATACGCTTCTGGGTGCACCCGGGCTCCAGCCTGGTCAAAAAGGCCGGACGCTGGATCATGGCGGCGGAACTGACCGAAACCACGCGTCTGTATGCGCGCTGCGTCGCCACCGTCGATGCCGAATGGCTGGAGGGCGTCGGCGGCCACCTGGTGAAAAAAAATTACAGTGAGCCGCACTGGGAGAAAAAGCCGGCGCACGTTGCGGCGTTCGAACGTGCCTCGCTCTACGGACTGTTGCTCTATGCCAACCGTCGCGTGCATTACGGCCCGATGGACCCCGGGCTGTCGCGCACGCTGTTTATACGCGAGGCGCTGGTGGACGGCGAATATGAATCGCGCGCGCCGTTTTTCCAGCACAACCGCAAACTGATCGGGGACATAGAGCGCCTGGAGCACAAGTCGCGCCGGCCCGACGTGCTGGTCGATGACGAGCTCATATACGCGTTTTACGATTCACTGATCCCGGCCGGCATACATAACGGCGTGAGCTTCGACACCTGGCGCCGCGAGGCCGAAGAAAAAGACCCGAAGCTGTTGTTTCTCAAGCGCGAAGACCTGATGCGCCACGAAGCGGCCGGTATCACCACCGAGCAGTTCCCGCATGAGATCGACATGGCCGGCAGAAAACTCGGGCTTGAGTATCTGCACGACCCGGGCGGTGCGCGCGACGGCGTGACGCTGACCGTGCCGCTGGTGGCGCTCAATCAGTTGCCGGCCGCGGCCTGCGAATGGCTGGTGGCGGGCCTGCTCAAAGAAAAAGTGCAACTGCTGGCCAAATCCCTGCCGCAACGCATGCGCCACCGGCTGGGGCCGCTGGCAGAATTCGCCGCGGCCTTCGTTGCGGCACCGCGCTCTGATGTGCCGCTGGTCGATGCCATTTCGCGTTACGCGCGGTCTTCACTGTCGCTGGTCATCCCGCTTGATGCCTTCCGGCCGGAACTGCTGCCGCCGCACTTGAGCATGAATTTTCGCGTGCTCGACGAGCACGGCCGGCAACTGGCGATGGGGCGCAGTCTGGCGCAGTTGCGGGCGGAGTTGGGCGCGGCGGCGGGGGAGCGTTTTGCCGAAGTCGTCGAAGAGAGCGCGGTACTGTCCGACAACGAACACTTTACCGACTGGCGCTTTGGCGACATCGAGGAGCTGATCGAAATCAGGCGCGGCAACCAGACACTGATCGGCTATCCGGTGCTGACCGACCACGGCGATGGCGTCAGCATGGAAGTCATGGATGACCTGGACAAGGCGCGCGCCGTGCACCGGCTGGGCCTTCGCCGCCTGTTCATGCTGGCGCTGAAAGAGCAGACAAAATTCCTTGAAAAAAACCTCGCCGGGTTGCGCGATATGGCGCTCATTTACGCCACGCTGGATTTTGGCAAGACCGAGGGCACGCCGCTGCGCGAGCAACTGATCGCCGCCGCCTTCGAGCGCGCCTGCATGGCCGACCCGCTGCCCGCGACCAGGGCGCAGTTCGAGCTGCGCTGCAACGAGGCCAAATCGCGGCTGAACCTGATCGCCAACGAGTTGTGCCGCCTCGTCGGCACCATCCTCGCCGAATTCCAGGGCCTGCAAAAAAAGCTGCAGGGCGCCAGGGCCTTCGCCGCGGCGGTGTCCGATATCCAGGCACAGATGGCGCAACTGCTGGTCAAGGACTTTGTCGCGGTGACGCCGTTCGGGCGCCTGCAGCATTTTCCGCGCTACCTCAAGGCGGCGGTGCTGCGCGTGGACAAGCTGCGTGCCGAGCCCGCCCGCGATGCACGGCTGATGACCGAGTTCACGCCGCTGTACCAGCAATGGCAGCGCGAGGACCTGAAACACAGAAAGGCCCGCGCCGCCCATCCGCAACTGGAGCAATTCCGCTGGCTGCTGGAGGAGTTGCGCGTGCAGTTGCATGCCCAGGAGTTGCGCACGCCGGCGCCGGTGTCGGCCAAGCGCCTGCAAAAAATGTGGCAGGCGATGGAGCGTTGATGGGCTGTTAGAGAAGGGCTGTTGAAGAAGGGCTGTTGAAGAAGGGCTGTTGAAGAATGCATATCCAGCATGAACATGGCGTAACCGGCATGCAGTCCCCCCTGTCAACGGCTGCGAATTCGCTGCATTCAAAGGCGGCGTCGCGCCGTTTCAACATCCTGCCGGGGCGCGCATGCATATCCTGATCGTCTGTGCCGGCAGTGCCGGTGATGTGCATCCTTTCATCGCCATTGCCCGCGCATTGCAGCAGCGCGGCCATGCGGTCGAGTTGATGACGGCGGCGTACTTTCGCGCGCGCGTCGAGCGCGCCGGCATTGCGTTCATCAGCGCTGCCGGCCCGGATACCTTCGAGCAGATATTGCGCGACGCCGAGTTGTGGCATCCGCGCCGCGCTTTCGGGGCGGTGTGGCGTTATGTCGCGGCGTCGCTGCCGGGCACCTACGCGCAGATACGCCGCCATGTCCGTCCCGGCGAAACAGTGCTCGTCGCGAGCACCCTGGCCTTTGCCGCAAGACTGGTGCAGGAGCGCAATGGCGTGCCCATGGCCACGGTGCATTTGTCGCCGGCCTGCCTGTTCTCGGCCACCGATCCTCCGGCCTGGCCCGGCTTGTCCTGGCTCGGTGGCCTGCCGGCCTGGGTGGTGCGCGCTTTGATTGCGCTGGTAGAGCGCCTCGCCCTCGACCCGGTGGTGCTGCCGGCGCTCAACGGCTTTCGCCGCGACATCGGCCTCGCGCCGGTACGCAGCGTCATGCGCCGCTGGCTGCATTCGCCGCAGCGGGTGATTTGCGCCTTTCCGCACTGGTATGCCGCGGCACAGTCCGACTGGCCGCCGCATACCGTGGCGACCGGCTTTGCGTTGCTGGCAGCAGCCGAAGGGGAGGTTATGCCCGCAGCGCTGGCGGCGTTTCTGGCGGCCGGGCCGCCCCCCATCGCCTTTACACCCGGTTCGGCGATGGCCCACGGGCGCGCGTTCTGGCAGCGTGCGCTCGCCGCATGCGAGGCCATGGGCATGCGCGCCATCCTGGTCACACCTTTTGCCGACCAGTTGCCGCCTTCACTGCCGCCGTTTGCACTGCATGCCGCCTGGGTGCCGTTTGACTTGCTGGCGCCGCGCGTCGCGGTGTTTGTGCATCACGGTGGTATCGGAACCTGTGCCCAGGTGCTGGCCGCGGGCAGGCCGCAGCTCGTCACGCCTTTTGCCCACGACCAGTTCGACAACGCGGCGCGGCTGACGCGCCTTGGCGTCGCCGCCAGTGTCGCCCACGACGCGCCGCTCGAACAATGGGTGGCTGCGCTGTCGTTTTTGCGCGATGACGCCGGCACGCGTGATGCCTGCGCGGTGATGGCAACGCGCATGGCGGCCGGCAGGGCCGCGCCGGAGCAGATTGCCGGATACATCGAAGCGCTGGCCGATGAGGCGGGTAGTGGACCGGGGCATTGCGCGTAAAATGGCGGCAAGGGCAATTCAGCAGACAAGGTGTACACGTGAAAAAGACGGATCTGGAAAAACTCAAGGGTTTGAAAATCGAATCGCAGGTCGGCAAGAGCATGAAAGTCAGCAGCTTCGGCAAGAGCGAAGTCGCACCGCTCAACCGCCGCGAGCAGCGCAAACTCGATCAGGCGGCGGGCCTGGTGCCCTTTGCCTGCAAGCTCGAGGGCGATATGGTCAAACAATTGCAGAGCCTCGCGCAGGAGCGCGCGACCGGCATGAACGAGCTGGTGGCCGAACTGCTGAAAAAAGGCCTCGGCAAAGCCAGGGCCTGAGGGGGCATTGAAGCTCGTGGCGGCTCAGGGCTTTTTGCCCGGCGCCGGACTGATGCCAAGCGCATCCCAGCCCGCGCGCCCGAGCTTGCGCATGGTCTCGATGTTGCGCTGGTAAATGGCATCGGTATCCGGATGGGACGCGACCGCGCGCTCGATGCTGTCTTCGCGCAACAGGTGCAGCGTCGGGTAGGGCGAGCGGTTGGTGAAGTTGCTGATATCGTCGGCGCCGGTGTCGGCGAACTGGTAATCGGGATGAAAACTCGCCACCTGGATGATGCCCTCCAGATCCAGCGCGATGATGGCGGCCTCGGCCACCTCGAGAAAATCGTTGTAGTCGAGAAAATCACCGAGCACCTGCGGGTGGATGAGCAGCGTGGTCTCGATGCCCGTTGGCGAAGCCTCCGCGAGTGTTTCCAGCTCACGCTCGAGGTCGGCGAGTAGCGCCTGCTCCGAGGTGGCGGCGCTGACGGCGTAGCGGATGCGGTCGCCGGCGTAAGCGGGCCTGGCGAAGGGGCAAAGATTGAGGCCGATCACAGCTTTTTCCAGCCATGCCCGCGTCGCCGCGATGACGCGTCCGGCGTCGTCGCCGGAAATCGGACTGTCCTTTGGCGCCATTTGCTTTATTCTCCGGCCTTGCGTTTTTTTCTATCCGACAGTCTACACGGCACTCTATAAGGTGAAGCACCCATGGCGCTGAAGTCCACCATTTTCAAGGCAGAACTGCAGATTGCCGACATGGAGCGCGGCTATTACGCCGACCATGCGCTCACCATCGCCCGTCACCCGTCGGAGAACGACGAACGCATGATGGCGCGGCTGCTGGCCTTTGCGCTCAACGCCGGCGAATTCCTGGAATTTTCGCGCGGCCTCAGCGCCGATGACGAGCCGGCCCTGTGGACAAAAGACCTGACCGGTGAAATCCAGATGTGGATAGAGGTCGGCCTTCCCGACGAAAAAATAGTGCGCCGCGCCGGCGGTCGTTCGCGCGCGGTGAAAGTGTATTGCTACGGCGGTCACGGCGCGCAATTGTGGTGGAAGTCGGTGTCGGACAAGCTGGCGCGTCAGGACAACCTGTCGGTGATAGACCTGCCGCAGGAGGCGACGCGTGCGATGGCCAAACTGGCGCAGCGCACGATGCGGCTGCAATTCACGATTCAGGAGGGCGAGGTCTGGGTCACCGACGGGGTAGAGTCGGTGCAGGTGCAGCCGGTGGTGTGGAAGGCCTTCGCGGGGACCAGCGCCGGACCAGGAAAATAGGCTGGAGAAGCCCGTCCCCAGGGCGTTTCCAGTCATTGTCATTCCTGTTGGAGGCCTCGTCTCGCGGTGGTTTGGTTCTTCTTTTGCCTTCGGTGGCGCTACTTTGTGGTGGGGTGGTTTCACCTCCCCCTTGCGCGGCGAGTTCGGGAGCGGCCCGCTTTGCCGAGTAGCGCAGGGGACCCCGAAGGGGCGGCATCGGGGGTGTGCTTTCTTTGCTTACTGCTTCGACCGAAGGAAGTCCCCGGAGGGGATGCACGAGCAAAGAAAATAGGTCGCTCCCGCAAGGGAGCGAAATCTCCCAACCAAAAATAATCGACACCGAACGCACAAGGAATTTTTACGCAAGTACGCCTTGACGTTCTCGCGTCAGAACAAAAGCCGAACCCCCACCGAATTCCATCTCCGGTCCGGTGCATACCCGGACTGAATCCCGAGTGTCGTATCAATCTGGAGCTTGTCCGGTATCACCCAGATGCGCAGGCCGATCTGGCGGTTGGGGCGGTCGGCGCGCTGGCCGTAGGTTTCGATGATGCCGATCAGCCGCGGCGTGAAGACGAATTCGGTGCCCAGGCCCCAGGTGCCGAGACTGACATCGCGGTTGCGGTCCTTGATGGCGCCAAGGTTGAGGTGCACGAACAGACGGTCATCGAGCAGCGAGCGGCTGGCGATGGCGTTGGCGTAGGGATTCCATTGCGACGGGTCTGCGGCGGAGAAGGGCCGTGTCTTTTGCGCGCCCAGGCTCAATGCCGCGCCGTAACCGTTGACGCTGAGCGGGTGCAGCAGGAACTTGGCCTGGACGATGGTGCTGCCCGAGCGGCCGCTGGCAGCGTTGTCAGTGCGCGTGCCGCCCAGTGTCAGTTCGGCATGGCCGCCGGGGTTGCAGGCAGGCAGGAACCAGAACTCCTGCTCGCCGAAGTTGCGCTGGCGTTTGGCATAGCTCTCGATCTGGCAGCCGTCGGGGTCAACGGTGCGCGCGTCGTCGGTGACAAGGGGACGCGCTGCCTCGACTGCGACGGGCGCGAGTAACAGTAGTAGCGGCAGCACTGACTTGAGGTGCATGGGGCGGGGGCGCAGTGACGGTGGAGGGCTGCGCGGCGCGCGGCCAGGCCCGACTATACCGCCGCGCCTGCGGCCTTGTCGCGTGCCCGTGCGCTTGAGGCAACCGGGTGCCGTGCGATGGTGTCAAAGAGCACCGTCTCGAGATCGTCGAACACGTGTTCCCATGACAGGCCGCCGGCAATGGCGCTGGCGCGAAGGCGTAATGCGGCACGCAAGCGGGCGTCGCCGGCGAGACGCGCCCCGGCAAGGCGGAAGGCTTCGCGATCATCAAAGCGCGCGAGCAGGGCCGATTCACCATTGACGAGATAGTTGGCGGCGGCGGCGTAATCGTAGGCGGCGATCGCCAGGCCGCTCGCCATCGCCTCGAGCGTGACGTTGCCAAAAGTCTCGGTGACGCTGGGAAACAGAAAAACGTCGGCCGACGCGTAGTGCGCGTAGAGGTCCTCGCCGGTGCGCATGCCGGCAAACACGCAGTCCGGATGGGCGCGGCGCAGGGCCGGGCCTTCGGGGCCGTCGCCGACCACCACCGCCCTGACCCGGGGGTCAAGCGCTTGCATGGACCGCACGGTGTCGAAGAACAGGCCGATATTTTTTTCCGCGGCAAGGCGGCCGACATGCAGCGCCACCGTTTCGTCGCCGCGGCAACCCCACGCGGCGCGCAGTTCGCGGTTGCGCCTTGCCGGATTGAACAGCCCGGTGTCAATGCCGCGCCCGACCACCAGCAGACGCTGAAAGCCCAGCGCGTCGAGTTCGTCGCGCATCTGCCGCGTCGGCACCATGGTGCAGTCGGCCTTGTTGTGCAGCGAGCGCAGGTAGCCGGCGACCAGTTTGCCGAACACGCCGAAGCCGTAGTGCCGGCTGTAGCTGTGGAAGTTGGTATGGAAATCCGAGCTCACCGGCAGGCCCAGCGTCTTGGCCGCGCGCAGCGCCGATCCGCCCAGAGGCCCCTCGGTGACGATGTGCACGAGGTCCGGCCGGTCCTGTTGCCACAATCGCAGCAGACGGCGCTTGGCCGGCAGGCCGAGCTTGAGTTCCTGGTAGCGTGGGATGGGCACGCCGGTCACCAGCACGTGGGCAAGTTCGCGTTCGTCCACCGGCTGGTCGGCCTCGCCCTGGCGCGGCCGGATGAGCTGCATGCAGTGGCCGCGCGCGCGCAGGCCCTCGACCATCAGGCCGACGGTGCGCGCCACGCCGTTGATCTCGGGCGGATAGGTCTCGGTGACGACGGCAAGCTTGAGCGACTGGCGTCGCGGATCGGCACGCTGTTCGCTATTGGTATAGGGCATGGCGCGCAAGGTGCGCCATGGCGGTGAAACGACGGTGACATTTTTTTGAAATTTCGGTTACAGGCCCGGCTCAGCCTGTGAGCACCAGAGTCCACACCACCGCGACATTGGCGAGCGACAGGAATACCGCGGCGCTGCCGATGTCCTTGGCACGCGCGGCGAGGCGGTGGTTTTCCAGCGAGACCCGGTCCACCGCCGCCTCAACCGCGGAGTTGAGCAGCTCGATGATCAGCACCAGCAGCACGGAGCCGACCATCAGCGCCCGTGACAGCCCGGGCAGCGGCAGCACAAAGGCGACCGGTATCAGCACCATGGCGAGCAGCACTTCCTGCCGGAACGCCTCCTCGTGGCGGTAGGCGGAGCGGAATCCCTGCAGCGAATACCCCATTGCGTTGAGCAGGCGGCGCAGGCCGGTCTTGCCCTTGAATGGACTTTCTTCCATGTCACCCCCGCAATCTGATCGGCCTGGTGCATACGCCAGCGCGTTCTCGCTGCAACGGTGCAGCGGACCGCGCGCAATCTAACACGGCGTGCGCGGTGCGCAAGCCCTGTCACGAACATTTCATCATCAGGTAACTGCGGTGTCATGGCGGCTTTCTACAGTTGCGCCAACTCAATTGCGTATCGGGGGGCGCCATGCTGGAAAAGCAACAGCGGTCTGGAATCGCAAAAAAATGCAGGCTGGCGATGAGCTTTGCGCGCAACAAATCGGAAGTGGCCGAGGCGCAGCGCCTGCGCTACGCGGTGTTCGCCGAAGAAATGGGCGCCCGGCTCGAGTCCTCGGGCGAGAACACCGACAGTGACCGCTTTGACGTACATTGCGAACATCTTCTGGTGCGCGACGTTGAGACTGCGGAAGTGGTCGGCACCTACCGCATCCTGTCGCCGCGCGCCGCACGCGCGGCCGGCGGTTACTACTCGGAACAGGAGTTCGACCTTGCGCGCCTCGCGCACCTGCGCGACAACATGGTCGAGGTCGGGCGCTCTTGTATACATCCGCATTACCGCTCCGGCGGCGTCATCCTGCTGCTATGGGCCGGACTCGCGCGCTACATGCTGGAGAACCGCCACGAACACCTGATGGGCTGCGCCAGCGTCAGCATGGCCGACGGAGGCCATGCCGCGGCGTCGATATTCCAGGGGCTGTCGGCAGCGCAGCTGAGCCCCATCGAGTATCGCGTGTTCCCGCGCCTGCGCCTGCCGCTCGAGAGCCTCAACTGCACGCTTGCGGCCGACCTGCCGCCGCTGGTGAAGGGCTACCTCAACATCGGCGCATGGATTTGCGGCGAACCGTCCTGGGACCCGGATTTCAATTGCGCCGACCTGCCGGTGCTGTTGCCGCTGTCGCGCATGGACCCGCGGTACGCACGGCATTTCCTCGCCAAGGCAGCCTGAGCCGCGCCGGGACGCAAGGTCAATACAGGAGCCGCCCGTCACGCCGCAAGAAGGTCACGTCAACGAAGGTGTAGCCGCGATTTCCCGGTGCGGAAAAGTCAACCACGGATCCGCCGAGGTCGGCATTCCTTCCGTTGGCGTCACCGACATATCCGGAAATGCCGCCGAAAGGTGAACCGAGGCGCATGTAATACGGCAGCAATAATTCCGCGCTATCGTCCCCATCCTACACCTCGGTGCGTGGCGCTTTGCGACGGCGAAACGTCAAACGGGACAAGGCAAAAGCCAGCAGCCAAGATGTCCACATTACCTGAACATTCCGTCGCCACCCCGGTCGGCAAGGAGTTCGCCAAGCTGCGCGAACTGTCTTCGATCATCGATGGTGGGCGGCTTACGCCGGTGTTCCAGCCCATCATTCGCTTGGACAACGGCGAAATTTTCGCTTACGAAGGTCTGATCCGCGGACCCGAGGGCAGCCCCCTGCATTCCCCGGTCGCGTTGTTCCACGCGGCCGAGCGCAACGGCCGCCTGCAGGATCTCGAGTGGTTGTGCGTCTCGAGGGTTGTCGATCGGTTCGTGGAACTGGGTCTGCCGGCCAAGCTCTTCGTCAATATCGGCCCGCAGACGGTGGCGATGGCGCAGGCCTCCGGCGAGCAATTGCTCAGTTCGGTCCGGGGCATGGCGAACGAACGCAACCGGCTTGTGATCGAACTTACCGAGCATCAGGCCGTGCGCGACATGCACCATTTTCACGAGGCCATGGCGCGCTTGCGGGGCATGGGATTTGGCGTGGCACTGGATGATCTTGGCGAGGGTTTTTCAAGTCTCAAGCTGTGGTCGGATATTCACCCTGAATACATAAAGATAGACATGCACTTCGTGCAGGGGGTGCACGCCGATCCGTTCAAATTCCAGTTCCTGCGCTCGTTGCAGCAGATAGCCGAGAATTGCGGCTCCTCACTGGTGGCCGAGGGCATAGAGAACGAGGCCGACCTGCGGGTGCTGAGCAATCTCGGGGTGACCTTCGGTCAGGGATATCTTGTCGCGCGTCCGTCGGCGCAACCGGTCGTCAGCGTGCCGCAGCACATACGGAGCTGCCTCCAGAACCGCGAAATCGCGGTGTATCCGGACATGAAGTCTCTGGCGCGCGGCGGTGCCACCGTTACGCGGCTGTTGCAGCCCGTCGTGCCGATTACCCCGGCGCTCACCAATGACGAGGTGTTCGTGCGTTTCGAAAACGATGCCGACGCGTGGGCCCTCCCGGTGGTGAATGACGGATTGCCGGTCGGATTGATCAGCCGCTACCGGTTTATCTCCCAATATGCGCGGCAGTACTGGCGTGAGCTTTACGGCAAGCGCTCCTGCACCATGTGCATGCTGGCGAAACCGCTGGTGGTGGAAAAAAGTATTTCCGTTCATTCGTTGTCCGAGTTACTGGCGTCGACCGAGCACCGGCTGCTCGCCGAGGGATTTGTCATCGTCGATGAGGGCCGTTATGCCGGACTCGGTACGACCCAGGATCTGATCCGGGAAATAACACGCATGCAGATGGAGGCGGCCCGTTACGCCAATCCGCTCACCATGCTCCCGGGCAATGTGCCGATTAACGAGCATATGGAACGCCTGCTGGCCGCCGGGGTGGATTTTGTCGCCTGTTACGCCGATATCAACGACTTCAAGCCCTTCAACGACAAATACGGCTATCGTCGCGGCGATGACATGATCAAGCTGACCGCGGGCGTCCTGGTCAACTGCTGTGAACCCGGGCGCGACTTCCTCGGACATATCGGTGGCGACGATTTCATCCTGTTGTTCCAGAGTACGGATTGGGAAGAGCGCTGTCATCGCGCGCTCGAAGCCTTTGGTCGCGATGCGCCATCGTTGTTCGACGCGCAGGACGTCGGGCGCGGTGTGCTCGAAGGCGAAGACAGGCGCGGCAGCCCGGTCGCCTATGCGCTGAGCAGTCTGTCTCTCGGTGCAGTCGAGGTCGAAAACGGCATCTGGTTGACGCATCTTGAAGTGTCCACTGCCGCGACGGAGGCCAAAAAGCAGGCCAAGCGCATCGGCGGCAACAACATGTTCATCGAGCGCCGCCGGCCGGCTGCCGCCAAGCCCGAAGTGCCGCTTTGAGGATTGGCGGGAGAACGGCGTTGAAACAAGGCTGCACGGCGGTTCACCGCCTTGTCATATCTGCGGCGCAGACTGTCACAATTGATGTCAAGGGATGCTTCTCATGGGCAAGGGCTACGAACAAGACCAAATCGTCAATCCGGGCACGGGTCCCGGACTGGAAGAATTGCTGGAAACCAATGCGGCGCGGCGCCGCGTGCTCAAGGCCGGGCTGCTGGGCGGCATTCTGGCCGCCTTGCCCGCTTGTGCGACGCGCGGCGTTGCGCCGGACAAGCTGCTCGGTTTTGCCAGCGTGCCGGTATCGACGGCCGACGCGGTAACGGTGCCACCGGGCTATCGCGCCGATGTCCTGTATGCCTGGGGCGACGCCATCGGATCGCCGGCCGGCCAGCCGGCCTTCAAGTGGGATGCCTCGAACAGCGCCGAGGAGCAGGCGCTGCAGTCGGGGATGCATCACGACGCAATCGAGTATTTTCCGCTGCCCCGGGTTGAAAATGCGGCGGACCAGGCGAAATCGCGCAACGCCACGCGCGCGCTGCTCGCAATCAACCACGAATACACCGACGACGGCTTGCTGCATCCGGATGGGGTGAAAACCTGGACGGCGGATAAAGTCAGGAAGTCGCAGCTCGCCCACGGCGTGTCGGTAATCGAGGTGCGGCGCGAGGGCGGACGCTGGAATGTTGTGCGCCCGTCGAACCTGGCGCGCCGGATTACCGCGCAAACGCCGATGCGCGTCAGCGGACCCGCCGCCGGTCACGCCTTGCTGCGCACCGCAGCGGATCCTTCGGGCACGCGCGTGCTCGGCACCGTCAACAATTGCGCCGGCGGGTACACGCCCTGGGGCACGTATCTCACCTGCGAAGAGAACTTCAACGGCTATTTTGCCAACGCCGGCAGCATCCCGGCCGAACAGCGCCGCTACGGCATCAGCGCGAGGGGAGCGGGTTACCGCTGGCAAGAGCATGACAGCCGTTTCGATGCCGGCGCCAATCCGAACGAGCCCAACCGCTTCGGCTGGGTGGTGGAAATCGACCCCTATGACCCGCAATCGGTGCCGGTCAAGCGCACTGCGCTCGGGCGCATCAAACACGAGGGTGCCATGGTCACCTTGGCGAAGGACGGGCGCGTCGTCGTTTACATGGGGGACGACGAGCGCTTCGAATACATCTACAAGTTTGTCAGTGCCAGGGCCTACGATCCGGCCAATCGCGAGGCCAATCGCAGCCTGCTCGACGAGGGTACGCTGCACGTGGCGTTCTTCAACGACAGCGGCAGTGGCACCTGGATTGCGTTGCGGCAGGGCGAGAACGGACTGACTGCGGCCAACGGCTTTGCCAGCCAGGCCGAGATTCTGGTGCGCACGCGCCAGGCCGCGGATTTTGTCGGCGCGACCAGAATGGACCGTCCCGAATGGGCGGCGGTGCATCCGGCGACCAAAGACGTGTATGTCACGCTGACCAATAATGACCGGCGCGGCGGCGACGGCCAGCCCGGCGTGAACGCCGTCAATCCGCGCGGCGCCAATGTTTTCGGGCATATCGTCAAATGGACGGAACACGGATCGGACGCGGCGGCGGAACGTTTCGCCTGGACACACTTCGTGCTCGCCGGCGATGCCGCCCATCCCGACCCGGCCAGACGCGGCAATATCAAGGGCGACAGCTTCGGCAGTCCCGACGGACTATGGTTCGATGCGCGCGGTGTGCTGTGGATCCAGACCGACGTATCGACCAGCGTGCTCAACAAGGGCGATTACGCGCGCATCGGTAACAACCAGATGCTCGCAGCCGATGTGTCGACAGGCGAGATTCGCCGCTTCCTGACAGGCCCGGCCGGGTGCGAACTCACCGGCTGCGTCATGGCCCCGGATGGGCGCAGCCTGTTCGTCAACATCCAGCATCCGGGTGAACCGGCGAGCGAACGTACCGACCCGGCGCGAGTGCGCGGCGTTTCCAACTGGCCGGACTTTCGCCCCGACGGCCGTCCACGCTCTGCCACGCTGATGATACGACGCGACGACGGCGGCATCGTCGGCACCTGACCCGGCACCTGCTGGAAACCCGCGCCTGGCAAGGGTTTCCAGCGTGTGTGCAATTGCATGCGCGCCGGGGCGCGCGCCAAGTTGCAGGGCAATTGACCTGGATCAAAATCCGGCGCAGCAGCTTGCCCGATAGTGAAGGCGCACCCGGCCATTCCTGCAGGCCCCATCCGGGGCCCCAGCCGAGCGCGGAGCGAGCATGAAAATACTGATGCCGGTGGACGGCAGCGAACACACGCAAAAGGCCATCAATTTTTTCCTCGACCATAAGCAGTCTTTCGGCAAATACGGCAGCGCGACCCTGTTACATGTCACTGTGCCGCTACCAAAGCTGCTCGGTGTAACGCTGCCCCGCTCGGCGGTCGAGGGCCATTACGCCAACGCGGTCAAAGAGGCGATGCACTGGGCGCAGCAGCGCTTCGCACAGTACGAAGTGGCCTGCGCCGAAGAGGTCGAAATAGGCGATCCGGCGGCGAAAATCGGCGCCGTCGCGGAACACGATCAATACGACTTGATCATCATGGGCTCACGCGGCCACGGCGGGGTGCCCGGCCTTGCCCTCGGGTCAACCGCGCTGAAGGTGCTCGGGGCGTGCAAGGTGCCGGTGCTGATTGTGCGCTAGCGCGCCCACCCTGTTACGACGCCGCCCTAGCGCGCGGCTTCGAGCCTGTCGATGATGGTTTTCAGTATTTTGATGCGCGCGAACAACTTGTCCTCGGCTTCGACCAGCGTCCACGGCGCGATTTCGGTCGAGGTCCGGTCCACCATGTCGCAGACCGCGGCTTCATACAAGCCCCACTTCTTGCGGTTGCGCCAATCCTCTTCGGTAATCTTGAAGCGCTTGAATTCGGTCAGTTCGCGCTGTTTGAAGCGGCGTAACTGCTCGTCCTTGCTGATTTGCAGCCAGAACTTGATCAGCAGGGAATTGCCGCAGCTCATCTGCTCCTCAAAATCGTTGATCTCGGAATAGCCGCGCATCCAGTCGGCGGCCGAACAGAAGCCCTCGACGCGTTCAACCAGCACGCGGCCATACCACGAGCGGTCGAATATGGTCACCACGCCGGGCCGCGGCAGATGGCGCCAGAAGCGCCACAGATAGGGCTGGGCGCGCTCTTCCTCGGTTGGCGCGGCGACCGGGACGATGTGGTAGCGCCGTGCGTCGAGTGCCGCCGTGATGCGTCGGATGGCCGAGCCCTTGCCGGCGGCGTCCATGCCCTCGAACAACAGGACGGTCGAACAGCGGGCGAATTTCTTGTCCCGCGACAGCAGATTGAGCTCGCCTTGCAGCTTCTCGATCTGCTTTTGATAGCGGTTCCTGGCGACCGTCAGACTTAGGTTCATTCCGCTCAGCAGGCCGCGATTGTCCATTTTCGGCAGCGGCGGCGCTGCCGCGAGCAAGGCGGCCTTGCGTGTTTGCGGGGTGGACTTTGCTTTTGCCGCCGTGATGTGGGCGCGCAACAGGTCAAGCAGGATTTTTCCCGTGGTGACAGAGCGGAAATTCGGGTCCTCGCCTTCGACGACGATCCAGGGTGCGGTGGCCGTGCTCGTTTCGCGCAGTACGCGCTCGGAAACCAGCCGGAACTTGTCGTAATGCTTGAAGCGCCGCCAATCGTCTGCCGTGACGCGCCAGCGCGTCTTCGGGTTTTTCTCGAGC
Source organism: uncultured Bordetella sp. (assembly GCA_964385505.1). GTDB lineage: Bacteria > Pseudomonadota > Gammaproteobacteria > Burkholderiales > SG8-39 > CAITSH01. The sequence continues at coordinate 15,270 of CAYLPI010000047.1, forward strand.
GCCTTGAGGCGGCTTTTCTGCCTGTCCTTTGACAGATGGAACCAGAACTTTACGAGCAGCACACCTTCATCGGTGAGCATTTTCTCGTGGCGGAATATTTCGTCGACGTGTTGCTGCAGTCCGGCGTCGCTCGTATGGTCAAGCACGCGGCTGACGATGGGAACGGTGTACCAGGAGCCGAAAAAAATGCCGATCTTGCCGCACGGGGGCAGTGCCCGCCAGAAGCGCCACATCGGCGGGCGCGCCGCCTCCTCGTCGCTTGGCGGGCCGAAGGCGTGGGTGTGAATGTGGCGCGGATCCATCCACTCATTGAGCAGGTTCACCGTCTCGCCCTTGCCGGCGCCGTCGACGCCGCCGATGATGATCAGCACCGGAAAGCGCTTGAGCTCGGCCAGGTCGTATTGCGCGTTGAGCAGGGCCGAGCGCAGCAGCGGTTCCTCGTGCTTGAATTCCTTTTTACCGAGTTTGTGTCCCAGTTCCGCCGATTCGAACATGCCATCCTCCGGGGAGCCCGTGCAGGCTGTATGCCCAGAATACTGCATCGTGCGGCGCGACGAGATTTGATCTGGCGCAAACCTGCGGCGTTTCTGTACGTCCTCCGCCAGGCACCGGCGCGACCGGTGTGCGAGGTGACGAAACGACAATCGTGGTGTCAGGTGGCGGTCATATTCGGGGCCGATGCTGCGTCTCGTATGCCGTTGACGCCCTGGTATTCCTTAAACCACTCTGCGACGCGGCTATTTTCCGCGATAAGCGGCGATGGCTCGTTGCTGAACGCCGCCTGATGCAGCCGGTTTGAAGGTCTTGCACCCGGTCCTTTAGAACGCCGGCAGATGGCTGAAGAGGGCCGCCTGGCAAGGATTTCCAGCAGGTATGCCATCCGGAGCACAGTATTTCAGCGCTCAGGAGCGACTGCCCTGCCCTGTGGCGCGGTGACGGTCGCCTGCCGTGGCGGCGCGGCGGCGATGCGTTCGGCATAAAGTGCGGCGAGCCGCAAGGCCATCGCGTCGGCACCCCACTCGTGCGCGTAGGCAACGGCATCGCGTGCGAGACGGGCATGTAGTGCCGCATCCTGCGCCAGTCGCACCATGGCTGCGGCGAAGTCGGTTTCGTCATCCTCGGGTACCAGCGCACCACGCCGGGCGCCGACGATGGAGGCGGTGCCCATCAGCGCAGTCGAGATGACCGGCAAGCCCGTGGCCATGGCCTCGAGCAGCACCAGGCCCTGGGTTTCGGTGCGCGATGCAAAGACAAAGGCGTCGGCGGCGCGGTAACAGTCCAGCAGATCGGTCGCCCGGTCGAGGTAGCCGACAAAGCGCATGCGCGGTTCTATGCCCAGTTCCAGCGACAGGCGCTTGAGCGACTTTTCGGCCGGGCCTTCGCCGGCGATGACCAGCATCAGGTCGGGTACCGTGTCGAGTGCGCGCGCGAAGGCGCGCAGCAGGAACGGGATGTTTTTCTCGAAGGCGACGCGCCCGACAAAAAGCTGCACCACCGCGTCCGCGCGGATGTCGAGGCGGGCGCGAAAGCGCGCACCGTCGCCGCCGGTGAAATCGGCCGGTTTGATTCCGGTCGGTATCACGCGCATCGGCGATGTGACGCCGTAGCGCAACAGCCCCTCGCGCATCGCCTCGGAGGGCACGGCCAGGGCGCCGACGCTGTTGCCCTGGGCGCGCGAAAAGCGCCGCGCCAGCAGCCGCATCCAGCTTTTCGGAAAAAACGGCACGTAGTGAAAAAGGTATTCCTCGAACAAGGTGTGATAGCTCTCGACGCAGGGCAGGCCGAGTTTTCGCGCCAGGCCGAGTCCGCTGTAATGCGCGACAAAGGGGGTTTGGATGTGCACCAGGTCGTAGCCCGCCGCCGCAAGGCGCGGCAGCAGCGCGCGGATGGCGGCCCGAGACATGGCGCGGTCCTCGGGGTCCCGCGGTACCGCACGCGAGCGCACGCGCATGACACCGTCCTCGGGCACGCAGCCGGCCGGATAGTCGGGGGCGATCAGATCGACGCTGTGGCCGAGGCGCTGCAATTCGGCGCGAAAGGTCCGTATCGATGTTGACACGCCGTTGACGCGCGGGAAATAGACGTCGGACACCATCAGGATTTTCATCGGCATGGCGCACGGTACCTGCCGAATGTGACGGTCATGCGACACGGCCGCAGGTTATGTGCCATTGTCACGTTAGTTTCAAACTTCCGTCATGGTAATTTCTTATTGTCCCAGTACAAACGGCATATCCCAACCGATGGAACGGACCGGCCAGCCATGCACAATTTTCTCGAAGCCCTCAGAACCCAGCGCTGGGACGACCATCGCTACTACCATCACAGCCGTATCAACCAGGCGCTGCATCTGGTCAGCGCGCTGAGTTTCCTCGCCGCTTACGTATTGCTGTTTTCGGACCCCGCGCTGGCCGCCCTGGTGGGCTGGCTGCTGGCGATGGTGAGCCGTCAGGTCGGGCATTTCTTTTTTGAGCCCAAGGGTTTTGACGCGGTGAACAACGCCAGCCACGAATACAAGGAGGAGATCAAGGTCGGCTACAACCTGCAGCGCAAGGTGGTGTTGTTGTCGATCTGGGCGGCTTCACCATTGCTGCTGCTTGCCGACCCGGCCTTGTTCGGCGTACTCGAGCCGCACGCCGATGCAGCCGGTTTTGTGCGCCATACGGCGCAAATCTGGCTTGCCATCGGCGTCGGCGGACTGCTGTTTCGTACCGTGCACCTGTTTTTTTTGAAGGACGTGCAGACCGGCCTCGTCTGGATATGCAAGATACTGACCGACCCCTTCCATGACGTGAAGCTCTATGCCGCGGCGCCGCTCTATCTGTTGCGCGGTGAATTGATCGATCCGATGGGCTCGAAGCCGCGCGCTTGAGTTCCCGCCGCCGCGCCCTTTGCTGCGACGGGTGCCGGCCCGCCCGCGCGCAGCCGGGGCAGGCGGACGCGCAGCCGCGACAGGTGGGCATCGAGCATTTCGCGCAGGACGCGGCGCCGGATCGCCTTGTTGCTCAAGCCCCGGGATGCCCACCACCAGCCGTCCCCGGACATGGCCTGCGCTGCGGCGATGAAGCGCGCGGCAACCGCGTCGAAATCCGCTTCGCTGTAGTTGAGGCTGAAAATCAGCCGGCCGCTGCCGACCCAGCTGAGGGCGAGGCCTTGCTCGCGCAGGTAGTACTGCAACATCCAGTTGTAACGCGACGGGCGGGTATAGGTGACGGTAAAGACCGAGGACATGTTGGCCACGCGCACCGGCAGGCCGGCGGCGTCAAGGCCGTGGTTGAGGCGGGCGGCGCGTGCATCCTGGCGCGCCTCGAGATTGTCGTAGAGGGCGCGCACCGGCGCCGTGTCGAGGCTTTGCAGGAATGCGTTCATCGCCGCCATCACGCATGGATGGGCGTTGAAGGTGCCGCGGGCGAAACTGATATCACCCGGCCTGTCGTCACGAAAGCGGCGCATCAGCGAGTGAGTGCCGCATACCACCCCCACCGGGAAACCGCCGCCGAGGGTCTTGCCATAGGTGACCATGTCGGCGCGCACGCCGAAGTAATCCTGCGCGCCGCCCGGCGCAAGGCGAAAACCGAGAAAGACTTCGTCAAATATCAGCGTAATGCCCCTCGCGCTGCACACTTCGCGCAGTCGCCGCAGCCACGCGGCGTAGGCGGTGCGGTCGAAATGCGCCTTGCGCGAGCTGTCGATCAGCGTCGAGTCGCCCGGTGCTGCGGCGTTTGGGTGCAGGGCCTGCAAGGGGTTGACCAGCACGCAGGCGATGTCGCGCCGGGTGGCAAGTACGCGCAGCGTGTCGGCGTCCATTTCCTTGAGCGTGTAAGTCTCGTGCGCCGGAACCGGATTGCCGACCCCGGGCTGCACATCGCCCCACCAGCCGTGATAGGCGCCGCAAAAGCGCACCAGATGCGAGCGTCCGCTGTGGTAACGGGCAAGGCGCACCGCCTGCATCACCGCCTCGGTGCCGGACATGTGAAAAGAAACCTCGTCCAGGCCGGAAATGCGCTTGAGGCGTTGCACATTGTCAGCCACGACGGGGTGCAGGGCGCCGAGCACCGGCCCCAGCTCGCTCGTCTGCGCGATGGCGGCGGCCATGCAGTTCTTGTAGAAGTCGTAGCCGAACAGGTTCACGCCATACGAGCCGGCGAGGTCGTACAGCCGGTTGCCGTCAAGGTCGGTCAGCATCACGCCATCGGACCTGCAGACAAAGCCGCCGCCCCGCAGATGGGTGCGCACATGGCGGCTGAACGGGAAGGGCACGCGATAGTGTCCGGTGAACTGCAGGTCGGACAGCCCGGCTTGCGCCTCGGCCGTCATGGCGGCACTTTGCCTGAAGCGTTGCGCATAGACACCCGCCAGCCGCATGAAGCCGCTGCGGCGTGCCGCCGCAATGTCCGCGGGTGCGTCGTCGGCACAAAAGAACCGCGACTCGTCAAAGTCGTAATGCGGCACCAGCGCCGCGACACGCCTTGCCATGCGCGAGTGCCCGGTCAGTGAAGGGTGCTTGGCGAGAGACAGTTGCAGTCTTTGCCGAACACGCGGCAGCAGCCACGCGGCACCGGCGATGGCGCCGATACCGTACAGCCAATGATTCGGGTTGATATCCATATGAGGATGAAGATGTACGCCACCGAGGTTACAAGTCCGTGACGCTGCACCGGATTTTTGCACGCATCGCCGCGCAGGAGGACCTCAACTTCCTGCTGACCAACCGTATTCCGCGGACTTTTCTGACGCGGCTATTCGGCTGGTTCAGCCGCATCGAGCAGCCATTGGTGCGCGACCTGTCGATCGCCGCATGGCAGCGCTTTGCCGAGCTCAATCTGGCGGAGGCGAAGCAATCGCGCTTTCGCAGTCTGCATGAGTGCTTCACACGCGAGTTGAAAACCGGCGCACGCAGTTTTGCCGCAGCCCCGAACGTACTGTGCAGTCCGAGCGACGGCATCGTCGGTGCCTGCGGCCGCATCGAGGGGACCACGCTGATCCAGGCCAAGGGCTTTCCCTACACCTTGATGGACTTGCTGGCCGAACCGGCACTGGTGGAGGCGTACCGCGACGGCACTTATGTGACGCTGCGGCTTAGCGCCAGCATGTACCACCGCTTTCATGCGCCGCACGATTGCCGCATCGAACGTATCGCCTACATCTCCGGCGATACCTGGAACGTCAATCCGATCGCCCTCGCACGCGTGGAAAAACTGTTTTGCAAAAACGAACGCGCCGTCATCCGCTGCCGGCTTGATGCCGGGGGCGCCCTGGTCACACTGGTGCCGGTGGCGGCGGTGCTGGTAGCGGGCATCAGGCTGCATTGCGCCGATGTGCTGCTGCACCTGCGATACCGCGGCCCGAACGAGATACCGTGCGACGCGCACGTGCGCAAGGGCGCGGAGATGGGCTGGTTCCAGCATGGCTCGACCATCATCGTGTTTGCGCCACGCGGCTTTGAACTGTGCGCGGGCATTCGCAGCGGCGTGCTGCTGCGGGCAGGCGAGCCCCTGATGGTCTTGCCACCTGGGGGGGGCACCTGCGGGGACCACCTGATGGGACTACCTGATGGGACCACCTGATGGGACTACCTGAAGGGGCCGGTGTCCTGTAACGAAACTACAACCGCGCTGTCATGGCCGGGTCATACGGGCCGACCATGCTCTGCGTGAACCAAAACGACAAAGATGACATGCTCAAACGAACGCAGACACTGGCCGACAGGATAGACCAGAAGGTATTTGACAGTCTCACTTCGCGCTCCCTCGTTTACAACACCTGCTGGGAAGATCCCGCCGTGGACCGGCGGGCGCTGGCACTGAAGCCCGACGACCACGTGCTGGTGATCACCAGCGCCGGATGCAATGCCCTCGATTACGCCCTGGCCGGACCGGCGCGCGTGCATGCCGTGGACGCCAATCCGCGCCAGTCGGCGCTTCTCGAACTGAAACTCGCCGCCATAAGACGTCTGGAGTTCGAGGATTTTTTCATGCTGTTCGGCGACGGCCGCCACCCGCAGTTCGACTGGATCTACCGCGACGTGCTGCGTGCGGAGTTGTCGCCCTTTGCGCAGCAATGGTGGGACCGCCACGGCCGCTGGTTTTGCGAAGCCGATCCGCGCGACAGCTTTTACTTTCACGGCCTCGCCGGCCTCGTCGCGCGCGGCTTTCGCGGCTACCTCAGCCTGCGCCCCGAACTGCGTCGCGCGGTGCAAAACCTGCTCGAGGCGCAAAGCCTCGCCGAGCAGCAGGAAATCTACGACCGGCGGGTGCAGCCGCTGATGTGGACGCCGGGCATGAACTGGACGCTGTCGCGCCAGATCACCATGAGTTTTCTCGGTGTGCCGCATCCGCAGCGCAAGGAGGTTCAGCGCCAGCACGAGAACGGCGTTGCCGGTTTCGTGCGCGAGGCCATCGAGTATGTGTTCCGCCAGTTGCCGGTCTGGAACAACTACTTCTGGTCGTTGTACCTGCGCGGCCGCTACACGCCCGAATGCTGCCCCGAATACCTGAAGGCGGAGAATTTTGCCGCGCTGAAGGGCGGCCTTGCCGACAATGTCGAGGTCCATACCGGCACCGTCACCGAATTCCTGCACGGCACGCAGGAGCGCATTTCCAGGTTTGTTCTGCTCGACCACATGGACTGGATGAGTTGCTATCATCCGGAGGCGCTGGTCGAGGAATGGCAGGCCATACTCGCGCGCGCCAGCGCGCAGGCGCGCATCATTTTTCGCAGCGCCCATCTGCGGCCCGCTTACATCGACGATTTGCGCCTGGAGGGCGGGCGCAGTCTGCGCGACACGCTGGATTTTCGCGACGGCCTTGCGCGCGCGCTGCAACCGCTTGACCGCGTCCATACCTACGCCGGCTTTCACATCGCGGACGTGCGCGCATGAGCGCGCTCCGCGACGCCGGCATCCTGTGGCAATTTGTGCGCGGCCAGACGGGTGGCGGCACGCATGCCGAACGACTCGACCGTTTTTACCGTCCGCAGGCGGCCGAGTACGACCGCTTTCGCGAACGCCTGCTGCACGGCCGGCGCGAACTCATCGAACGGCTGGCGCCCGCTCCCGGTGACACGGTGATTGAACTGGGTGGCGGTACCGGCCGCAACCTCGACTACCTGGGGCCGCGCGTGTGTTCGCTGGCGCGTGTCGAGATCGTCGATTTGTGCCCGGCCCTTCTCGAACAGGCGCGCCGGCGCTGCGCGCGCTGGCCCGACGTGGCGCACGTGGTCGAGGCCGATGCCGCGACTTACCGGCCCGGGCATCGCGCCGATTGCGTCATCCTGTCCTATGCGCTGACCATGATGCCCGACTGGCGCGCGACCGTCGCCAACGCACTGGCGATGCTGCGGCCGGGCGGGCGCATCGGCGTGGTCGATTTTTACGTGTCGCAACGCGCACCTGCGCCGGGTCGGGTGCGCCACGGTGCGCTTACCCGCGGGCTCTGGCCGCGCTGGTTCGCCCACGACGGCGTGCGCCTCGATGCGCGGCACCTGCCGCACCTGGAGGCGCAGACCGAGGCCGTCCATTGTGTCGAGGCGATGGGCGGGATCCCCTACCTGGCCGGGTTGCGCGTGCCCTATTACCTCTACATCGGCCGCAAGCGCCGCGCCTGAGAATGAAAAAAGTCCGCACGATCTTTCTGTCGGACATCCACCTCGGTACCCGTGCCTGCCAGGCGGATCGCCTGCTGTCGTTTTTGCGCGAGCACGATGCCGAGTATGTCTATCTGCTGGGAGACATCATCGATTTCTGGTCGCTCGGACGCGCCATTTACTGGCCGCCCGATCACAACACCTTCATCCAGAAAATGCTCAAGCGCGCGCGCCACGGCGCCAGGGTGGTGTTTGTGCCAGGCAACCACGACGAGGCCTTGCGCGAGTATGCGGGCACGCAATTTGGCGATATCGAGGTGGTGCGCGACGCGGTGCACACCACGGCTGACGGCCGCCGCCTGCTGCTGATGCACGGCGATGAGTTCGACCAGGTCACGCGCCACCATCGCTGGGTGGCGGTGCTCGGGGACATGTCGTATTCGCTGCTGTTGCGCCTGAACGCGTTGCTGTCCTGGATCAGGCGCAAGCTGCATCGCTCCGGGTACTGGTCGCTCGCCGGCTATGCCAAGCGCAAAGTCAAGGGGGCGCTCGACTTCATCTACGGTTACGAGGAATCGGTTGCCCACCATGTGCGGCAAATGGGTCTCGACGGTGTTGTATGCGGACACATCCACAGTGCCGTGATCAAGGACATCGGTGGCGTGACCTACATCAATTGCGGCGACTGGGTGGATAGCTGTACGGCGATTGTCGAGCATGGCGATGGACGTCTGGAACTCGTGCACTGGAGCTCGCGCGACGCCGAGTCCGGCGTAGAGTCCGATGCTGAACCGTCGGGCGCGGCGGCCGCCACGCTGCAGCCGCTATCGCTGGTGCGCGGGCGGGACCGCGAGCTCGCGCCGCTTCTCGTAGAGCGCGAGGGATGAACCTGGCATCGAACCCGTGCCAAAGGGGTAGGGGTAAAGGGGTAAAGGGGTAAAGGGTTAAAGGGTTAA
>CAYLPI010000048.1:0-3779 GCA_964385505.1 uncultured Bordetella sp.
GCTGATCGTTGCGGCGCTGGCCGATTCGCGACTGCGCGAGCTTGAAGCACTGGCGCGCGAGCTCGGACTTGGTGTGCTGGTCGAAGTGCATGACACCGCCGAGCTCGACCGCGCGCTGGCCCTCGCCACGCCGCTGATCGGCATCAATAACCGCAACCTCAGAACGTTCGAGACCCGGTTGGAGACCACGCTTGATTTGCTGGCACGCGTGCCGGCGGACCGGCTGGTCATTACCGAGAGCGGCATTCACGCGCCCGAGCATGTCGAACGCATGCGTGCCGCCGGCGTCAACGCATTTCTTGTCGGCGAGGCCTTCATGCGCGCGCCCGACCCCGGCGTCGAGCTGCAGCGTTTGTTCGGCACCTGAAGCCTTGCAGAAGGCTGAAGGCAGGGCGCGCGGCAAGCGCTGCCCTGAAAACGACCGTGTGCGAAAAAGCGTCGATTTTTCGATAAAAATCCGGCGACCCGGGGCAATATTCCAGTGACCTCTCAGATTTAACAGGACAAGCATTTGTTTTAATTCGTTTTATTGTCGTAGGTTCGGTGTGTTGCAAAAATACAACGAAAAGCCTGAATTTGTCCTTAAACCGGCTTGATTTCTTGCTAGGGCCATAGCCGCTTGGCAGAATTGCAACAACTTCTCGGCATTCGGGAGGTTTCAGGTTACGGCGATGCAGATACCTCAGCTGAGTGTCCGTGCAGTCGTAATGAAATCAGAAATCAAAATTTCAGAGGAGATCTACCTTGATCAATAAAAAAGTAATGGCACTGGCAGTAGCCGGCGCCCTGGCTGCCCCCGCAGTCGCGTTCGCCCAGGCGAGCAACGTGCAGATCTACGGCCGTGCCAACATCGGCTTTGACAACTACTCCGCCAAAGGCGCGACCGCCGCCGCTTCTGACTACGAAGGCCGCAACCGCGTGTTTGATTCGAGCTCGCGTCTTGGTTTCCGCGGTACGGAAGACCTCGGCAACGGCCTCAGCGCGATTTTCCAGCTCGAGTCCGGCGTCGGCTTCGACACGGGTTCGGCACTGAGCCAGTCCGGCGGCGCCAACGCATCGGCCGGTACCCTGGCTTCGCGTGCTTCCTGGGCCGGCCTCAAAGGCGGCTGGGGTCAAGTGACGTTTGGTCGTCAGGACATCTACTGGGGTAACGGCGTTATTTCCCAGTCCGCCGCCAACTACATCAACACCGACGTGTCCTTCGCCACCGGTTCCTTCGGCCGCGTTGCCGGTCCGGTTGCACGTCAGAGCAACACCATTCAGTACCAAAGCCCGCGCATGGGCGGCTTCAGCGGTGTAGCCAGTTGGTCGTCGGGCGCGTCCGAGCCGACTGCAGCTGCTGTTGCCGGTGCCAGGGCCGATGGCAAGATCTGGGGCCTTACCGCCCGTTACAACGGCATCGTCAACGTGCAGTGGGACTACGCCACCAACGAAGCGAACTCGCCTGCTGCTCCGGCGGTTCAGCGTTCGAAGCTGATCGGTAACAAGATCGGCCTCGGCTGGCCCTATGCTCCGGGCGCGCAGATCAGCGTGATCTATTACCAGCAGCAGAACAGGAACACTGCAACCGCTGTCGCCGGTTACTCGGCTGTTGGCGACAACATGAAGCAGACCGGTTGGGTTCTTAACTGGGAGCACATGTTCGGCAACATCCAGGCCCTGGCCATGTACGGCAAGCTGAACAGGACGACCGGTTCATCGGTGGTTGTCGCCGGCGGCGGCAGTGGCAACGATGGTACCGAAGTCAAGTCCTACATGGTTGGCGCGAGGTACATCCTGTCCAAGCGCACCGGTATCTACGCAACCTACAACCAGACGACCAACGGCAGCAACGCGACAGCGGATTACACCGGTGGTGGTTATACGGCGGCGACGGCTCCATTGTCGGCTGGTGCCGACCCGAAGATCATTGCCGTGGGCGTGATGCACAACTTCTAATCGGGTGCAAACCTGTTAGTTGTTTAGCAACAAGTTGTACAGAACGGGCGCCTTCGGGCGCCCGTTTTTTTCGACTGCAAAAGGGCGTGTGTGATTGACAGTGCCGCTGTTCATTTATTTTTCGTAACCTGTTACATTAATTGAATGGAAGACTTAACACGACGTGGTCGTCCGCCTACCGGGCAGGCCCGGACTGCTGCGGAGCGGATGCAGGCGTATCGCCGCAGGCTTCGCGAGCGCGGCTTGGCAGTGCGCTCAGTTACGGCGCAGGATCCACTTGCTGCGGCTGCGGATTTTCGGCCCCGGTCGCTGCTTACCCCGGCAGAAAAAGATGTCATCCGGCGCTTTTGTGCCGGCATGAAAAAGCTGCCGCTGCTACCTGACAGCCTTGCCGTTTTCGGCAGTCGGGCGAAGGGCGGGGCGCATATTGACTCGGATCTGGACCTGGCCGTACTCATGCCCGGCGAGAATTCGGCAAAAATCGAGCAATCGCTTGCCGCCATATCGGCGTGGGCCGTCAAGCCGTATCAGGCAGAGGGCATTGGCATAAGGCTGAGGCCGGTTGCGCTGTTTCACGCAGACCGGCAGGGCGCTTTTTTTCAGGCAATTTGCAAAGACATGGATACCGTATGGACCAAGCCACGTTAGCGCATGAGGTCTCCAACAACCTGATTCTGCTGGATGAGGAACTGCTGTCTTTTGCCGCCAATGCAAACGCAAAGTTGTGGCGAAAAGCCACGACCAACCTGTACTACGCCGCCTACGATGCGACCTGCGCGCTGTTGTGGTCCAAAGGCATCAAGTCAGAATCGCACGAGGGCGCGCAATCCATGCTGGCGCTGCACTTCGTCAAGGCGGGCGCGCTGCCCAGGGACACCACCAAAAACCTCAGCATGCTGATGTCACTGCGGCACGCGGCCGACTACAAGGGCGAGGTCTCGCTGTCGGCGCAGGATGTCCTTGAACAACGAAAATGGGTTCTCACGTTTGTCAGGAGCGCCGTGGATATCATTCTGTCTGGTGGACTCGGCGTCAGCGTCAACGCAGTCTCTGCGGCACTCGACGGTGCCGAGCGGGTTGTTATTGTTGCGGCGGCGTGACCTTGTTCCAGGTCAATCCGGGCGGCGTGGCGCAATAAAGAAATAAACCACTATCATCATGAAACCCGTTGAATACTGAACCCAAGTCCATTTCACCATGCCCATAGAACTCTGGTTTCCCACGCCCTTCCTGATTCACGATGCCGAAGCGGTGGTACGCGAGACCACGCACGCCAAGGTGATGGCTTACCTCGCCACGGAACGCGGCAGACGCGATGTCACACCCGCACCAGCCGAGTCGGTGGAAACAACGTATTACGCGCCCGATCTGTCCATTCTCGAGGACGCGCAACTGACCGAGTTGCGCGATATGGTGCTGATGGCCGGGCACAGTTTCATTCAGACACTTGGTTTGCCGCCGGTGGCGCTAGAGTTCGAGCGCGCCTGGCTCAACATCTTTCGCCCGGGCGCGCAGGAAGCGCAGCACTCGCACGACGGCAGCCTGTTGTCGTGCTCTTACTACGTCGAAGCGCCCGAGGGCTGCGGCGACATCACCTTTCCCGATCCGGCCAGTGCGCGGCGTTCCTATCGCGGCTTTACCGGCACCAACGGCACCACCATGTTGACGCTGAATGAAGTCGGCTTCAAGCCGCAAGCCGGACGGCTGATCATGTTCGAATCCTGGGTCCAGCACAGCATCCAGTGCAACAAGAGCGACAAGATCCGGATTTCCCTTGCCTTCAATCTGCGCCGGGCGGCAGGCTGAGTCCTGATGAAGCCCTTTTTGCTGAACGAACTATT
>CAYLPI010000048.1:3879-22007 GCA_964385505.1 uncultured Bordetella sp.
TCTGAACAGTGCCGAGGAAAGCTCGGGCGGCACCGCGATGTTCCGGTTCAAGCCGTCCGGGTCACTGGTGCGCGACGCCGCCTTTGACCTCGCGACGCAGCAGCATCCGCGCATCGTCGAAACCGGCAAGGACTACTGGCTCGCCCGGCCCGGGGAATTCTGGGAACAGGTGGGCGTGATCGACATGGTTCCCGGGCGGCTGTTGATTTTTCCGTCACAGTATTTTCATGCCGCCTACCATCCGCAGGATTCGTTTTATGATTTCCCGCGTCTGACGCTCGCGTTCTGGATGATTTGCTGATTGGTGCAGATGGTCATGCCCGCCCCTCAACCCTGTCTTTCGGATTGAACTCATGTTGAACATCGATGGCTTTATTCACGAATTCGATCACGCACTGCGTGCCCTGAGCGGTGCTGCGCGCACCACGCGGGCCATGCCCGACGTGGCAGAGGCCGCCAGCCTTGATGCGGACGAGCGCCGCCATGCCGCCGCGCTGCTGCGTGTTGACCACGCCGGTGAGGTCTGTGCCCAGGCCTTGTACCAGGGGCAGGCGCTCGCATCGGACAACGCGGACATCAAGGCGGCACTCGCCAGGGCGGCGCTCGAAGAGGGCGACCACCTGGCGTGGAGCGCGCAGCGCATCGCCGAGCTTGGCGGTCGCACCAGCCTGCTCAGTCCCTTATGGTACGGCGGCTCGCTTGCCATGGGTTATATCGCCGGGCGTGCCGGTGACCGCTGGAACCTGGGGTTTCTGGCTGAAACGGAGCGTCAGGTCGAAGCGCATCTGCAGGGGCATCTGGACCGTCTCAGCCCGCGCGATGTGCGCACGCAGGCGGTGATCGCCGCGATGCAGCGCGACGAGGCGGAGCACGCGCAGACCGCGCGCGATCTTGGCGCGGCCGAACTGCCGGCACCGGTCAGGCATGCCATGCGTGCCGTCGCCGGCATCATGACCCGTGTGACCTACTGGGTGTGACCTGCTGGATGTGACCGACTGGGTGTGACCTACCGGGTGTGACCTGCTGGATGTGACCCACTGGATGTGACCGGCCCGGAGCGGCCGCCTATTCCTGTATCAGCTCGTAGTCGTGCGTGATCTGCGCGGTTTTGCCGAGCATGATGGAGGCCGAGCAGTATTTGCCGTGGGAAAGCTTGATCGCGCTCTCCACCATGGCCGGCTTGATGTTGCGGCCGCGGATGATGAAGTGCATGTGAATGCGCGTGAACACCTTGGGGTCGGTTTCGGCCCGCTCCGAGCTCAGCTTGACCTCACAGCCGGTGATGTCCTGGCCGCTTTTTTTCAGGATGACGACGACATCGTAGGCGGTGCAGGCGCCGGTGCCCGCCAGTACCGTTTCCATTGGTCGCGGCCCCAGATTGTGGCCGCCGCCCTCGGCGGCGCCGTCCATGACAAAGGCGTGTCCACTGCCCGTTTCAGCCACAAAACTCATGCCATCGCTGCCCATCCAGCGGATGCGACTTTCCATTGAATTTTCCTTTCCAAGCGCGGTTTTTCCGGGATTTTAACCCGCGGCGCCATTTTCACGGACCGCACAGGGCACCACTGGTCCACAGTGGGGTTCGGTTTGACACTTTTGGCTTTTTTCAATAGAATTACGGGCTTTCCGCGATTCGTCATTTCCATTGGCGGTGAAAGCGGCGTCTGATTGATGCGCCGGTATGATGCGCCGGTACGGCGGATCGAACTTGACTACCAGCGGCCCGAGTTACCCATAGACCCATAGACCCATAGTTACCCATAGTTACCCATAGTTACCCATAGTCATCCATACGAGTCACAAATGAAAACCTTTTCAGCCAAGCCGCATGAAGTGCGGCGCGAGTGGTTCCTGATCGACGCCAACGACAAGGTGCTCGGTCGCGTTGCGGTCGAAGTCGCCCGCCGCCTGCGTGGCAAGCACAAGCCCGAATACACCCCGCACGTTGACACCGGTGATTACATCGTGGTCGTCAATGCCGGTGCTTTACGCGTCACCGGCAACAAGGCAAAAGACAAGACCTACTACCGCCACACCGGTTATCCGGGCGGTATTTACGAGACGAATTTCGAGAAGATGCAGGCGCGCTTCCCGACCCGTGCGCTGGAGAAGGCTGTCAAGGGCATGCTGCCCAAGGGCCCCCTCGGCTACGCCATGTTGAAAAAACTGAAGGTTTATGCCGGCGGCGACCATCCGCACGTCGCGCAGCAGCCCAAGACCCTGGAGATGCAGCGATGATTGGTGATTACTTCTACGGTACCGGCCGGCGCAAGAGCGCCGTGGCGCGTGTGTTCATGAAACCCGGCAAGGGCGATTTCATCGTCAACGACAAGCCGATCGACGAGTACTTCGGTCGCGAGACCGGCCGCATGGTCGCGCGCCAGCCGCTGGTGCTGATCGGTCGTGCCGATTTCGACATCATGGTCAACGTTGACGGTGGCGGCGAATCCGGCCAGGCCGGTGCGGTGCGTCACGGCATCACGCGCGCCCTGATCGAGTTCGACGCAGCCTTGAAGCCCACGCTCAGCAAGGCCGGTTTTGTCACGCGCGATGCGCGCGAAGTCGAGCGAAAGAAAGTCGGCTTGCACAAAGCCCGGCGTCGCAAGCAGTTTTCCAAGCGCTGATTCATCCGGGCGACTGGGAAACGAAAAAGCCGCCTGCAGGGCGGCTTTTTCTTTTTGTGGCCGTGCTCCCGCATCAAGGTGAATCCATGGTTCCGGTGACGGGGCCGGAGCGTCCGGCGCGGGAACGGCATTGTTCTTTTTCATGGTACGGTGAGACATGACCATCAAGATCGGTATCGTAGGCGGCACCGGATACACCGGCGTGGAACTGTTGCGGATTCTGAGCCAGCACCCGCAGGCGGAGTTGCGCGCCATCACGTCGCGCAAGGAGGCGGGCACGCGGGTGGATGACATGTTCCCGTCGCTGCGCGGTCATGTTGACCTGGCGTTTTCCGACGCCGCCGGTGCCAGCCTGGAAAAATGTGATGTGGTGTTTTTCGCCACACCCCATGGCGTGGCGATGAGCGACGCACACCGCCTTGTCGCGGCCGGTGTGCGCATCATCGATCTTGCCGCCGACTTCAGGTTGCAGGACCTGGCTGAATGGAAGAAATGGTACAAGCTTGACCATGTCGCGCCGGATCTGGTGAAAGAGTCGGTGTACGGCCTGCCTGAAATCAACCGCGCCGCGATAAAAAAGGCGCGCGTCATCGGCAACCCCGGCTGCTATGCGACCGCGGTGCAACTCGCCCTGTTGCCGCTGCTGGAGGCGCGCCTTGTCGATGCCGGGCATCTTGTCGCTGATGCAAAATCCGGCGTGT
Source organism: uncultured Bordetella sp. (assembly GCA_964385505.1). Lineage (GTDB taxonomy): Bacteria > Pseudomonadota > Gammaproteobacteria > Burkholderiales > SG8-39 > CAITSH01. The sequence continues at coordinate 7,205 of CAYLPI010000048.1, forward strand.
CCGGCGCCGGGCGCAAAGCCGAACTCAACATCAATTTTTCCGAGGCATCGGATAATTTTTCTGCTTACGCCATTGCCGGGCACCGGCATGTGCCGGAAATCAGGGAGAGCCTGGCCAAGGCGGCCGGCGCGCCGGTAGGACTGACTTTTGTGCCGCACCTGACGCCGATGATCCGCGGCATCCTCGCCACGGTGTACGCACGCATCACGTCCGAGGCCGATTTCCAGGCCCTGTTCGAACAGCGTTATGCCGGCGAGCGCTTTGTTGACGTGCTGCCGGCTGGCAGCCAGCCCGACACCCGCTCGGTGCGCGCGTCGAACACCTGCCGCATCGCGGTTCACCGTCCCAACGGCGGCGATATGCTGGTGGTGGTGTCGGTGATCGACAATCTGGTCAAGGGCGCGGCGGGTCAGGCGGTGCAGAACATGAACATCATGTTCGGCCTCGAAGAGGCGATGGGCCTCAATCACGTTCCCGTGCTGCCCTAACCGGCAAGCCGCGAACCGCCATGCTCAAGCTGATCAAGCGGATTCGCCAGCGTTTCGGCATATCGGCACCGCGCATGACGGTGCGTACCCACGTAGCGTGGTACTGGCGCTGGTTGCTGTTCTTCATCCTGTTGTCGATGTCGCTGACCCTCGCCGCCTGGATGTACGACGCCGGCAGGCGTTTCGCCGGCTTCGACCGCGGCGAAATTGAACAGGAGGTGTCGCGGCTGCGCAGCGAAATGCTGCGCATGCAGGAGGAGACGTCCAAACTGCGCGCCCTCGCCGATGCCGGTGAAAGTCGCGTGCGTATCGAACGCGAGACGCAGGCGCAGATGGCGCGCCAGGTGCGGCAACTGGAAGAGCAAAACGGCCGCCTGAAGGAAGATCTGGCTTTTTTCGAGAACCTGATCCCGGCCGAGAAGGGCGAGGGAAAAATCTCGATCAACCGCTTCAAGGTGGAGCCCGACGCCCTTCCCGGCGAATACCGCTACCGCCTGCTGGTCCTGCAGGGCGGACGTCGTGACAAGGAGCAGCAAAGCGCAATCCAGTTCCTGGTCGAAATGCAACTCGACGGCAAAGCTGCTATGATTCCTGTTCCCGCTGAAAAACCGGGGTCAGATCCAGCTTATCGCTTTAATTTCAAATACTTTCATCGGGCTGAAGGCACGTTCAAGGTCAGTCCTGCGGCTGTGGTGAAATCGGTTCAGGTGCGGGTGTTCGACACGTTTTCCGGACAATTGCGTGCGACGCAAAGCTACACGCTGCCCTGAGGCCCGTTCTGGAAAGGTGCACGAATATGTTCGGTAAAAAGCCCAGCAAGCCGCAGAATCGCATCGACAGCCTGATCGGCGCCGGCACCCGCATCGAAGGCAACCTCACTTTCATCGGCGGCCTGCGCGTGGATGGCGAGGTCAAGGGTAACGTCGTCGCGGCGGCAGACCAGCCGAGCACGCTGGTGATCAGCGAGCACGCCAAAATTGAAGGCGAAATTCACGTCTCGCACCTTGTGATCAACGGCAATGTGCTCGGCCCGGTTTATTCGGCCGAATTCCTGGAACTCCAGGCCCATTCCCGTGTCCTTGGTGATGTGCACTACAACACGATCGAAATGCACCTTGGCGCGATCATCGAGGGGCGCTTGGTGCACCGTGCCTCAAGCGAGGGTAAAACCGTCGAATTGAAACTTGCTTCCAGCAACAACTGACCCCATATTGCTCGTACCAGACCTATACCAGACCCACGCCAGACCCATACCATACGACACGCGCACATTGATTGAACGATTCCAGGAGTGAAGCAATGAATGCCATGACCGAAATGCCCGCACCGCTTGTTTTTACCGACAATGCCGCGAAAAAAGTAAAAGACCTGATCGACGAGGAAGGCAACACCGAGCTCAAGCTGCGCGTGTTTGTCACCGGCGGCGGCTGCTCCGGCTTCCAGTACGGCTTTACCTTCGATGAAGTGCAGAACGAAGACGATACCGTGATGGAAAAGAACACCGTCAAGCTGCTGATCGATCCGATGAGCTACCAGTACCTCGTCGGCGCCGAGATCGACTACTCGGAAGGTCTCGAGGGCGCGCAGTTCGTCATCAAGAACCCGAACGCCACCAGCACCTGCGGCTGCGGTTCGTCGTTTTCCGCCTGACGCAAAGCGTATCAAGACAAAACGGGCGCTGCGGCGCCCGTTTGCATTTGCGGTAGTAACGGGCGGGGCCCGTGATGGCGAGATTCAGGCGCGGTAGATGGCGCCGAGTATGCGCGGGCCCTTCGCACCGGTAACGGCGGGGAGGTTGCCCGGTTCGGCGTCCAGGGCGCGTTGTGCCAGCCAGGCAAAGGCGACCGCCTCGACCCAGTCCGGATGCAGGCCCAACTGCGCCGTCGAGCCCACCGGCGTCCCCGGCAGCAGTGCGCCGATGCGCGCCACCAGTGCCCTGTTGTGCGTGCCGCCGCCGCACAGCCATACCTCCAGAGCCGTGCCGGTGCTGTCGGCGATGGAGCGTGCGGTGAGTTCCAGCAGCGTCGCCTGTACGTCGCCGGGGCGTTTTCCCGCAACATCGAAGCCTTCGAGCCAGGCGAGGTTGAAATGGTCGCGCCCGGTGCTCTTGGGCGGTGACTTGGCGAAATACGCGTCTTCGAGCATGCTTGCCAGAAGGGGTTCGATTACCGTTCCGGCTGCTGCCCAGGCGCCATCGCGGTCAAAGGCCTGCCCCAGGTGCAGTCCCGCCCAGGCATCCATCAGCAGGTTGCCTGGACCGGTGTCAAAGCCGGTGACGGCGACGCCGGGGTGAAGCGCAGTCAGGTTGGCGATGCCGCCGATGTTGATGATGGCGCGGCGCCGGTCCGGCTGCGCGAAAAGCGCGGCGTGAAACGCCGGCACCAGTGGCGCCCCCTCGCCACCGGCGGCGATGTCACGGCTGCGAAAATCCGCCACCACGCTGATCCCGGTCAGTTCGGCCAGCAGGGCGGGCGCCGCCAGTTGCAGCGTATAGCCGCATTCGGGGCGGTGGCGCACGGTTTGGCCGTGACAGCCTATGGCGCGTACGTTCCGCGCTGCCACCCCGGCTTCACTTGTCAGGGCATTCACCGCCGCGGCGTAAAGCCTGCTCAGTTCGATTGAGAGCCCGGCAGCCCGATGCAGTTCGTCGGGGCCGCTGTCGTGCAGCGCCAACAGTCGTGTACGCAAGTCTGTGGGAAACGCGAGGAAGTGGCTGCCTAGCAGTTTTGGCGTAACGGTGCCGGTGCCCGCTGCCGCCGTGAAACCTACCAGCGCCGCATCCACCCCGTCGAGGCTGGTGCCCGACATCAAGCCGATGTACAGGGCGGGCTTGCTCACTCCATCAAGGCGAGATTGGTATTGCGCAGCAGGTCGAGCTGGCCGGCAAGCGGCGACGATGATGCGCGGAATGCAGCGAGCTTTCCCGGCGAAACGGGCAATGCCGCCGGCAGCGCGATGGTGAGCGGATTGCGGTGCTCGTTGTTGACCCGGAACTCGTAATGCAGGTGCGGCCCGGTGGCCCAGCCGGTCTGACCGACATAGCCGATGACATCGGCCTGCGCGACGCGTGCGCCTTTGCGAATACCCGGGGCAAAGCCCGACAGGTGACCGTACGTCGTGCTGTAACTGCCGCTGTGGCGCAGGATGACGACATTGCCGTAGCCGCCCTGGCGGCCGGCGAATTCCACCACGGCGTCGCCTGTCGCCCGGACGCGCGTGCCGCTGGGCGCGCCATAATCGACGCCCTTGTGGGCGCGCCATTGTTGCAGGATGGGATGAAAGCGCATGGCAAAGCCGGAGGTCACGCGCGAGAATTCAAGCGGTGAGCGCAAGAAAGCCTTGCGTGTGTTTTTCCCGTCGGGCGTGTAATAACCGCCCCTGCCGTCGCCGTCCTCATCAAACCAGACCGCACGCAGCGTGCGCTTGTTGTTGACGAATTCGGCGGCAAGGACCCGGCCCGAATAGACCGGGCGGCCGTTGAGGTAGTGAACCTCGTAGATAACGCTGAAGCTGTCACCCTTGCGCAGGTCGCGGTGAAAGTCGATGTCGCCGCCGAAAATATCGGCCAGTTGAATTGCGACATTGTCCGGCACGCCGGCCGAGTCGGTCGCGGCAAACAGCGAACTGCGGATCTCGCCGGACTTCATCTGGGTTTGCCGCACCAGGGTGCCGGCCTGCTCGAACGGGCGGTTGTCGTCGCCCTCGCGGTCAACTCCGACCACCGTGTCGCGCGAGGCGATCAGCCGCATCGACAGCAGGCTGCCGTCGTCGGCGGTCTGCGCCTGCACCACCGAACCGGGGCGCAGCGCACGCAGCGGTTTGGCCAGTTCCTGTCGCCGTACCAGCCGTTGTGCCTCTTCGCCGTCCACGCCCAGACGCTGCAAGAACGCACTGTAGGTATCGCCGCGCTGGAAGCGCTCTTCGTGCCAGTAGATCTGCTGTGTGTCGGTCGCCTTGACCTGCACGGCAAGCGCCTCGACCACGGTTTGGCTGGTCAGCGGTTGCTGCGGCGTTTCGGGGATGGTGGTGCCGAATGCGGTGACCATGCCAAAACCCGACACCAGCGCCACCGCGACGATGCGCCGTACTTTCGGCTGCTGCCACAGGCGGGATTGGGCTAAAATTGCTTTTTTGGGTGCTTGCATTTTGTTTTCAACGGCTTAGATGGCGCATTCTAACAGGCTGTTGAAGCATGCTGGTAAACCAAAAAAGCTTGCAAATTCCCGGCAAAAGCCTGCCATAACAGCCTTGTTTCGATCTGATCCGGCCGCGGCTTCCCGCCCCGTTTTTTACCTTCCCCAAGCCCTGAAATGAACCTCATTCCCCACGCCGGAGCGGCGCCATGAAAGCCCCTGCCGAACAACTCGAGCTGATCCGGCGCGGTTGCGACGAATTGCTGATCGAGGCCGAGCTGGTCGAAAAGCTCAAATCCGGCCGGCCGTTGCGCATCAAGCTCGGCATGGACCCGACCGCTCCCGACCTCCACCTCGGGCATACCGTGGTCATCAACAAGCTGCGCCATTTCCAGGAATTGGGGCATAGCGCGCAGTTTCTCATCGGCGACTTCACCGGCATGATAGGCGACCCGACCGGCAAGAACGCCACGCGGCCGCCGCTGTCGCGCGAACAAATACTCGAGAACGCCAGGACCTACCAGCAGCAGGTGTTCAAGATTCTCGACCCGGACAAGACCGAAATCCTGTTCAACTCCAGCTGGAGCAACGAACTGGGTGCCGCCGGCATGATCCGCGTCGCCGCCAGCTACACCGTGGCGCGCATGCTCGAGCGCGATGATTTTTCCAAACGCTTCAAGGGCAACCAGCCCATCGCCATCCACGAATTCCTTTATCCGTTGATGCAGGGCTACGACTCGGTGGCGATGAAGACCGACGTCGAACTGGGCGGCACCGACCAGAAATTCAACCTGCTGGTCGGCCGTGAACTGCAAAAGCAGCACGGCCAGGTGCAGCAGTGCATCCTCACCATGCCGCTCCTGGAGGGTCTTGACGGCGTCAACAAGATGTCCAAGTCGCTGGGCAATTACGTCGGCATCACCGAGGCGCCGCAGCAGCAGTTCGGCAAGCTGATGTCGGTGTCGGACGAGCTGATGTGGCGCTACATAGACCTGCTGTCGTTCGAATCGAATGCGACGGTCGCCGGCTGGAAAAAAGAGGTCGCCGCCGGCCGCAATCCGCGTGACATCAAGGTCGGGCTGGCGCAGGAGATCGTCACGCGCTTTCATTCACGCGCTGCGGCTGAAGCCGCGCTGGCCGACTTTGAGGCGCGGTTTCGCCAGGGCGTCGCGCCCGAGGACATGCCCGAGGTCACGCTGGCATTGGGTGGTCAGCCGCTTGGCATCGCCCATGTGCTGCGCCAAAGCGGGCTCACGCCCAGCACCGCCGAGGCCTTGCGCATGATCGAGCAGGGTGGCGTCCGCCTTGACGGCGAACGCGTCAGCGACCGCGAACTCAAGCTGGTTGCCGGCAGCACCGTGGTACTGCAGGTCGGCAAGAGGAAATTCGCGCGCGTGGTGCTCGCCTAGAACACCGGCGAAAAGCGCCGGTCGCGGGCCGTTTCTGAAACGCGGACCGGCCGGATCGAAATCTGGATTGGGAGCGACCGCATGGATTTAGGCTTGAAAGGCAAACGGGCGCTGGTGCTGGGCGGCAACCGTGGCATCGGCTTTGGCATTGCACGCGAACTCGCCGCCGAGGGTGCGCACGTCGCCATTGCGGCGCGCGATATCGCGCGGCTCGAGGCCGCGGCGATTGAACTGCGTGCGCTCGGTGAGGGCAACATGCACGGCTTTGTCGTCGATCTGTCCGATTGCGACAAGCTGCCGGCCTTTGCCGCGCATGTGCTCAAATCCTTCGGCGACATCGACATCCTTGTCAACAACACCGGTGGTCCCGGCTATGGCGGGGCGTCGCAGCGCGGCAGCGCCGAGTGGCGCGACCGCTTCGAGGACATGGTCTTGTCGGTCATCACGCTGGCGGACGCGTTTGTGCCGGGCATGCGCGCGCGCAAATGGGGGCGCGTGCTGACGGTGGTGTCCTCGGGCGTGACCCAGCCCATCCCCATCCTTGGTGTATCGAACACGCTGCGCAGCGCCCTGGTCGGCTGGTCCAAAACCCTGGCCGGGGAGGTCGCCGCCGACGGCGTCACCGTCAATGTGCTGGTGCCCGGGCGCATCGACACCGAGCGCGTGCGCCTCACCGACGAGGCGGTCGCGGCAAAAGAGAACATCAGCGTCGCGGAGGCAAGCCGGCGCTCGACCAGCCTCATTCCGGTGGGCCGCTACGGCAGTATTGCCGAAATCGGCGCGACGGCGGCCTTTGTCGTCAGCGCGCGCGCGAGTTATATCACCGGATCCATGGTGCGCGTGGACGGCGGCATCGTCCGCGCCATTTAGCCGGGGCGCGATGCAGGTTACGTGCAGTGCAATCTGGCCTGCCTGCGGCCTTGACACATCGGGTGATGTGACAGGGCTACCGGCTGGAAAGGGCCGTCCCTAGGGCGTTTCCAGCTGCCGTCGTTGCCGCTCAGGTGGCAATCCAGTGGCGTGGTTCTTCTCTTTGCCTTTGCTGGCGCTGCTTTGTAATTTGGGTGTTTCACCCCCCTTGCGGGGGCGAGTCACTTCTTTTGCTTCGCCAGCAAAGAAAGCAGGTCGCTCCCGCAACGGAGCGAAACGCCTCAACTAAAAAATAGCGTCACCGAACAATCAGCGAACAATCACCGAACAATCACCGAACAATCAGAGAGGAACGTTCCAGGAAATCCCCGGACGGGATGCACAAGCATTAATAGCCGCTCGCCTTGAGCAGCACCGTCGGTGCGCAAAGCTCAGTTCGTACCATCCATGCCGCGCGTCGCCCAGCCGGTCATGCGTTTCTCCAGCACTGCGAACACCTCGTACATGACCATCGCCATGGCGCTGATCACCACCAGGCCGGCGAAGACGAGGGGCATGCGCATTTGCGAACCGGCGGACATCATCAGGTAGCCGATGCCCTCGTTCGAAGCGACCGTCTCGGATACCACCGAACCGACAAAGGCGAGGGTGATGGCAACCTTGAGCGAGGCAAAAAAATAGGGCAGCGAACGCGGCAGGCCGACTTTGAGCAGCACGTCGATGCGGCTCGCACCCAGCGCGCGCAGCACGTCCTCGAGCTCGGGCTCGAGCGTGGCAAGGCCGGTGGCGACGTTGACGGTGATCGGGAAAAAGCAGATCAGGAAGGCCGTCAGTATGGCCGGAACGGTGCCGATGCCGAACCACACCACCAGCACCGGCACGAAGGCGGCTTTGGGAATGGCGTTGAAGCCGACCATCAGCGGATAGAGCGCGTTATACAAAAAGCGCGACGAGCCGACGATGAAGCCGAGCAGGGTGCCGACGAACACGCCGATGGCAAAGCCGGCCATGGTGGTCCAGAAGGTCTGCAGCGCGTGGTTGGTAATGGGCCCGGCGAACTCCACCAGCGACAGGACGATGCCGATGGGGCTGGGGAAAATGAATTCGGAAATGCTGAACAGGCGGCAGGCGCCCTCCCATGTCAGCAGGATGATCGCCAGCGCAATCCACGGGGCGTAGGGTTCGAGCTTGTGTCGTTTTGCCATGATGGGTTTTGGTCGGGGCCGGTCAGATTTTGCGGATGTGGCCGATGTGCTCGCGCAGCTCGAGCACAATAGAGGTGAATTTCTCGCCATAGGTGACCTCGAGGTCGCGCGGGCGTTCGATGTCGATGACGCGCTCGACCAGCATGCGGCCCGGGCGCTTGCTCATGACATAGACCTTGTCGGCAAGAAAGGACGCTTCGCGCAGGTCGTGCGTGACCAGCACCACGGTGAATTTCTTCAGTGCCCACAGGTCGCGCAGCACGCACCATAATTCCTCGCGCGTGAACGCATCGAGCGCGCCGAAGGGCTCGTCGAGCATCAGCAGCTTGGGCTCGTGCACCAGCGCGCGGCAGATCGATGCACGCTGCTGCATGCCGCCCGACAACTGCCACGGAAACTTGTCGTCGTAGCCCTCGAGGCCCACGGTTTTGAGCAGCGCCTTGGCGCGCTCGACGTATTCGGCTTTTTTCTGCTTGAAGCTGGAGCGGTAGGGCTCGACGATCTCAAGGGGCAGCAGCACGTTGTCCAGCGTGGTGCGCCAGGGCAGCAGCGTCGCGTTCTGGAAGGCCATGCCGACGATCTTCAGCGGCCCGCCGACTTCGCGGCCGTCGACAGTGACGGTGCCCTTGGTCGGCGGCCTGAGGCCGGTGCACAGTTTCATGAAGGTGGATTTTCCGCAGCCGCTGGGGCCGACAATGGCGATGAATTCACCCTCGCGTATGGTCATCGAGATATCCTCGATGGCGTTGCCGCTTGTTTCGTCGTAGGCGAGATCGACGTGGTCGAACTCGACGAATGTATCAGCCATGGCGCTTCCCGGTATCGGTCGACAATCGGTCGACAATCAGTCGACAATCAGTGGACAATCAGTCAAAAAATACCCCCGGCAGGCGGGGGCGCCAAAAAAGCGTGTCGCAGCTTACTTCGAGAAAATCTGCCGCTCCGACCTCGACGGGAAAAAGCTCGAGTTGAACATGTTGTCCGAGTTCACCGCCTGCTTGATGCCGAAGGCCGACACCACCTGCGCCACGGTGTCCTCGAAGCGCACCTTGTTGATGGCGCCGATACCGTTGGACTTGAAATCGGGCGTCGCGATCGAGTCGTCGATGGCCATTTTCAGGCGGCGTGTTTCAAGCGCGACGTTGATGAGCGGGTCGCGTTCCTTCAGTACCTGGATGGCATAAGCCGGATCGGCGATGACATCCTTCATGCCGCGGGTGAGTGCGCGCAGGAAGCCGGCGACCGCCTTCGGGTTCTGGTCGATGAACTTCTGGCTGGCGATGACGACGTTGCCATACAGCTTCACGCCGTTGTCGGCGTACTTCATCATCACCACGTCCTCGTCCTTGATGCCGCGGGCGTTGAGGTTGAGCAGGCTGGTGAAGGTGAAGCCGGTGATGGCATCGACCTGGCCCTGTACCAGCATGGTCTCGCGTAACGCCGGCTCCATCGCCGTCCAGCTGATCTTGCTGGCATCGAGGTTGTTGGCCTTGACGAACATCGGGAAGGCCTTGCGCCCGGCGTCAAACACCGGCGCGCCGAGTTTCTTGCCGTTGAGGTCGGACGGTTTGAGGATGCCCGATTTTTTCATCGTAAACACCGCAGCCGGCGAGTGGTCGTATACCATGTACACCGCCTGCATGCGCGCACCCGGATTGCCCTGGTTGTTGGCCATGAACTCGACCATGGCGCTGATGTCGGCAAAGCCCATTTCATAGGCGCCCGACGCGACCCGGTTGACCGACGCACCCGAGCCCGAACCCGAGTCGATGGTGACATCAAGCCCTTCCTGCTCAAAATATTTTTTTGCCTTGGGCACCAGGAACAGCGATGCCGGGCCCTCGAAGCGCCAATCGAGGATGAAGCGGATCTTGGTCATCGGCTGCGCCTGGGCGAGTACCGGGCCCGAAACGGCGGCAAGGCTGAGCGCCGCGAGGGCGCCGGCGAAGCTGCGGCGGGTGAATGTGGTGAATGCGGTCATGGGGTCTCTCCTGTTATTTATATGTACATATGGTTCGGCTGAGGCTGTTTTAAGGGCAGTATGGATCAATATCGGGACGGCTTTGAATCAGTTTTGAATAAAACAGAGCAATCGGCGTGCCATGATGCGGAATTCGGCACGAAACCTGCTGAATGCTGCCTGAATGCTGCCTGGATGCTGCCTGAATGCGCCCTGAATGCTCCGGTAGCGCTGTATTGCGGTCAGCGCAAGGGCCTTGCGACTGTGGTGGTCATTGCGAGCGCGCCGCACGGCTCGGGTTGTCGAGCGCAGCACGCAGTTTGCATGAGTTTTTTATTGACATTTTTCTGCTCAAATCTGAACATGATTTCGTCTGGAAATCAAGAAAGTTGGCGCTTTGAACCCGGAACGCGTTGATTCGGCTGTGATTCGTTTTGTACTCGACGGCGAGGTACGCGAGCTGTGCAACCCCGCCCCCACCCGCAGCGTGCTGCAATACCTGCGTGAGGACCTCGGGCTTACCGGAACCAAGGAAGGCTGCGCCGAGGGTGACTGTGGCGCCTGCACGGTGGTGCTGGCCGAGGCGATCGGCGACCGGCTGCAATGCCGCGCCGTCAACGCCTGCATCCAGTTCATACCGACGCTCGACGGCAAGGCCTTGATTACAGTGGAGAGCCTCAGGCGCGCCGATGGCAGCCTGCATCCGGTGCAGCAGGCACTCGCTGACGGCCACGGCTCACAATGCGGGTTTTGCACGCCCGGATTTGTGATGTCCCTGTTCGCCTTGTACAAAAACGCCGCAGCCCCGTCACGCACGGCAATTGACGATGCGCTGGCCGGCAACCTGTGCCGTTGTACCGGATACCGCCCGATTGTCGATGCGGCGCAGAAGATGTACGAGCTTGGCGGCGGGCAGCCGGCCGAAGACTGGGCCGGCCTCGCCTGCGGTGCGACCTGCGCAGCCGCAGCGCAGTCGGAGCAGGCTTTGCTGGCGCAATTGAAAAGCCTGTCACGCACCGAGGCGCTGGCGACCAGCGGCCCCGGCGCGGTGTTTCATGCACCAAGGACCGTGGACCAGTTGGCCGCGCTGCGCCTGCGCCATCCGCAGGCCCGCCTGCTCGCCGGGGGCACCGATATCGGCTTGTGGGTGACCAAGCAATTACGCGATCTGGGCGATATCATTTATGTCGGCGAGGTCGCCGCGATGACACAGATTCATATCACCGCGACCCATCTGGACATCGGCGCGGCGGTGTCGATCTCAGCACTGCAGCCGGCACTGCTCGATCATTTTCCGCAATTGGATGAATTGCTGCGCCGCTTTGCGTCCCCACCCATACGCAATGCCGCGACCCTGGGCGGAAATATCGCCAATGGTTCACCCATCGGCGATGGCATGCCCCCTTTGATTGCGCTTGGCACCAAACTGGTGCTTCGGCGCGGCGAGGCGGCGCGCGAGATGGAACTCGAGGCTTTTTATCTCGATTACCAGAAGACCGCGCTGCGCGACGGGGAATTCGTCGAGCGCATCCTGATTCCGCTTCCCGACCCGGCGCGGCAGACGCGGTTTCGCGTATACAAACTGTCCAAGCGTGCCGACCAGGACATCTCGGCGCTGTGCGGCGCGTTCTGGCTGGTGCTGCGCGCCGGGCGGGTGCAGGCGGTGCGCATTGCCTTTGGCGGCATGGCGGCGATACCCAAGCGTGCCCGCCAGTGCGAAGCGGCGCTGCTCGATCGCGAATGGAATGAGGCCACGGTGCTGGCCGCCGCGGCGCTGCTCGAAGCGGACTTCACGCCCATCGGCGACATGCGCGCGAGCGCCGCCTATCGTGCGCTGGCCGCGCGTAATCTGTTGCGGCGGTTTTATCTCGAGACTGCGGGCGGCGACGCGACCGGCCGGATCACCCGTGTGACGCAGGTGATCGCATGAACGCCACCGCTTCGCACGAGACGCTGGTCGAGGGCGGTGCCGGCGCGCCCTTGCGTCACGATAGCGCCCACCTGCACGTTGCCGGCACGGCACCCTATGCCGACGATATTCTTGAGGCACGCGGCACGCTGCACGCCGCATTCGGCTTGTCGCAGCGCGCCCATGCGCGCGTGCTCGCCATGGATTTGTCGGCGGTAAAAAGCGCGCCCGGCGTGGTGGCGGTGCTCAGCGCCGCCGATATTCCGGGCGAGAACAATTTCGGCCCCATCCTGCACGATGACCCGATACTCGCCGCCGGCGAAGTGCAATACCTCGGCCAGCCGCTGTTCGTTGTCGCCGCGCTCAGCGTCGATGCGGCGCGGCGCGCGGCGCGCCTCGCGCGCATCGACTACGAGGACCTGCCCGCCCTGCTGACCATTGACGATGCGCTCGCCGCGCAGTCCTTTGTCATTCCGAGCAGGCAACTCGATCGCGGCGACGCCGGGGCCGCGCTCGCCGCGGCGCCGCAGCGGGTCAGCGGCGAGTTCCGTTTTGGCGGCCAGGAACAGTTTTACCTCGAGGGCCAGATCGCCTACGCCATCCCGCTCGAGGACGGTACGTTGCGCGTGCACAATTCCACCCAGCATCCGGGCGAAGTGCAACTCAAGGTCGCCGAGGCGCTGCATATCCCGGCCTCGAGCGTGACGGTCGAATGCCGCCGCATGGGCGGCGGCTTTGGCGGCAAGGAGACGCAGCCGGCGCAGTTTGCCTGCGCTGCGGCACTGTTGGCGCGCCATACCGGCCGGCCGGTGAAACTGCGTGCCGACCGCGACGATGACATCATGATCACCGGCAAACGGCATGATTTTCTGGTGCGCTATGACGCCGGATTCGACGCCACCGGCCGGCTGCTTGGCCTCGAGCTGATGCTCGCCTCGCGCTGCGGTTACTCGGCCGACCTGTCGGGCCCGGTCAACGACCGCGCCATGACGCACGCCGACAATTGCTATTTTCTCGAGAATGTCGCCATCACCTCGCACCGCCTGAAAACCCACACCCAGTCGGCCACGGCGTTTCGCGGCTTCGGCGGGCCGCAGGGCATGATGGCCATCGAGTACGTGCTCGACGAAATCGCCCGTGCGCTCGCCATCGACCCGCTTGATGTGCGCCGGCGTAATTTTTACGGCAAGGGCGAGCGCGATGTCACCCACTACGGCCAGCGCCTTGAGGACAACATCATCAGCGAACTGGTGGCCGAACTTGCGCAGGACGCAAAGTACGCCGAACGGCGCGATGCGCTGACGGCCTGGAATGCGGCGAGCCCGGTGATCAAGCGCGGCATTGCGCTGACGCCGGTCAAATTCGGCATTTCGTTTACCTCGACGCAAATGAACCAGGGCGGCGCGCTGCTGCAAATTTATACCGACGGCACCGTGCTGCTAAACCACGGCGGCACCGAAATGGGACAGGGCCTGTTCACCAAGGTGGCGCAGGTGGTGGCAGAGGAATTGCAGATCGACGTCGGGCAGGTGCGGGTCAGCGCATCGGACACCAGCAAGATACCCAACGCCTCGGCGACCGCCGCATCGAGCGGCAGCGACATCAACGGCAAGGCCGCCCAGGCGGCGGCACGCGAACTGCGGCAACGCCTGAGCGCGGTCGCCGCGCGCCACTTCGGCGTTGATGCGGCTGCGGTGGTTTTCGAGCCCAACCGCATTCGCGCCGGCGAAAAATTTGTTTCGTTTGCGCAACTCGCACACCTCGCCTGGATGGGGCGTGTATCGCTGTCGGCGACGGGTTTTTACCTGACGCCGAAGATTTCCTATGACCCGCAAACCCTGCAGGGCAGGCCCTTTTATTATTACTCGTATGGCGCGGCGGTCTCAGAGGTGGCGATAGACACGCTCACCGGCGAGACGCGGGTATTGCGCGTTGACATCCTGCACGACGCGGGGCGTTCGCTCAATCCGGCCCTTGACATCGGCCAGGTCGAGGGTGGTTTTGTGCAGGGCATGGGCTGGCTCACCACCGAGGAGTTGTGGTGGGACGACAAGGGGCGGCTGCGCACGCACGCGCCCTCGACCTACAAGATTCCCGTTGCGAGCGACGTGCCCGCGGCCTTCAATGTCAAACTCTACGAACGCGGCGAGAACGTCGAGGACACGATTTTCCGCTCCAAGGCGGTCGGCGAGCCGCCGCTGATGCTGGCGATTTCGGTCTTCCATGCCATCAAGGATGCGGTCGCCGGTGCGGCCGACTACCGCGTCAGCCCCGCACTCGACGCACCGGCAACGCCCGAGCGCGTGCTGTTCGCGGTCGAGGCGGCGCGCGCAGCGGCCGGCAAAGCGTGAGCCTGGACCGCGCCTGGCTCGCGGCGCTGCAAACGCAGGCCGTGCCCTGTGTGCTGGTCACCGTGGCCCGCGCCGAGGGTTCGGTGCCGCGCGAAGCCGGCACCAAGATGCTGGTATCGCAGCACGGATTGTCCGGCACCATAGGCACCTTCGGCACCATAGGCGGCGGGCACCTGGAGTTGCGGGCGTGCGAGATTGCGCGCGCGATGTTGCACACGATGCTGCGCACCGCGCCGGACGCATCACCGGCGCATTACCGCTTCCCGCTCGGACCCAGCCTTGGTCAGTGTTGCGGCGGCGCCGCCGAACTGGTGTTCGAGCCGATCTCGTGGCCGCGACCGGCGTGGGTCGGCGAACTCGCCGCGCTGCTGGCGCAAGGGCAGGGCGCCGACCTGGTTACGCCACTCGATACGTCCCCCCCTTCGCACGGGACAAAGACACTGCGGCCGGCGCCGGCCGCAGTGTCTTTGTCCCGTGC